>JACRAB010000213.1 GCA_016213575.1 Actinomycetota bacterium
AGGTAGTCCTCCACGTCGGCCATGCGCCGAGGGTATCGAGCCGTGCGACGCCCTGGTCGCCGTCCCGGCGCGCGCCTACCTCAGCGGGCTGAGCATCGCGAGCAGAGCGCTGATCGCCTCGGTGGAGACCCGGTAGTGCGTCCAGACGCCGCGCCGCTCGCCGGTGACGATGCCGGCCTCGGCGAGCTTCTTGAGGTGGTGCGAGACCGTCGGCTGGGTCAGCCCGAGCGGGCCGACGAGGTCGCAGGTGCACGCCTCCTGGTCCGGGCTCGCGAGCAGGATCGAGACGAGCCGCAGCCGCACCGGGTCGGCGAGCGCCTTGAGCCGGCGGGCCAGGGCGTCGGCCTGCTCCGGGGTGAGCGGCGCCTCGGTGAGCGGTGCGCAGCACTCGACCGCCGTCGGCAGGAGGGGCAGCGGCGTGGCCATGTGCTCATCCTCGCACGACATCGACACATGTCGATGGTTGACCCCCGGGCGTCGGCGGGCACAGGATGGATACATCGACATCCGTCGATACGAGTATGTCGTCAGGAGACGTCATGAGCACCACCCAGGTCCCGCAGGACGCCGACGAGCTGCGCGCCGCCGTCCGTGAGCGCTACGCGGAAGCGGCTCGCGCGGCCGCCCGCCCGGCGGACGCCGCCACCGGCTGCTGCGCCCCCGTCTGCTGCGGCGACGCCGGTCCGGGCGCCGCCGGCACGGCACAGGTCGGCGGCGGCAAGGACGCCATCACCCGCGACCTCTACGACGACGAGGCGGCGCAGACCTCGCAGGCCGCGCTCGCGGCGTCCCTGGGGTGCGGCAACCCGACGGCGCTCGCCGACCTGCGGCCCGGCGAGGACGTCCTCGACCTCGGCTCCGGCGGCGGGCTCGACGTCCTGCTCTCCGCGCGGCGGGTCTCCCCCGGCGGGACGGCCTACGGGGTGGACATGACTCCCGAGATGCTCGACCTCGCCCGGCGCAACCAGGTCGAGGCCGGCGTGCAGAACGCGCGCTTCCTCCTCGGCACGATCGAGGCCGTCCCGCTGCCCGACGCCTCGGTGGACGTCGTCATCTCCAACTGCGTCATCAACCTCGCCGCGGACAAGGACGCCGTCCTCGCCGAGGCGGCCCGGCTGCTGCGCCCCGGCGGCCGGTTCGCCGTCTCCGACGTCGTCCTCCTGAAGCCGCTCCCGGAGGCCGCGACGCAGCTCATGCAGCTCTGGACCGGCTGCATCGCCGGTGCCCTGCGCGACACCGACTACGTCGCGCGGCTCACCGCGGCCGGCTTCGTCGACGCGGGCGTCGAGGTGACGCGGACGTACTCCCGGCAGGACGTCCTCGACCTCGCCGCGACGCTGCCGGCCGACCTGCTGCCCGCCGGCGACGAGGCGGAGCAGCTGCTCGACGCACTCGACGGGGCGGTCGCGAGCGCCTTCGTCCGGGCCGTCCGGCCCTGACCTGCGCCGGGCTCAGACCCGGCCGTGCCGGTCCGACGGGTCCGGCTCGGCCGGGTCGGCGGCGGGGTCCGTGGGCGGCCGGGCAGCGGCCGGGCCGGCGAGGGGCGGGGCCAGCGCGTAGCGGTCCCGGCCCAGTTCCTTGGCGCGGTACAGCGCCTCGTCGGCGCGCAGGACGGCGACGGCGGCGTCCTCGGTCTCGACGAGGGCGACCCCCGCCGACACCGACAGGTGACCCGCGGGCTGGGCGGCCGCCCCCGGGACGTCCACGGCACGGACGGCGTCGAGCACCCGGTCGAGCAGGGCCCGGACCTCGGCCTCGGTGACCTGCCGGACGAGCAGGCAGAACTCCTCCCCGCCGTACCGGTACGCGCCGTCCTGGTCCCGGACGGCGGCCGCCAGCACCCGGGCGACCGCCTGCAGCGCGGCGTCACCGGCGGCGTGCCCCTCGCGGTCGTTGAACTTCTTGAAGTGGTCGACGTCCACCATGACGACGGCCGTCGTGCGCCCGGCGTGCAGCTCCACCTCGGCCCGCAGGTCGAGGTCGAGGCTGCGCCGGTTCGGCAGCCCGGTCAGTGCGTCGCGGGTCGCCTGCGTGCGCACGGTCTCCAGCGCGGCGGCCCCGTGCAGCGCGGAGGCGACGAGCGGTGCGAGCTCGGTCGCCACCCGGAGCTCGTCGAGCCCGAACGGCTGCCCGGCCGGGCGCACGGCGGCCAGCACGGCGACCACCTCGCCGCCGGCGAGCACCGGCACCGCGAGCACGGCGCGGTCGCCGAGGCACGGGTCGTCGTCGAGCACCTCCAGGCTCGCCTGCCCGGTGGCGGCGACCCGGGCGAGCAGCCCGGCCACCGGCTCCGGCGCCCCGTCGAGGCACCCCCGGGGATCGGCCAGCACCTGTCGGCCGCCGCCGCGACCGTCGGCGGCCAGCAGCACGGTGGCCTCGACGCGCAGCAGCTTCGTGAGCTCGGCGACCGCGACCTGCGCGACCGCGTCGACGTCACGGGCATCGCCGAGGAGGCGACCGGCGTCGAGCAGGCCGACGACGTGCCGGGCGGACAGCACGGTGCCGGCCGGGCGCCGACGTCGGCGCAGGGCCACGACGGACGCCGCCACCAGGGCGAGCGCCGCGGCCGGCCCGAGCACCCCGACCGGCAGTCCCGTGCCGGGCCGGTCTCCGCTCGCGGGGGTCGCCGGTGCCGCCGTCGGCGAGGTCACGGGGGATGTGCCGGACGACGTGCCGGGGGACGTTGCGGAGGACGTCGCGGAGGACGTCGCCGGTGCGGTCGCCGTCACCGGCACCGCGGTCCGGGTGGGCCCCGGCGCGCCGGGCTCCTGGGTCCCGGCCGGGGCCGGCCCTGCGCCGGACGCGAGGTCCTCGAGCTCGTCGAGGGCGCGCACGTAGTCCTCGGGGAGCAGCGACAGCGGGCGGCCCTCGCGCAGCGCCGTCCGGTCCTCGGACCGCAGCGGCCCGAGCGCGGCCACCTCCGACGGGCTCGGCCGTCCGCCGCCGGCCCGGAGCCGCTCGAGGACCCGCGCGCCGTCGGCGTCCGCCGAGAGCACCCCCGCGACGAGCGCGCGACGGTCGAGACCGTCGACGTAGGACGCGTACTCGTCGTGGACGTCCTGGAGCCGTTGCGGCACGGGGGCGGGCCACACGTCGAGGGCCACGAGCGCGAGCACCTCGCTCTGCAGCGCGACGATGCCGTCCCCCGCGTCCGACTCGACCGAGGCCCGCGAGACCTGGTGCGCCGCAGCCGGACCGGCCGTCGGGAGCAGCGCCGCCCCCGCCACGGCGGCGGCCGCGACGGCGGCAGTGAGGTTCCGGCGGGCTCGCACGGACGACCCGTCGGCCGGCGCCGCCCCGGCGAGGAGCCCGGTGCCGACGCTTCACCCGGACGGCGCAGGGCACCCCGGGTGGGCCGTTCGGGCAGGCGCGGGTGCGTTCCGGCCCCGCCCCCGGACGGCCTGGCTAGTCTCGGGAGGTGGCAGACGCGACCCTCCCCCCAGGCATCGACGGCCTCATCGCCGCCCTGTGGCAGGCCCGGGGCACCGACCTGCTGCTCACCGCCGGAGCCCCGCCGCTGATCCGGGTGGACGGCGACCTGCACCCGGTGCGCGAGACCGCGGTGCTCACCGGCCACGACACCTCCCAGGCCGTCGACCTCCTGCTCGGCGAGAAGCAGCGCGACCAGTTCGCGGCCGGCTCCGAGGTGGACTTCTCGTTCTCCTGGCGCGGCACCGCGCGCATCCGCGGCAACGCCTACCGGCAGCGCGGCGACGTCGCGATCGCCCTGCGGATCATCCCCCGGCAGATCCCCGGCTTCGACGACATCCGGGTCCCGGCCGCCGTCCGGCGGTTCGCCGCGTTGAAGCAGGGGCTCGTCTTCCTCACCGGCCCGACGGGCTCCGGCAAGTCGACGACGCTCGCCGCGATCATCAACGTCATCAACGAGAACCGCGCCGTCCACATCCTCACGATCGAGGACCCCATCGAGTACGTGCACGAGCACAAGCGGGCCGCAGTGAGCCAGCGCGAGGTCGGCGAGGACACCGAGTCCTTCGCCCACGCGCTGCGCAGCGCGCTCCGCGAGGACCCCGACGTCATCCTCGTCGGCGAGATGCGCGACCTCGAGTCCATCCGCTTCGCCCTGACCCTCGCCGAGACCGGCCACCTCGTCTTCGCGACCCTGCACACGAACGACACGGCACAGGCCGTCGACCGTCTCGTCGACGTGTTCCCCGCCGACCAGCAGCCGCAGATCCGCGTGCAGCTCGCGAGCACGCTGACCGGTGTCGTCTACCAGCGCCTCGTCCCCCGCCTCGGCGGGGGCATGGTCGCCGCTCACGAGGTGCTCGTCGCGAACGGCCCGGTGCGCAACCTCGTCAAGGAGGGCAAGACGAGCCAGCTGCGCAACCAGCTCGTCACGGGGATGAACGTCGGCATGCAGACGCTCGAGCAGTCGCTCGACGAGCTCGTGCGCACGGGTCTCGTGGCCTACGAGGAGGCCGTCGCGCGGTCGTCGTTCCCGGCCGAGATCGGGCGCCCGGCGGACCTGGCCGCGGGCGGGGTCGCGGACGGCCGCCTCGGGGTGCTCCAGGGTGCGCCCGGCCGGGCCTGACCCTCCGGCTCAGCCCTGCTCCGCCCGGCACGGGGCGCCGGACGCTGTCCGCCCGGTGACGACGAACCCGCGCCCCGACCGGGCCTGGGCGTACGTGACGTCGAAGGACGTGGTCCCCGTGGGGCGCAGGTAGCCCTCCTCGACGAGCTGCGCCGCGGCCCGCGGGTAGACCCCGTGCCGTGACCGGAAGGCCTGCGCCGCGAGCGACGTCGCGGACACGGCCTCGTCGCAGACCGCTCGGACCGCGCGCTGCCGGACCTGCTGCACCCCGGTGACGACGAGGGCTCCGAGCAGGCCGAGAACCGTTGTCGCCACGAGGATCTCGACCAGGCGCCCCGGCAGCGTCCCCGGGGCCGTGCGTCCTTCGCGCCCCACCGGCTCCTGCCCCGCTGCTCGCTCGGGCGGCGCGGACGCCGCTGCTCGGCCCGGTCGTTCGCGGCCGGGGGTGGACGGCGGCAGGGGCCGGGGAGCGGCCCCGGGCCCTGCCGCCGAAGGGGTGTCAGCAGCCGAGGCTGACGGTGCCGCCGGAGATGCTGAACCCGGCCGGCGCCGCGGAACCGTCACCGGCCTTCGTGTAGACGTCGATCTGGGCGTACGTCGTGGCCGCCGTGCCACCGTTCTGCGCGGCGAAGGCGTCCGCCGCGATCTGCAGGTTGTCCTGCGTGGCGGAGCACGTGGCTGCCGTGGCGTCGTCGCTGAACTTCGTGACGCCGAGCGTCACGATGCCGGCCAGCAGGCCGAGGACGACGATGACGATGAGGAGCTCGATGAGCGTGAAGCCCTGCTCGCGGGCCTCTTCGGTGCGGATGCGGAGCATGTGGTTCCCCTGCGTCTCTCTCGTGGACGGTCGTCCCGTCACCGATCCGGGTGGTGGGTGGTACCGCCCCCCAGCCCCGATCCCGGGAGGGCCTGCGCGTTCCGATCCTGGACGACCACGCCGCCCGGCGAGGGCGGAACCGGCCGAAGCCACCCGTTCGGATGAGCCGCAAAGCCGTTGTGCGCCAGGCATTCTGCCCCGGTGAATGGGCTCAGTAGGGCGGGACCTGCCAGCCCTCGACGACGACACTGACCGCACCCGTGGCGGGATCGGTCGCGACCGTCGCCACCGCCCGGCCACGGATCCTCGCAGGGTCGCTGTCGTCGCAGGTCCCCGACCCGACGGGGCAGAGATATGCCGTGAGGAACGCGCGTTGGTTGAGGGTGGGCACCGACACGACCGGCCCGTCCAGGTCGGCCGACGGGCTGATCCCGAGGCTGGCCGACCGGGCGACCAGGCCCCACCCGAAGACCTGCTGCGACACGTTCGTCAGCGTGATGTCGAAGGTCGCCGACGGCGCGTAGGCCATGCCCTGGAGGTAGAGCCTCGTCGAGGGTCCGCTGGTCGTCACGAGGTCGCAGCTCGCGCTCGCGCTCGTCGCTCGCCCGATGCAGTTGCCGTCCGGCAGGTCGGCCGTCTGTGACCGCAGCGTCGGTCGGGACCAGGTGAGCCGCAGGCGGACGGAGTCGACGGCGAAGGTGGCCGTGCCGCTGCCGCTCCCCCCGTTCGCCGTCGCCGAGTACTTGATGCCCAGCCCTGTGTAGCCCTGCGTCCGGAACGCCGCGGCGAGCTGGGACGTGACGTCGATCGACGTCTCCCCCAGCCCGCTCGGGAAGCTCGTGGTCGGGTTCACGGTGAGCGCCGGGGTGATCGCGGTGCCGGTGGCGGTCGGGGTGAGCGTCATGGTGGCCGTCGCGGAGGCGCTGCTGGTCAGGGTCGCGCGGTGCCGGACGAGGACCTGGGCACTCGTGAGCAGCGAGCCCTTGGGGGCCGCCGGGACGGGTGCGAAGCCGGCGACCGTGAGGTCGACCGTCGCGCTGCGGTTACGGCCCGGCGAGATGCTGACCGTCGAGGAGCTGTTGTCCGGCGTCGCCAGCGCCGTGAGCGTCCTCGGCGAGAACGAGGGCGTGCCGGTGCTCACCGGCGTCGCCGTCATCTGGAGGGTGTCGGCGTCGCCGTCACCCTCGCCGTCACCGTCACCGTCACCGTCGTCCTCGTCATCGCCGGAGGTCGGGTTGCCCCAGAGGGCGACCGGGGGCTGCGTGCCGTCGCCCCACGGGGCGCAGACCTCGAGGAAGCCCTTCGTCATGGTGATCCGGCTGTCGCCGCCGAAGACGAACGTCGCCCCGCCGTTGGCCTGCTTGTAGGTCGGCGGCACACAGGCACCGGGGACCGCGGGCGGCGTGGCGGACGCCGCGGTGGTCCACGCGTTGAGCGTGATCCCCTTGCCCGCCGCCCCCGTGACGTCACCGGCGGTCGGGGCGGTCCCCGCGACGACGGTGGCGTCCGTCGAGACGTCCCAGACGTGGCTCGTCCCCGTCAGGCCGGGAGCGTCGCCGTTCTTGAAGTCGAAGTAGTAGGTCCCGGGCCGGAACCAGAACAGCCGCGCGCCGCAGTTCTTCGTCAGGCTGGTCAGCGCCACCGCGTCGTCGTAGTAGCCCGGCTGGAACTCGACGGTCTTCGTGGCGGGGCTCGACGGACAGGTCGGGACGGGCTGCCAGGACAGCAACGGGTCGAGGTCCGGGCACGTGGACGAGAACGGCGGGTTGGCGCACAGCCGCTTGTACCCGTCCGCGACCGTGGTGGCCGACGAGCAGCTGACCCCGTTCTTCGCGTAGATCCAGGTGGCACCGCCCGAGACCGCCGCCGGCGAACAGCTCGACGCCTGCACCCTGCCGTTGTCCACGAAGACCTCGGCGCAGTTCGCCGTGGGGGGCTGCGGCGTCGCGGCGCAGCCAGTGCCGCCGGACTGCAGGATGCGGCTGTTCGCGGCGATCCCGCCCGACACCCACAGCACGTTGTTCTTCGTCTTGACCAGGCCGTCCTCCCAGGAGCGGGAGGACTTCTTGGACGTCAGGGTCAGCGCCGTGGCGAGGGCGTTCCCGCTCGTGACGAACGAGGAGCCGTACATCGTGTCGCCCGGCGAGCAGTAGATCTTCACCGTGGCGCCGCTGGTGTTCGGGGCCTGGACCGGCAGCGGCGTCCCGGCGTCGCACAGCGACGCGAACTGCGCGCTGGTCTTCAGCGCGTTGGCGGCGACCTTGAGGGCGGCGTCCGCGTCGTAGCTCGCGCCGATCCGGCTGCTCGTGCGCTGCACGCTCGACAGCTGGCTGCTCACGTAGGAGAGCACCGCGGTGACGACCAGGGAGGAGATCATCAGGAAGATCATCGCCAGGGCGAGGGAGACGCCCTCGTCCGACCGGCGCAGGGTGTCGCGCCTCATGCGGTCCTCCTCGTCCCGAGCAGGGCCCACGAGGACCCGTCCACCGAGCTCGTCAGGGTCAGCCGGACCTGCCGGTTGCTGCCGCCCGAGACCCAGGCCGCCGTGGCCGCGGACACGTTGCGGGCGACAACGGTCGTGGTCCCGGCCACCGGCGTCCCGGACGCCGTGGTGCCGGCGAAGCTGCAGGTCGTGCGCAGCAGCGCCCCGCCGCTGAGGTGGTAGTCGGTGACCGTGACGACGTCCGACGGGTCGGCCGCCGTGCCGTCGAAGGAGGCCCCGCGGGTCTCGACGACCGCGGTGGCCCCGGAGACGCACGTCGCCGCGACGGCGAACGTCGCGCCGGTCGACGTCGACCCGAACACGTCGTTCGCGAAGACCGCCGAGCTGAGGTCCCGGTCGTACGAGCCCCGGGCGGTGTCCCGCGAGCTCTTGGAGAACGTGAGCATCGAGAACATCGACAGCACCAGGGCTGCGGAGACGAGGCCGAGGATCGTCAGGGACACGAGGAGCTCGATGAGGGTGAAGCCGCCCTCGTCGGGGCGGCCCTGCGCCGCCGGTCTCACGGCTTCCTCACGACGACGGCGAGGCTCTGCGACCCGGAGGGGAACACCCCGGTCCGCACCTGGACCCTGAGGGTGATCTCCTGCAGGTCGGACGGCGTCCCCGAGCACGTGGCCCACGCGCTGCCGGTCCACTCCCGGGTGGTCACGGTGACGGCCTCGGGGGCCGTCCCGCCGACACCGTTCGGATAGGCGACGTCGCCGTCCGCCGTCCGCGGGGCGGCCGCGGTGACGGCCGACTCCGTCGCGCAGCTGGAGGGCCAGCCGGCGCGCTCGATCCCCTCCGCCCACACCCGCAGGAACGTCTTGGCGTCGGCCTGCTTGCGGCCCAGACTGGCGGCGTCGACGCCGGCCACGACAGCTCCGAGGACGGCGCTCACCGACATGCCGATCACCATGACGGTGATGAGCAGCTCGACCAGGGTCTCGCCCCGGTCGCCGTCGCCCGCCGCTGCCGGTCCCCGCGTCACGACAGGCTGTTCGCGCCGAAGATGCCGTACATCGCCGACACGAGGGCGACGGCGACGAAGCCGACGATGCCACCCATGACGATGATGACGACCGGCTCGATGAGGGCCGTGGCCTTGCTGATCTTGTAGTCGAGCTCCTTCTCGTAGAACTTCGCGGCGACCGCCAGCTGGGTGTCCAGCGTGCCGGTGTCCTCACCGACCCGGATCATCTGGGCGGCGACACCCGGGAACAGGCGGGTGGCCGCGATCGGTCCGGCCAGCCCCTCGCCCCGGAGCATCCGCTCGCGCACGTCGAGCAACGCCCTGCGGAAGACCAGGTTCCGCAGGCTGCCGATCGCGACCTCCATCGACCGGGGCAGCGAGACACCGGCGTCGACCATCGACGCGAGGAGCCGGGTGAAGCGCTCGACGAGCGCGTAGCGGACCGTGTCCCCGACGACCGGTAGCCGCAGGAGGACCCGGTGCCACAGCAGCCGTCCCGGCTGGGTCCGGGAGGCCCCGAACCCGGTGAGCGCGAGCAGCGCGAAGCCGCCGGCGAACACCCACCACCAGTGCCCGAGGAACCGGCTCGTTCCGAGCAGGATCCGCGTCGTGAGCGGCAGCTCGACGTCGAGGCTGGCGAAGAGGTCCTCGAACTTCGGCAGGACGAAGACGCTGAGGACGACGACCGTGAAGATCGACATGACGAAGACCACCGACGGGTAGATCACCGCGCTGACGATCTTGCGGCGCGCCTCGACGTCCTTCTCGATGTAGGTCGAGAGCTGTTCGAGGACCTCGTCGAGGCGCCCGGTCAGCTCGGCCGAGCGCAGGATGCCGCGGTACCAGTCGGGGAAGTCGTGCGGGTGCCGGTCCAGCGCGTCGGCCAGGGTCGCCCCGGACCGCAGGTCGGTGCCGACGCCGGCCAGCACGCGGCGCACCGCGGCCCGGTCGCTCTCCTCCCCGAGCACCTGGATCGCGTCGAGGATCGGGATCCCCGCCCGCAGGAAGGCGGAGAGCTGGCGCGACAGGTGCATGAGGTCGGCGGGCCGGATCCGGCTGGGGGTCAGCTCGATCTGGGTCCAGGACGTCTTCGGCTCGATCGCGGTGACCCGCAGGCGCTTGTGGACCAGCGCCATCCGCGCGGCCGCCAGTGTCGGAGCCTCCTGCACACCGCGGGCCTGGGCCCCGTCGGGGGCCAGCGCCACGTAGGCGAACTTCGGCATGGCAGGTGCTCCTCTCTACGTCGAGCGCATCATCGGGCCGCAGGGGGCCGGCGTTACCGCGCGGGCGGGGTTGTCGCCCGAAGAGCCGATCCGGGCATCGGGCGTCCGGCCCTCACCGGTTCGGGCGATGGCGGGGCGCGGCGGCTCAGAGCATGTAGATGGAGCGGACGATCTCGCTGATCGTCGTGACGTCCTGCTCGACGAGCCCGATGCCGCCCTGGCGCAGCGGAACGAGGCCCTGCGCGACCGCGAGCCGGCGCATCTCGTCGTGCGACGGGTTGGGGTGCACGATCATCTCGCGCATCTCCTCGGTGACGGTGAGCAGCTCGTAGACGCCGACCCGGTCCGAGTAGCCGGTCTTCGAGCAGTAGTTGCATCCCTCGCCGATGAAGAACCGGTGCTTCTCGACGCCGCTGGCCTCCACGTAGAAGGCGTACTCCTCGGGCGTGGGCTGGTACTGGACGCGGCAGTAGGTGCACATCTTGCGGACCAGCCGCTGGCCGACGACGCCGATGACGGAGGACGCCACGAGGAACGACTCGATCCCCATGTCGAGGAAGCGGTAGAGCGCCGACACCGCGTCCGTCGCGTGCAGCGACGAGAGCACGAAGTGCCCCGTGAGGGCCGACTGGACGGCGATCCGCGCGGTCTCGACGTCCCGCATCTCCCCGACGAGGATCATGTCCGGGTCCTGCCGCAGGATCGACTTGAGCCCCGTGGCGAACGTGACACCGGCCTGCTCGTTGATCTGGATCTGGTTGATCGACGGGAAGACGTACTCGACCGGGTCCTCGATCGTCGTGATGTTCTTGTCGACCGTGTTGACCTCGGAGAGCGACGCGTAGAGCGTCGTCGTCTTGCCCGAACCGGTGGGGCCGGCGCAGATGACCATGCCGTACGGCGAGCGGATCATCTTCGCGAACGTCTCGTGCGTCGCCGGCGGCATGCCGAGGTCCCGCAGGCGGAAGAGCGAGCGGCTCTTGTCGAGGATCCGCAGCACGACCTTCTCGCCCCACACGTTGCCCATGGTGGCGACCCGGATGTCGATGTCCCGGCCCTCGATCGACGTGGCGATCTGGCCGTCCTGCGGCCGGCGCCGCTCGACGATGTTCATCCCGGCCATGATCTTGAGCCGGCTCGCGACCGCCGGGCCCATCTCGGCCGGCAGGGTGAGGACGTCGTGGAGCGCGCCGTCGATCCGGTAGCGGACCCGGACGCGACCGTCCTGGGGCTCGATGTGCACGTCGGACGCCCTGTCCCGCAACGCCTGCGTGATGACGAGGTTCACGACGCGGACGACGGGCGCGTCGTCCGTCTGGTCCTCGACGTCGCTGCGGTTGACCGTCGTCCGGACGTCGGTGGTCGCCGTGAAGGCCGCGACCTGGTCCTCGACGCCGGTGAGCGCCCGGAACGTCGAGTCGATCGCCCGGCGGACCTCGCTCTCCGTGGCGACGTAGAGCGCGGCGGGCCGGTCCAGGGAGCGCAGGACCTCCTCGGCGACGTCCGGCGACGGGTCGGCGAGCGCGACGTGGACCGTGCCGTCCTCGGTGATCCCCATCGGGATGGCCTGCAGCCCGCGGGCCTTGCTCTCGCCGAGCATCCCGGCGGCGACCGGGTCGGGCGTCGTCCGGCTCAGGTCGACCGCCTGCAGCCCGACCTGCTGGGCCAGACCGTGCGCGAGGTCCCGCTCGTCGATGACGCCGAGCTCGACGAGGATGCTGCCGATGCGCCGGCCGGAGCCGGTCTGGCGCATGAGGGCGTCGTCGAGCACCGCCGGGCTGATGACGGCGTTGCGGACGAACAGCTCGCCGAGCAGGATGCCGAACTGCGCGACCGGCGCCCCGTCGGCGACGGCGGTGCCCCGGGCCGCCTCCGCGCCGCGCCCCTGCGGCGGCACCGCGTCGACCCGCCCCGGGCCGTCGCCCGCGGTCTTGCCGGCGGTGGACCGTCCGAACCTCATGCCCCAGCTCCAGCTCGTCCGTCGTGCCCCGTCCCCGAGACGACGCCGTCAGTTTCACATGCTGTTCATCTGGATCACCGAGGAACCGGCGTTATCCCCCGTTCGCCCCGGGGAGGCTCACTCTCCGAGCTCGACGGTCACGCGCAGTCCCGCTGTCCCTGGTCGTCCTGTACCTGGTCGTCGCCCTCGGCGCGGCGGCGTGGACGTCGCGGCGGGGCACCTGGGCCGGCTGCGCCCCCGGACGGACCTGACCGGCACGGCCGAACGGGTGCGACGTGCTGTGCCGGTCGGGTGACGTGCGGGCCTCGCGAGCCCTTCGGCCGTATCCCTCGACGACCCGCGCTCGAATACTGACTGCGACAGGACGTCACATTCAGTGTTCGACGGAGGATCTCGATGCGCCTTTCGCGCCGGTACCTGGGTCTGGCCTGCGCCGCCCCGATCGCCTTGTTCGCCGCCCACCCGGTCGCGGCGTCCGCCGCCACCGGCGCGACCTGCAACGGGCGCGCCGCGACGAAGGTCGTCACCGCGCGCAGCCCGCACGTCGTCAACGGGACCGCGCGCGCCGACGTCATCGTGATCCGGGTCGGCGGCCACGTCGTGCACGCCGGCGGCGGCAACGACCTCGTGTGCGGCTCCACCGGTGCGGACACCGTGACCGGTGACGCCGGGGACGACACGATCCTCGGTGGGGCGGGCAACGACACCGGGTCGGGCGGTCTCGGCCGCGACCACGTGTCGGGCGGCCTGGGCAACGACCACCTCACCGGTGGTGCGGGGGCCGACGTCCTCCACGGCGACGCGGGCGCCGACACGGCGGCGGGCGGCGACGGCAACGACAGCGTCCACGGCGACGCCGGGGCCGACACGATCGGGGGCGACGCCGGCGCGGACACCGAGGACGGCGGCGACGGCAACGACCACGTCAACGGCGGCGCGGGCAACGATGTGCTCTCCGGGGCGGCGGGCGACGACACCGTCTCCGGCGGCCTGGGCGACGACCGGCTGGCCGGCGGCGCCGGCAGCGACGCGCTCTCCGGCGGGGCCGGGAACGACACGGAGTCCGGCGGTGCCGGCGCGGACACCGTGGCCGGCGGCGACGGTGACGACCACCTGAACGGCCAGGACGGCGACGACGACCTCGACGGCGGCGCCGGGATCGACACCCTGACGGGCGGCGCCGGGAACGACGCCGCCGCCGGCGGCGCCGGCGCGGACACCGAGGACGGCGGCCTGGGAGACGACTCCCTCACCGGCGGCGACGGCGACGACGACCTGACCGGCGGCGCGGGTCTCGACACGATCAGCGGGGACGGCGGGGACGACACCGTCGACGGCGGCGCCGGGGCGGACGACGTGGCGGGCGGCGAGGGCGACGACGACCTGAGCGGCGGCGCCGACGCGGACACGATCGACGGCGAGGCCGGGGACGACACCGAGCACGGCGGTGACGCGGACGACGTCCTCACCGGCGGGCTCGGCGCGGACGCCCTCTTCGGCGACGGCGGCAACGACTCCGTGGGCGGCGGCGACGGCGACGACAGCCTCGACGGCGGCGAGGGCGACGACACGCTGCAGGGCGACGACGGCGACGACCACCTCTCCGGCGACGTCGGCGACGACTGGCTCGACGGCGGCCGGGGCACCGATGTCGACGACGGCGGGGACGGCGACGACCACCTCGACGTCGGTGCCGACGACAGCGTGGAGAACGAGGACGAGGGCGACACCCGCAACGACTCCACCGACGACGACCCGGAGGACGGCGGCGACAGCGGCGACTGAGAGCTCCGGGCAGCGGCCGCGACCACGGTTCACGCTGCAGGACGACCGAGGGCGACGGCCTTCGCCGTCGGCCCCC
>JACRAB010000210.1 GCA_016213575.1 Actinomycetota bacterium
GCCGCCCCCGCGGCCCAGCCGGCCCCCCGCACCGCGCCCCGCGACGACGAGGTGAGCTTCGACGACGCCGACGTCGAGGGCTCCGCGCTCGTCGGTGCGCCCGTCGTCGAGCAGCTCCTCGGGGGCAAGCTCATCGACGAGCGCGAGGAGTGAGGCGCGGGTGACCGGCACGACGACGGGTGACCGCAGCGCACTCGCCGCGTCGCTCGCCCGCGTGCTCACCGCGATCGACGGCTGGGACGTCCCCGCCGCCGGCGTCGTCGTCACCGACGCGCACGGCGTGCTGGCCTCCCGGGGCGCCGTCGACGAGCCCTCCCGGGTCGCGTCGGTGAGCAAGCTGCTCACCGCCTACGCGCTCGGGGTCGCCGTCGAGGAGGAGGCCGTCACCCTCGACGACCCGGCCGGGCCGCCCGGGGCCACCCTGCGGCACCTGCTCGCGCACACCGCCGGCTACGGCTTCGAGAGCGACGCCCCGGTCGTGTGCGCCGTGGCGACCCGGCGGGTCTACTCCAACCGCGGGATCGAGGAGGCCGCCGAGCATCTCGCGGCGGCCAGCGGCGTCCCGTTCGCCGAGTACCTCACCGAGGCCGTCCTCGAACCCCTCGGGCTCACCGCGACGACACCGCAGGGCTCGCCCGCCTTCGGCTTCCACAGCACGGTCACCGACCTCGCGGCGTTCGGTCGCGAGCTGCTCGCGCCGACGGTGCTGCACGCGACGACGCTCGCCGGGTTCGTCGAGGTCGCCTACCCGGGGCTGGCGGGCATCGTCCCGGGCGTCGGCCGGTTCGACCCGTGCGACTGGGGCCTGGGCTTCGAGCGCAACTTCGGCAAGGCCGGGCACTGGGCCGGCACCCGGGTCTCGCCGCTCACCTTCGGCCACTTCGGGGGGAGCGGCTCGTTCCTCTGGGTCGACCCGACCCGCGGCGTCGCCGTCGCGTGCCTGACGCAGCAGGGGTTCGGGCCGTGGGGGATGCAGGTGTGGCCGCCGCTGTGCGACGCGCTCGTCGGCGTCCTCGACGGCGCGAGCTGACCCGCCGCCGGAGCCGCGCGGCTCAGCCCGCCCGGCGCACGAGGAAGTCGCCGAGGTCGGGCTCGCGGATCATCTCCCGGTAGTCGACGATCCGCCACGGCAGCGTCGAGACGACCCGGCCGGCCGGGTTGCGGTACCAGTTCGTCATCCCGGGGTGGGTCCAGATCATCGCGCCGTGGGCGGCGTCCACCCGCTCGGTGTACTCCCGTGCGACCTCGTCCCGCGGCTCGACCGACGTGATGCCCTCGCCGAGCATCCGTTCCACGAGCCGGACGACGTACTCCGCCTGGAACTCCGCGATCGTGATCATGCTGCCGCCGTGCCCGAGCGCCGTGTTCGGGCCGATGAGCATGAAGAAGTTCGGCAGGTCCGGCACCGTGACGCCGAGGTAGGCCGTCGCGTCGTCCGGCCCCCACTGCTCCCGCACGCTGCGGCCCGACCGGCCGCGGACCTGCCACGGCCCGAGGAACTCGTGCGCCTGGAACCCCGTGCAGAGGACGACGACGTCCGCGTCGACGTGGGTACCGGCGCTCTCGACCCCGGACGGCGTGAACCGCACGACCTCCTCGGCGACGAGGTCGACGTGCTCGCGGCGCAGCGCCGCGAACCAGCCGTTGTCGAGCAGCATCCGCTTGCCGAAGGGCGGGTAGTCGGGCAGGCACTTCGCGAGCAGGTCCGGCCGGTCGGCGAGCTCCGCCTCGAGGTAGCGGGTGAAAACCCTTCTGTGGGCATCGTTCTCGGCGTTAACCGACCGGGTCGGCTCGGTCCACGCCGGGTCGCGCTGCAGCGACCGGTGCACCTTGTCGTTGAAGGTCCAGGCGAGCCGGGCCCGGTACCAGTCGCGGTACAGGGGCACGGTCCGCATGAGCCAGTGCGCCTCGTCCGGGAACCGGCGGAAGATGTCCGAGTTCGGCGCGACCCACTGCGGCGACCGCTGGAAGACCGTGAGGTGCGCGACCTCGTCGACCACCGCCGGCACGATCTGCATCGCGCTCGCGCCGGTGCCGATGACGACGACGCGCTTGCCGTCGAGGTCGACGTCGTCCGGCCACTGCGCCGAGTGGAACACCCTGCCGGAGAACGACTCCATGCCCTCGATGACCGGCACCCGCGGCCGGTTCAGCTGCCCGACGGCGCTCACGACGGCGTTCGCCCGGAACACATCGCCGGTCGTCGTCGTGACGACCCACTCCTGCGTGGCGTCGTCCCAGACGGACGACGCCACCTCGGTGCCGAAGCGCACGAGCCCGCGCAGGTCGTTGGCGTCGGCGAAGTCCCGCAGGTACTGCTCGACCTCGGGCTGCCGGCCGAAGTAGGTCGCCCAGTCGTGCTCGAAGAACGAGTAGGAGTAGAGGTGGCTCGGGGTGTCGACGCCCGCGCCGGGGTAGCGGTTCTCCAGCCATGTGCCGCCGACGTCGTCGTTCTTCTCGAGCACCGTCACCGCGACGCCGAGCGCCCGCAGCCGCAGCGCCGCGAGCATCCCGGACACCCCGGCGCCGACGACGAGCGCACTGAACCCGGCCGCACCGGCGACCGGCCCGTGCTCGGGCGCCGGCGCGAACCCGAGCAGTTCGGCGAGCATCGGCTCGAACTCCGGCGGCACCGGCTCGCCCTGCGCGACCTCGAGCAGCTCGACGAGGGCGTCGCCGCGCGGCGCGGGGACGGCCACCGGGTGCCCGTGCGACCACGCGAGAACGGCCTCGAGCGCCGCGGCCCGGATCTGCGCCTGCACGTCGTCCGGGAGCCCGCCGGAGGCGTTGTCGTCCATGCCGCGCCCGCGCTGCGGCCGGTACGGCGCGGCGAGCCAGCGCCGGTCACCGGTGAGCTGGTGCAGCACGACGACGAGCGTCGGGATGTTCGCGTGCTCGAGCGCTGCGGCGAGCCGGTCGGCGTCGACCGGGGCCGCGGGCGTGTCCAGGAGGGTCATGCGCCGTCCCGTCGGTTCGGATGGTCCTCGCCGGGGGACGGCGGGCAGACCAGGGTGTAACGGCTGTTAGGCCACGGTAGACGTGAGGGGTACCCGGAGCCAAGACCCCTGCGTATCCCAGCCGAAGCACCTCTTGACCAGAGACCTAGGTCACACCATGCTGTCGCTGACGAACCCTAACCACGGCTAGGACGGAGCAGCAATGGAGCTGATCGACGCCATGCGGACCACCGGCACGTGCCGGTACTTCTCCGACGACCCGGTGCCCGACGAGGTGCTCTACAACGCCTTCGACGCCGCCCGGTTCGGCCCGCAGGGCGGCAACCGGCAGCCCGTGCGCTACGTCGTCGTCCGCGACCCCGCGCGCAAGAAGGCCCTCGCGGACCTCTACCTCCCGCCGTGGAAGGGCTACCTCGCGGCCATCTCCACCGGCGACATCAACGTCGCTGCGCTCGACAAGACGATCCAGGCGGCCGACGACTTCGCGGAGAACCTGCACAAGGTCCCGGCGATCATCGTCGTCTGCGCCGAGACGGCCGGCCTGCACCCCACCGACACCGAGCTCGGGCGGCTGTCCGTCGTCGGCGGCTGCTCGATCTACCCGACGATGCAGAACCTCTGCCTCGCGCTGCGCGACCAGGGCGTCGCGACCGCCGTGACGACGCTGCTGTGCCTGTCCGAGCCCGCGGTCACCGAGCTGCTCGAGATCCCCGAGGGCTTCATCACCGCCGCGCACATCGCCGTCGGCTACCCCGCGAAGGGCTTCCCGACGAAGCTCACCCGTTCCCCGGTCGAGGACATCGTGCACCTGGAGACCTTCGGGTCGCCGATGTACGCGAGCACGGCCGGATGACGGCGGTGTCGTCCGCCGCCTCGACCGGAGCCCTGCCCGAGCACTACCGCGCCGCCCTCGGCCGCTCGACGCTGGGCGACCAGCTCCGCCGGCACGCCGCGAACCAGCCCGCCAAGGTCGCGTTCGTCGCGTTCGGCGCGGACGGCACCCGGACGGCGGTCACGTACGGCGAGCTCGACGCCATGGCGAACCGGGCCGCGCACGTACTCCTCGGGCAGGGCGTCGTCCGCGGCGACCGGGTCGCGATGCTCTCGCGCAACCGGGTCGACGTCGTCGCGGTCTACTACGGCGCGCTCAAGGTCGGGGCGACGTTCACCGTCGTCAGCCCGCTGCTCAAGTCGCACGAGGTGCGCGCCCAGCTCGAGCACGCCGAGCCGACCGTGCTCGTCGCGACGCACGACCTCGTCCCCGGCGGCGCGGCGGCGGCCGAGGGCCTGCCGGTGCGCTGCCTCGACCTGGACGGCGGCCCGACGGGTGCCGCGGGCGGGGACCTCGCGCCGGGCTGGCTCTCCTGGGCGGACCTCGTCGCGGCCGCCCCGGAGACCCAGCCGGACGCCGAGGTCGACGAGCTCGACGTCGCGATGCTCGTCTACACCAGCGGCACCGAGGCGGCGCCGAAGGGCGTCCTCGTGCCGCACCGCAACTACCTCACGTCGACCGCTCCCGCGTGGTCGTGGGGGCTGCGGACCGGCCCGGACGACGTGTGGCTGTTCGTCATGCCGTTCTTCACGATCGCCGGCCTCGGCTCGATGACGACGCTGACGATGATGGGCGCCACCCTCGTGCTGCCCGCGGCGGTCGACCCGGAGTCGGCGCTGCGGATCGTCCGCGAGGAGGGCGTCACGGTCATCGCGCAGACGCCGACCTTCTACATGGCGCTCGCGCAGCACCCGTACTTCGGGCCCGACGCCGTCGGCACCGTCAAGCGCTGCATGACGTACGGCGGCCAGATGACCCCGAGCACGATCGACGCGTGGGCGAAGGCCTCGCCGGACGTCGTGTGGGGCACCTACTGGGGGCAGTCCGAGCTCTCCCAGCTCGGCACCGTCGGCTGGTTCCGCACGCTCGACGACATCCCGGACGGCGACCCGACGTGGATCGGCAAGCCGGTGACGCACCTCGAGGTCCGCGTCGTCGGCCTCGACGGGCAGGACGCCGACCTCGGCGAGCTCTGGTGCCGCAGCCCCTCGGCGATGCTCGGGTACTACAAGGACCCCGAGCGCACCGCCGAGGTCTTCCGCGACGGCTGGGTGCACACCGGGGACATGGTGCGGCGGGACGCCGAGGGCAACCTCTTCTTCCACGACCGGATCAAGGACGTCATCAAGTCCGGCGGGATGAACGTGTCCTCGCAGGAGGTCGAGCGCGCCCTCATGCAGCACCCGGCCGTGCTCCGGGCCGCGGTCGTCGGCCGCGCGGACGAGTACTGGTCCGAGGCGGTCACGGCGTTCGTCATCCCGAAGCCGGACGCCGAGGTCGACACCGCGGCGGTGCTCGACTTCTGCCGGGAGCGGCTCGCCGGCTACAAGGTGCCCAAGGCCGTGCACGTCGTCCCGGAGTTCCCGGTCGACCCCCAGGGCAAGATCCTCAAGCGCACGCTGCGCGACCCGTCGTGGACGCCGGCCGGCTGACCGAGCGGTCGGGTGCGCGGGGCCGGGTGACGGCGGACCAGATCGTCTCCGCCGCCGCCCGGCTCTTCGCGTCCGACGGCTACCACGAGATCGGCATGCGGGAGATCGCCGACGCCCTCGGCATCCGCGGCGCGAGCCTGTACCACCACTACGCGTCGAAGGAGGAGATCCTCTTCGCGATCTGCCTGACGGTGAGCGAGGAGCCCGTCGAGCGGACCCTGCCGGTGCTCGACGAGGCCGGGACGCCGACCGAGCGGCTCACCCGGCTCGTCCGCGGGCACCTGCTCCACCTCGTCGAGCGCCAGGTCGAGCACCTCGTCGGCCGGCACGAGCTCGCGGCGCTCACCCCGGAGCACCGGGCCGTCGTCGACGGGCACCGGCGGTACTACCAGCGCCGGGTCACGGACACGGTCGCCGCGGGGGTGCGCGCCGGGGAGCTGCACGTGGCCGACGTCCGGCTCGTGACCCTCGCCCTGCTCGACATGCTCAACGGCACGAGCTCCTGGTACCGGCCCGGCGGCCCGCTGGCCGCGGAGGACCTGGCCGGCACCTACGTCCGGCTCGCGGTCGAGGGGCTGCTCGGCGGGCGGCTGCCGGACGGCGCCTGAGCACGCCGGGCGAGCACGCCCCGAGCACGCCGGGCGGGACGGCGTCCGCCTCGGGCGTTCGGACCTTTCGCAGGTAAGGCTTGGATCACGTGGTTCGGGCGGCGCCGATGTCCGCGGGGTCACGTAGGCTGCCCGATGTGTACGAAGGCGTGGTCCAGGACCTCATCGACGAGCTCGGGCGGCTGCCCGGGGTCGGTCCGAAGAGTGCCCAGCGGATCGCCTTCCATCTGCTCGCCTCCGACCCGGCGGACATCCGCCGTCTCGTGTCGGCGCTCACGGAGGTCACCGAGAAGGTGCGCTTCTGCGACGTCTGCGGGAACGTGTCGGCCGACCAGCAGTGCCGGATCTGCCGCGACCCGCGGCGTGACCTCTCGGTGCTGTGCGTGGTCGAGGAGCCGAAGGACGTCGTCGCGATCGAGAAGACACGCGAGTTCCGCGGCCGGTACCACGTGCTCGGCGGGGCGATCAGCCCCATCGAGGGCGTCGGCCCGGACGACCTCCGTATCAAGGAGCTCGTCCAGCGCCTCGCGTCAGGGGACGTCACGGAGATCATCATCGCGACGGACCCGAACCTCGAAGGGGAGGCGACGGCGACGTACCTCGCCCGTTGGCTCAAGCCGATGGGCGTCAGGATCACGCGGCTCGCGTCCGGGCTGCCCGTCGGGGGGGACCTCGAGTACGCCGACGAGCTGACACTGGGCCGGGCCTTCGAGGGGAGGAGACTTCTGGATGTCTGACCGGAGCACCGACACACCCGTCACCGACGGCCTCGCCGTCTCGGTGGAGAACGTCGCCGAGCGGCAGGAGCTGCGCCGTCTCGCCGACGAGACCGCCGCCGACGCACAGGCGTACCTGGACGCCCTGACCGAGGTCGCCGCCGGCTCCGCGCCGGACACCGCGATCCCGGTCCTGCTGCTGGCGCTCTCGCAGACCTCGGTCGCGGGCGCCCGGCTCGGCGCGATCAGCGACGTCGTCCCGAGCGAGCGCTTCGAGCCGGACGCCGGCCCCGACCCGGACGTCGACCCGGTGCGGCAGAACCTCGCGAACCTCTTCCACGGCCTCGACGACTACGCCGACGTCGTCGACCCGCTGACGAACCACGAGGTCGTCCGGGCGAGCCTCGTCGACGACCTCGCGGACGTCGCGACCGAGCTCGCGCACGGCCTCAAGCACTACCGCGCCGGCCGCGTCGACGAGGCGCTGTGGTGGTGGCAGTACTCGTACCTGTCGACGTGGGGCGTCCGGGCGACGAGCGCGCTGCGCGTCCTCCAGACGGTGCTCGCGCACCTGCGGCTCGACGCCGACCCGGACACCGTCGCGGACGCCGAGTTCGAGGCGCTGCACGTCGGCTGACCGCCCGAGGCCCGCGGGCGCGGACACTGGGAGACCGGGCGTGGACGACCCGCAGGCGTACATCGCCGCCGACCGGCGGCGGGCGATCGCGGCCGGGGTCGACCTGCCCACACGGGTGCGGGGTGCGGCGCTGTTCGCGGACATCTCCGGGTTCACGCCGCTCACCGAGACCCTGGCCCGGGAGCTCGGGCCGCGGCGGGGCGCCGACGAGCTGAGCACCGTGCTCGGGGTCGTCTTCGAGGCGTTGCTGTCGCGGCTGCACGCGCACGGCGGGGACGTCATCTCCTTCAGCGGTGACGCCGTCACGTGCTGGCTCGACGGGGACGACGGCCTGCGGGCCGTCGCGTGCGGCCTCGCCATGCAGGAGGCGATGGCGGACGTCGGCCGGGTCGTCACGCCGTCCGGCACCGCCGTCGCCCTCGCGATGAAGGTCGCCGTCGCGGTGGGGGAGGCCCGCCGGCTCGTCGTCGGCGACCACCGGGTGCAGCTCGTCGACGTCCTCGCCGGTCGGCTCGTCGACCACCTCGCCGCCGCCGAGCGACGCGCGACGACGGGCACGGTGACCCTCGACGCGTCGGCGCTCGACGCCCTCGGCGACCGGGCCGACGTCGACGTGCTCCCCGCCGACCTGCCGGGCGACGCGGACCTGCCGGGCGACGCGGACCTGCCGGGCGACGCGGACCTGCCGGGCGACGCGGCCGGCCGGCGGGTCGGGGTGCTGCGCGGCCTGCGGGTGCCGCGCCCTGCCCCGATGCCGTGGGAGCCGCCCCCGGACCTACCCGAGCAGGTCGTCCGGCAGTGGCTGCTGCCCCAGGTCTACGAGCGGATGCGGTCCGGCCGCGGCGAGTTCCTCGCCGAGCTGCGGCCCGCCGTCCCGCTCTTCGTGTCGTTCGGCGGCATCGACTACGACACCGACCCGTCGGCGCACGCCAAGCTCGACGAGTTCGTCATGGAGGCCCAGCGGGTCGTCGACGCGTACGGCGGCAGCACCCTCCAGCTGACGCTCGGCGACAAGGGTGCCTACCTCTACGCCGTGTTCGGCTCCCCGCTCGCCCACGAGGACGACGCCGCGCGGGCCTGCGCCGCCGCGCTCGAGCTGCGGGCGCTCGAGGGCCGGACGAGCGCGACCGACCTGCGGATCGGG
Organism: Actinomycetota bacterium; assembly: GCA_016213575.1. GTDB lineage: Bacteria > Actinomycetota > Actinomycetes > Actinomycetales > Kineosporiaceae > R-H-3. The sequence goes on from JACRAB010000210.1 coordinate 8,547, forward strand.
ATCGCGACCGGGCGCCTGCGCAGCGGTACGTACGGGCACCCGACCCGGCGCACGTTCTGCTGCCTCGGGGACGCCGTGAACGTCGCGGCCCGGCTCATGTCCGCCGCGGC
>JACRAB010000027.1 GCA_016213575.1 Actinomycetota bacterium
CGGCTGCGCGCACCCCGCCGCGCGACCGCGCTGCTGCGCGCCGCGGCCGCGGGCCGCCGCGAGCTCGCCGGGAGCACCCCGGCACCACCGTCGGTGCTCAACCGGGCGACCGGCCCGCGCCGCCGCAGCACCCTCGTCGACCTCGACGCGGAGCCGCTCGCGGCGGCCGCGCACACGCTCGGGGCGTCGGTCAACGACGTCGTCCTCGTCGCCGTCGGCGAGGCGATGCGCGCGGCCGCGGCGACGCGGGGCGAGCACGTGGACCCGGTCGTCGTCTCGGTCCCGGTCGCGGTCCGCGGCCCCCGGCCCGGCAGCACGGGCAACGCGGTCGGGGTCATGCCGGTCGCCGTCCCGACGTCGGGCGACCTCGTCGCGCGGGTCCGCGCGGTGACGGCCCAGCGGCGCGCCCGGCTCGACGGGGACCACGGCCGCTCGCTGCCCCTGGTGCTGCTCGCTTTCCGCGTGCTGCGCGTGCTGCACCTCGTGCGCCGCTACCTCGACCGGCAGCGGCTCGTGAACACCCTGCTCACGGCGCTGCCGGCGGTGCCCGGGCCGCTGCGCGTCGGCGGGGCCGAGGTCTCCGCCGTCGTGCCGCTCGTCCCGAACCGGGGCAACACCACCGTCGCTTTCGCCTCGGCCCGCTACCGCGGCCGGCTCGTCGTGAGCGTCGTCGGCGACCCGGACACCGGCCCCGACGACGAGGCCGTCGCCGGCGCGGTGCGCCGCACCCTCGAGGAGGTCGTCGCCCTCGCCGGGGCGACCGTTACGGCGCCCTGACCGCTGAACCCTGACCCTTCACCCCTGACGCGACGCGGACCGCGGGTGCAGGATGACGGCCATGTCCTTCGCGGTCGGCGCCGACGCGTACGGCGCGTTCATGGGCCGGTTCTCCGAGCCGCTCGCCCTGCGCTTCGCCGACGTCGCCGGCGTGACCGGCCCGGCCGTGACGTCGGCGCTCGACGTCGGCTGCGGGACCGGGGCCCTGACCCGGGTCCTCGTCGACCGGCTCGGGCCGGACCGGGTGTGCGCCGTGGACCCCTCTCCGCCGTTCGTCGCGGCGATGCACGAGCGGTTCCCGGACGTCGACGTCCGGGCCGGCCGGGCCGAGGCGCTGCCGTTCGACGACGGGGCCTTCGACGCCGTCCTCGCCCAGCTCGTCGTCCACTTCATGACCGACCCGGTCGCGGGCCTCGCCGAGATGGTCCGCACGGCCCGGCCGGGCGGGGTGGTCGCGGCGTGCGTCTGGGACCACGCCGGCGGCACCGGGCCGCTCGCGGCCTTCTGGGCCGCGGTCCGCGAGGGCGACCCGGATGCGCCGGACGAGTCGGAGCTGCCCGGCGCCCGGGAGGGGCACCTCGTCGAGCTGCTCACGGCGGCCGGCGCGACCGACGTCACGGGCACCGCGATCGCCGTCGAGGTGCCGCACGCCTCCTTCGACGCCTGGTGGGAGCCCTTCACCCTCGGCGTCGGGCCGGCCGGCGCGTACGTCGCCGCGCTCGACGGCACGGCCCGGCGCGACCTGCGCGAGCGCTGCCGGGCCCGGCTGCCGCAGGGGCCGTCGAGCACGACCGCGCGGGCGTGGGTCGGTCGCGGGCTCGCCCCGCGCTGACGGCCGGGAGACGCCGGCCGGTCTGGAGGCAACGTCCAGGTTCCCTCCAGAGAACGCCCAGCCGGGCCGACGACGATCATGCGGGGGCGGTGCGCCCGGGGCAGGTCGATCGACGGAAGAGGTGGGCCGGGTGTCGCGAGGGACCGCGGAGACGCTCCGGGGGCGGCGCGTGCTCGTCGTCGACGACGAGGTGTACATCGCCGACGCGCTCGCGATGACGCTGCGGCACGTCGGCTTCGACACCCGGACGGCGTTCGACGGGCGGACGGCCCTCGACACCGCCGCGCAGTGGTCGCCGGACCTGCTCCTGCTCGACGTCATGCTCCCGGACATGAGCGGCTACGACGTCTGCCGGGACGCGATCGAGGCCGGCACGGACGCCGCGGTCATCTTCCTGTCGGCCCGGGACGAGGTCGGCGACCGGATCCGCGGGTTCGGCGTCGGTGCCGACGACTACGTCACCAAGCCGTTCAGCCTCGAGGAGGTCGTCGCCCGGGTCCGGGCGGTGCTCCTGCGCTCGCACGGCCAGGACGGGCCGCCGGCCGGCAACGTCCTCACGTTCGGCGACCTCGTGCTCGACGACGACCAGCACCTCGTGACCCGCGGCGGGACGCCGGTCGACCTGTCCCCCACCGAGTACGCGCTGCTGCGCTACCTCCTGCAGAACCCGGGCAGGGTGCTGTCGAAGGCGCAGATCCTCGACCACGTGTGGAAGTACGACTTCGCCGGCGACGGCGGGGTCGTCGAGTCGTTCGTCAGCCTCCTGCGCAAGAAGCTCAACGCCGCCGGACCGCCGCTCGTGCAGACGGTGCGCGGGTTCGGCTACGTGCTGCGGCAGCCCCGGTGACGCGGGTGCGGGTGCCCCTGGTGCGCCGTCCCCGGCTGCGCCGCTCGCTGCGGACCCGGCTCGTCCTCACGTCCGTCGTCCTCGCGGCGGCCGGCATCGTCGCCGTCAACGCGGTCGTCGCGGTGACCCTGCGGGACAGTCTGCTCGACCGGGTGGACGCCGAGCTCGCCGCGGCCCGCCGGCCGGGGCCGCCCCCGCCGGACGCCGGGCAGCAGCCACCGGACCAGAGCGCCGCGAACCGGCGGCTCCTCGACGACCGCGTCCTCGTCCGGCTCGACCCGACGACGGGCGCCGTGCTCGAGCAGGTCGCCGGGCCCACGGTCGCCACCGGCCGGCTGCCGGACGTCACCGGGCTCTCCGCGGCCGTCGCCGCCGGCCGCGCCCTGCCCACCGGGCGGTTCCGGCTCGACGCCGTCGACGGCAGCGGCGACCGGTACCTCGCGACCGTGCTCACGGAGCCGGGCGTCGACGGCGACGTCGTCGTCCTCGCGAAGTCCCTCGACGACGTGACGGCGACGGTGCGCCGGGTCGTGCTCGTCGACGCGGGCGTCTCGGCCCTCGTCCTCGCGCTGCTCGTCGGCGCCGGGGCGGTCGTCGTCCGGCTCGGGCTGCGGCCGCTGTCGGACGTCGAGGAGGCCGCCGGGCGGATCGCCGCCGGTGACCTCACGGTCCGGGCCCCGCACGCCGCCGACCGCACCGAGGTCGGCAGCCTGGCCCGCACCTTCAACACGATGGTCGCCCGGATCGAGGAGGCCTTCGCGGCCCGCGGCGCGAGCGAGCAGCGGCTGCGGCAGTTCCTCGCGGACGCGAGCCACGAGCTCCGTACGCCGCTGACGTCGATCCGGGCGTACTCCGAGCTCTTCCGGTCCGGGGTGCTCACCGCGGACGAG
>JACRAB010000204.1 GCA_016213575.1 Actinomycetota bacterium
GACCCGGCCGTCGCCGGCGACGGCCTTGAGGTTGATGTGGTCGTCCACCATCCCGTCGCCGGAGAGCGGGGTCTCGACCTTCCACGCGCCGGGGGCCGCGCCGTCGGTGTGGACGGCGAACCGGAACGCCCAGTCCCCCTGGTCGGACCAGGCGATGCCGACCTTGCCGTCGAAGGCGACGATCGCCGAGACGTCGTCCGCGCCGACGGTGTTGTCGGGCACCCGGAGCAGCGCCCTCGCCCACGTGGTGTCGTCCTTGCCGTCGGACCGGGCGAACCAGACCCGTGCGCCCTGGGTGTACGTCGCCCAGATCGTCCCGGTCGAGTCCCGGGCGAGCGACGCCGACTCGGCGCCGCCGGCCGCCACCCTCACCGGGAAGCCCTCGGCCCGGGCGTAGGCACGCCGGCCCGGCGTGTAGGTGAAGCGCGAGTAGGTGATGTCGCCGGTCTCGGTGCGGCTCACGACGTACAGCGCGTTCTTCTCGAAGAGGACGTCGGCCGTCGAGGCGGCGCGGCCGTCGACGACGGTGCCGGTGTCGCGCCAGGTGTGGTCGGCGCGCAGCTCGTGGACCGTCGGCACCTTCTTCTTCACCGAGACCATGACCGCCCACCAGGTGTCGCCCGCCCGCCAGACCTTGCTCTGCGGCTTGTCGCCGCTCGGGGCGGGCAGCGCCGCGGGGTACCGCTGGCCGGGGTAGGACGCCGGCTCGGCCGTCTCGGGGACGAGCGGCGTCACGGACGGCGCCGGGCCGCCCGTCGCCGTGGCGGTGGCCGCGGGGAAGACGCGCCGCTCCTGCAGCGCCCGCAGCGACGGGAGCCCGACGTACTCGCCGGCGGCCCCGGCGCCGACGACGAGCAGGGCGACGGCCACGAGTGCGACGCGTCGGCCGAGGGTGCCGCCGTTGCGCCGCCCCCGCGGGGCGGAAGCGCTGCGTCGGCCCCGGGGGGCGCTGTGAGAGGGCATGAGCAGAAGGGTCCTTGGTCGTCCGCCGGGACCGGGCCGATCCTCCGTCCGTTGTGGATCAAGGACGATGCTGCCAGTCCGCGCCGTCCTGCGCCCGTCGAGCAGGTCGGGCCCGGGGCCAGCACGATGGAGCCGTGCTCGCCCCGGGCCCGATCAGAGATCGTCCGGCGGCTCGGTCAGGGCAGGATGACCTGGCTCGCCGTCTTGCGGGCGCCCTTGTTGCCGGCCGCGTCCCGGGCCTCCACCGCGAAGCGGTAGGTGCCCGCGGGCAGACCGTTCTTCGTGTAGCTGAAGGTGCGGTTGTTCTCGTTCGTCGCGGAGATCGTGATCGTGTCGATCTTCGTGCCGTTCTGGAAGACGTCGTACGCCACGATCCCGCGGTCGTCCGTCGACAGCGGCCACGTCGTCGTGATCGTGCCCGCCGACGGCGACGAGGAGTTGATCGCGTTCTGCGGGATGGGGGCCGAGGTGTCGGCCGCGGCGACCGGGAGCTCACCGTGGTAGTAGCGCTTGCCGGTCGTGTCGACCGCGATCGCGAGCGCGTCGACGGCCGACGTCGTGGAGCCCTTGGCGGTGCTCACGTCGTTCATCGTCGCGCCGACCGGGCCCGTGATGAAGGGGGCCCCGCGGCCGCGGGCGAACTTGAGCCCGAGGAACGGCGACGACTTGTAGTAGATCGTGCCGCCGGTGGCGGGCCCGGTCTCGAAGAGGTAGACCCGCGAGCTCTCCCGGTCGAGGAGGAGCTGCGGCCGGGTCGCCTTGTCGCCGACCGCGGCGCCGATCGCCTTGACCCAGGTGCCGTCCGCGTTGCGGCGCAGCACGTAGACGAGCGGTGCCGTGTCGCCGGCACCGATGGCGTCCTGCGAGGTCTTGACCGCGGCGAAGACGCGGGTGTCGCCGCCGACCGCCTTGAGGTTGACGTGGTCGTCGACCATGCCTGCGCCCGAGAGCGGGGTCTCGACCGACCACGTGCCGGCGGCGGCGCCGTCGGTGTGGACCGCGAACCGGAACGCGTTGCTCTGCTGGTCGGACCAGCCGATGCCGATCTTGCCCTTGAAGGCGACGATCGCCGACACGTCGTCCGGCGCCACGGTGTTGTCCGCGACCGGGAGCAGGGTCTTGGCGGACCACACGAGGTCGTTCGTGCCCGAGGACTTCGCGTAGTAGACCCGGTTGCCCTGGGTGAAGGTGACCCAGATCGTGCCGGTGGAGTCCTTCGCGAGCGACGCCGACTCGGTGCCGCCGGTCGCGACCGTCTTCGGGAAGCCGGTGACCTTGGTGTACGTGCGGGTCGCCGAGGTGTACGCGAAGCGGGTGTAGGTGATGTTGCCCGCCGCGGTGCGGCTCACGACGTTGAGCGCGTTGCTCGCGTACCAGACGTCGGCCGTCGAGTCGGCGCGCGTGTCGATGACGACGCCGGTGTCGCGCCACGTGTGGTTGGTGCGCAGCTCGTGGATCGTCGGCACGCCCTTGGCGGTCGAGATCATCACCGACCACCAGGCGTTGTCACCGCGCCAGACCTTGCTCTGCTGCTTGTCCGCGCTCGGCGCGGCGAGCGTCGAGGGGTAGGTCTGGTTGGCGAACGTCACGGGCACCGCGGCACCGGCCGGCAGCGCCACGTAGGTGGCGGCACCTCCGGCGAGGGTGAGCGCAGTGGCGGCCGCGAACGCGGCGCGGCGCCCGCGGAGGGCGCCGAAGGAGGGGAGCTGCATGAGTCTGTCGGTCCTTACCTCAGCACGCGACAAGGGCTGCCCCCGCCGCTCTTCGGGGGCGACGGTATTGCCCAGGTGTCGCGCTCCGTGGCGGTTTTGACGAGCCCTTAGGCTTCGGGCGCCGAGCGGTGAGCCTCGTCCCGGGACCAAAGCCCCGAAAACGGACCATCGGTCGTCGTCCCCGGGTGGCGTGGCTCACCTCTGCGTGACCCCGCTCACCGATAGGTTCGCAGGGTGAAGGTCGTCGTTCCCGCAGAGATCATCCCGGGCGAGCGTCGGGTCGCCACGTTGCCCGACGTCGTCCCGTCGCTCACGCGTGCCGGGCTCGAGGTCGCCGTCCAGACCGGGGCCGGTGAGCACGCGCTCGCCACGGACGCCGCGTACGCGGCGGCCGGGGCCTCCGTCGTCCAGGCCCTCGAGGGTGCCAGCGTCGACGTGCTCCTGCACGTGCGCCCGCTCCATCCGGCGCTCGTCGAGAAGCTGCGACCGGGAGCGATCACGATCGGCCTGTGCTCGCCCGCCTCCGAGGCCGGCACCGTGAAGCTGCTCCGCGACGGGCGGATCACCTCGTTCGCGATGGAGCTCGTCCCGCGGATCTCGCGCGCCCAGTCGATGGACGCGCTGACGTCGCAGGCGCTCGTCGCCGGCTACCGCTGCGTACTCGAGGCCGCGATGCGGCTGCCGCGCTTCTTCCCCCTGTTCATGACCGCCGCCGGCACGGTGCCGCCGGCGAAGGTCCTCGTCCTCGGCGCCGGCGTCGCCGGCCTGCAGGCCATCGCGACGGCGAAGCGGCTCGGCGGCATCGTGTCGGCGTACGACGTCCGCGCGGCGTCGGCCGACGAGGTGCGGTCGATGGGCGGCACGTTCATCGACCTGGGCCTCGACGTCGTCGAGGGCACCGGCGGCTACGCCCGCGAGATGACGCAGGACCGCGCGAAGCGCCAGCAGGACGCCCTCGCGCCCTACCTGCACGAGGCGGACGTCGTCATCACCACCGCGGCGATCCCCGGCCGGCCGGCGCCGCGCCTGGTCACCTCGCAGATGCTCGCCGGCATGAAGCCCGGCAGCGTCGTCGTCGACCTCGCGGCCGAGACCGGCGGCAACGTGGAGGGCTCGCTGCCCGGGGTCGACGTCGTCGTCCCGGTCGGTGACGGCAGCGCGGCGACCGGCACGGTCGGGGTGACGCTCGTCGGCATGAAGGACGCCGCGAGCACGATGCCCGTCGACGCCTCGCGGCTCTACGCGCGCAACGTCGCCAACCTCCTGCTGCTCATGACCAAGGACGGCGAGGTCGTCCCCGACTTCGACGACGAGGTCGTCGCCGGCACCTGCCTCACGCACGCGGGCGTCGTCCGGCACGCGCCGACCGCCGAGGCGATCGGTGACCCGGCGCCCGGCCCCGTCAGCCCTGCCGCGCCGTCCGAGCCCGACGGCACCGCGCCGTCCGGCGATACCGGCACCCCGACCCCGGGAGGTGGTGCCGCGTGAGCGGTGTCGCGCTGCTGGCCATCTTCGTGCTCGCCGTGTTCGTCGGCTTCGAGGTCGTCTCCAAGGTCTCCTCGACGCTGCACACCCCGCTCATGTCGGGGGCCAACGCGATCCACGGGATCATCCTCGTGGGCGCCGTCATCGTCGCGGGCGAGGCCGAGAACGGCCTCGAGCTCGCCGTCGGCCTCTTCGCGACGGTGCTCGCGACGGTCAACCTCGTCGGCGGCTTCGTCGTCACCGACCGGATGCTCGAGATGTTCAGGGGACGCCGCCCGGCGGCCTCGACCGACACGAAGGGCGGGCCGAGGTGAACGTCCTCTCCGGCAGCTGGACCGAGGTCCTCTACCTCGCCGCCGCGGTCTGCTTCATCCTCGCGCTCAAGGGTCTCTCCGGCCCGAAGACCGCCCGGCGCGGCAACCTCATCGGCGCCGGCGGCGCGGTCGTCGCGCTGCTCGTCACGTTCCTCGCGTTCGACCTCGACCACATCCCGCTCATCCTGCTGGCGATCGTCGTCGGCTCGGCGCTCGCCGTCCCCGCGGCGCGCAAGGTCCAGATGACGCAGATGCCGCAGCTCGTCGCGCTCTTCAACGGCGTCGGCGGCGGCGCCGCGGCCGTCGTCGCGATCCTCGAGCTCGCCGCGATCGGTGCCGGCGGCGACGCGACGTCCGACCGCGGCAACCTCGCGGCCGTCGCGTTCACCGTGCTCGTCGGGTCGATCTCCTTCTCCGGCTCGTGCGTCACCTTCGCCAAGCTCCAGGAGCTCATGACGACCCGGCCGGTCGTCATCCCCGGTGCCGCGCCGCTGCTCGTCGGCGGGCTCGTCTTCTCCGTCGGCATCGCGGTGTGGCTCTTCGCGGTCGGCCAGCTCTGGCTCGGCCTGCTCCTGCTCGTGCTCGGCCTCGCGGTCGGCGTCATGGTCGTGCTGCCCGTCGGCGGCGCGGACGTCCCGATCGTCATCTCGCTGCTCAACGCGTTCACCGGTCTCACGGTCGCCGCGGGCGGCTTCGTCCTGCACAACACGCTGCTGCTCGTCGCCGGCACGCTCGTCGGGGCGTCCGGCACGATCCTCACCCGCGAGATGGCGTCCGCCATGGGTCGCTCGGTCGGCGGCGTCATGTTCGGCGCGCTGCGCGGCGGCTCGACCGCAGGGTCCACCGCGATCTCGGACCGGCCGGTCAAGAGCGTCACCCCGGACGACGTCGCGATCCTGCTCGGGTACGCCCGCAAGGTCATCGTCGTGCCCGGGTACGGCCTCGCCGTCGCCCAGGCGCAGCACACGATCCGGGAGCTCGCCGAGCAGCTCGAGGCCAAGGGCATCGAGGTCGCCTACGGCATCCACCCGGTCGCGGGCCGGATGCCCGGGCACATGAACGTCCTGCTCGCCGAGGCGAACGTGCCGTACGAGGCGCTCAAGGAGATGGACGAGATCAACCCCGAGTTCAAGACGGCGGACGTCGTCCTCGTCGTCGGGGCCAACGACGTCGTCAACCCGGCAGCCAAGACGACGCCGAGCGCGCCGATCTACGGCATGCCGATCCTCGAGGTCGCCGACGCCCAGCAGGTCATCTTCCTCAAGCGGTCGATGCGCCCGGGCTTCGCCGGCATCGAGAACGAGCTGCTCTACGACCCGAAGACGAGCCTGCTCTTCGGCGACGCGAAGGACTCGCTGACGAAGGTGCTCGGCGCGGTCAAGGCGCTCTAGCGCCTGGCGCGTAGGGATCGCCGGGTGTCGCCGGAGCTGGCCGGGCTGCTCGCCGGGCTCGCGCTGGTCGACAGCACGAGCTTCGGCACCCTGCTCGTGCCGGTGTGGCTGCTCCTCGCACCGGGGCGGGTACGCGTCGGGCGGGTGCTCGTGTACCTGGGCAGCGTCGCGGGCTTCTACCTGGTCCTCGGGCTCGCGCTGCTGGCGGGCGCCGCGGTGCTCGGCGGGCCGGCGCGCCGGGCGGCGACGAGCTCGCCGGGGTTCGTCGCGGCTGTCGTCGTCGGGGTCGCGCTCGTGGCGCTCGGCCTGTGGATGGAGCCGTTGACGGCGGCAGGCAAGCGCCGCCGGGCGGCCCGGCGCGGTGGTCGTGCGTCCGGTCCGGAACGGCTCCTGCGCTGGCGGGACCGGGTCGTCGCGGACGACGCGTCGCCGCGGGCCCTTGCCGGGCTCGCCGTCGCGGCCGGTGCGGTCGAGGCGGTCTCGATGGTGCCCTACCTCGGGGCGATCGCCGCGCTCACCGCGAGCGGCTCCGTCCCGCTCGTCCGCGTGGCGGCCCTCGCCGTGTACTGCTTCGTCATGGTGGCGCCGGCCCTCGTGCTGCTGCTCGCGCGGGTCGCGCTGCACGGGCTGGTCGCCGGCCTTCTCGGCCGCGTCGACCGCTGGTTGACGCGGACCGCGGGTGAGCTCACGGCGACGGTCGTCTTCCTCCTCGGGGCGTACCTCGCCGCCTACGGCGTCGACGGGCTCGGCTGGGCCGACGTCCTGTGACGCGCGGGCGAACCACGCTCTTGTCACAGGACGCCGGCACCGGCGTCGCCGTGGACGTGCCTCGGGTCGACGGACCCCGTCAGACCGTGCCGACGCTCGTGAGCGTCCACTGCTGGTTCGCGCCGCCCCAGTACGGGTACTGGTCGACCGGGGAGCCGTCCGTGGAGACCTGGTAGCCGGTCTCGAGGGCCTTGCCGCTGGCCCGGTTGACGAGGTGCACGACGCCGGCGGCGTCGGCGACGACCTGCCACTGCTGGCTCGTGCGCCCTGCGTCGGCGGTCTGCACGATCCGGGCACCGTCGGCCGTCGAGCCGCCGGCCACCTCGAGGACGCGCCCGGACCGGCGCGACCGCACCGTGTAGTAGCCGCCGCTCACGGGTACGAAGCGCCACTGCTGGGCGGTGCCGTTGTTGACCGGCCACTGGACGACGGGCGCACCCTCGGCGGTCGACATCTGGTAGTCGTCGGCGGCCTTGCCCGTGCCGCGGTTCGTCAGCACGTACCAGCGGGTCGGGTCGACCACGCCCGCGGTCGGGGTGGGCGTCGGGGTGGGCGTCGGGGTCGGGGTCGGGGTGGGCGTCGGGGTGGGTGTCGGCGTCGGCTGCGTCCCGGAGGCCGGCTGGTCCAGCCCGAGGAACGTCACGGTCGACGTCACCATGCCGGCCCGCGGGAAGTCGTGGCCCGCGCCGTCGACGCTGATCGCCTCGACCGGCGCCTGCGCCCCGGTCGACCCGTAGCGGGTGCGCGTCCAGGACGTCTGAGGGGTGTCCGTGAGCACCGGCGTCTGGGAGACCGAGTGCAGGGCGGTCCACTGCTTGATCTGCTCGGCGAGGTTCGGGTAGAGCAGGATGGAGTCCGCCGTCCCGTGCAGCAGCTGCATCCGGGGGTAGGTGCCCGTGTAGCCCGGGTACATGGCGCGCGCCGCGTCGGCCCACTGCGCCGCGGTCTTGCGGACCTGGCCGTTCGCGCACGCGGAGTTCCACAGGTTCGTCGCCGAGTTCGTCGCGAAGCACGACGCGGGCACGCCCATGTACGAGGTCCCCGCGGCGAAGAGGTCGGGGTACTCGGCCGCCATCACGTTCGTCGTCATCGCGCCCGAGGACGAGCCGGCGATCACCGTGTCGGCCCGGCCGACCCCGTAGAGCCGCTGGGTGTAGCGGACCATCGAGGCGATGGACGTCGAGTCGCTGCCGCCGTCCCGCCGCAGGCCGTTCGGCGTCGAGACGTCGAAGCAGTTGCCCTGGCGCCTGTTGTCCGGCATGACGACGACGAAGCCGTACCGGTCGGCGGCGGTGCGGAAGTCCCTGCCGTAGGCACCGAAGTACGACGGCGCGTCCAGGGCGCACCCGTGCACGAGCACGAGGATCTTCGGTCGGGTCGCACGGCGGTCCGGCACGTAGGTGTACATCGTGAGGTTCGCCGGGTTGGAACCGAACGACGGCACCTGGACGAGGGTCGCGGCCTGGGCGGTCGTGCTGCCCGGCCCGACCAGCCCCGCCCCGGCGGCGCACACGGTGAGCGCTGCGGCCGCGGCGGTGCGCAGCAGCGGTCTGCGCCGCGGGCGGACGCGGCGGGCCGGCGGCTTCGACGAACGGATCACGGAAAGGCTCCCCACTCGGGACGGATGCATCGTCCGGTAGTGCCTCCGGGGCGCCCCGGAGGTTGTCGGGGTGGTCGACGTCCTCGGTCGGCGGGCGGGGATAACCGCTCGCCCGCCGGCGCGGGTCGCACTACGGTGCCCGCCGTGACCACCCTGCGGCTGCGCGTCTTCACCGACGACGACGTCGACCCGGCCGGCCGGCTGCTCGCGCTTCGGCACGCTGCGCACCGGCGGCGCGAGCCGCTGCGCGACCCGGGGTGCGAGGTCCAGGCCGTCGCGGCGGCCGCCGTCCGGGCCGCCTGGTGCAGGGACGGTGCGAGCGGCGCGGTCGCGGTGCGCGGGGGCGAGACGGTCGGCTACCTCGTCGGGGCACCGAAGGCCGACCCTGTGTGGGGCGACAACGTGTGGGTCGACTCCGCCGGGCACGCCGTCGCGCCGGGGGCCGCGGAGGTCGCCCGCGACCTCTACGGGTACGCGGCGCAGCGCTGGGCCGACGAGGGCCGGACGGCGCACTACGTCCTGCTCCCGGCGGGCGGGGACGGCGGGCCCGCGGCGGGCGGGGCCGACGCGCTCGTCGACGCCTGGTTCCGGCTCGCGTTCGGGCTGCAGCACGTGCACGCCGTCCGGGAGCCGCTGCCCGCCGCGCCCGCACCGCGCCCGTCGCTCGTCGTCCGTCCGGCGGAGCGGGCCGACGTCCCCGCGCTCGGCGCGATCGACGTCGCGCTGCCCGCGCACCAGGCGCGTTCGCCGGTGCTCAGCGGGGCCGCGGTGCCGACCGTCGAGGAGCAGACGACGGACTGGGAGGACACCTTCGGCGACCCGCGGTTCCCGACGTGGGTCGCCCAGGTGCCGGGGCCGGACGGCGCCCCGCAGGTCGTCGGCGCGGCCGTCGGCTGCGCGCTGACCGAGTCGCGCACGCACGAAGGGCTCGCGCTCCTGCCGGACGCCGGCTTCCTCGGGTTCGCCGCCGTGCTGCCCGGGGCGCGCGGGCTCGGGGCCGGGCGGGCGCTCGGCGAGCAGGTGCTCGCCTGGAGCGGCGAGGCCGGGTACGCGTGCTGCGTCACCGACTGGCGGGCGACGAACCTGCTGTCGTCCCGGGCCTGGCCGCGGCTCGGGTTCCGGGACACCTTCTGGCGCCTGCACCGCACCGTCGGGCACTGACGAGCCGGGGGAGCGGCCCCGCAGGGCGGCGGGCGGGACGCGCGGAGCGTCGCGCCCGGCGTCCGCCGGGACACGGGGGGTGACGGGCTACCGTCGTCGTGTGAGCCGACGACCGGATGTGCCGTGAGCGAGACCGTCGGTGACGGGGCGGTCGTCGGGTTCGGCTGGGCGGACACGCCCCCGCCGAGGGTGACCCGTACCGGCCCGGTGCTCGGGTCGGCCGCGGCCGGCGGTGCCGGTGCACCGGCCGGCGGCTCCGGGCCGTGGCGCGAGCCGGTGCCGGGCGAGGTCGTCGGGCAGGACGTCGTCGGGGCGCCCACCGGGGGAGAGGTCGCGCACGCGCTGCCGCTCGGCTCCCCGACGTACTCCGACGTCGTCGCCGCGGCGGGCCGGCTCGACGGCGTCGCGCACCGCACGCCGGTGCTCTCCTCGCGGCTGCTCGACAGCATGGTCGGCGCCCAGGTCCGGCTCAAGGCCGAGAACCTCCAGCGGATGGGCGCGTTCAAGTTCCGCGGCGCCTACAACGCGCTCGCCCGGCTCGACCCCGCGCACCGGGCGGCCGGCGTCGTCTCCTACTCGTCGGGCAACCACGCCCAGGCGGTCGCGCTCGCGGCGTCCCTGCTCGGCATGCCCGCGACGATCGTCATGCCGCACGACGCCCCGCAGGCGAAGCTCGACGCGACGCTCGGCTACGGCGGCCGCGTCGTCCCGTACGACCGGTACGACGGCGACCCGGCGGCGATCGCCGGCGGCATCGCGGCCGAGCGCGGCTCGGTCTTCGTGCCGCCCTTCGACCACCCCGACGTCATCGCCGGTCAGGGCACGGCGACCCGCGAGCTGCTCGCCGAGGTCAGCGCCCTCGTCGCCCTGTACGTCCCCCTCGGCGGCGGCGGGCTGCTCTCCGGGGCGTGCGTCGTCGCGGCCGCGATCGCCCCTGGGTGCCGGGTCTACGGCGTCGAGCCCGAGGCCGGGGACGACGGCCGGCAGTCCCTCGCGGCGGGCACGATCGTCACGATCCCCACCCCGCGGACCATCGCGGACGGCGCCCAGACGACCCGGCTCGGCGACTTCACCTTCCCGGTCATCCGGGCCGGCGTCGACGGGATCCTCACGGCGACGGACGACGAGCTCGTCGACACGATGAAGCTGCTCTACACGTACCTGAAGATCGTCGTCGAGCCGACCGGCTGCCTGGCGCTGGCCGCCGTCCGCAGGCTCGCGCGCGAGGAGCCGGAGAAGGTCTACGGCCGGCGGATCGGCGTGGTGCTGTCCGGCGGCAACATCGACCTCGCTCGGTTCGTCGACCTCGTCTCGGCCTGACCGCGGGACGGCTACCAGCCTTCACCGGGCGGCGACGCCGTGCTCAGTCCGTCTCCTCCGGCTCCCGCTCCTTGATCCGCAGCAGCCACGCCGTGGCGCCCAGGGCGAGCACGAGCCCGCCGAGCACCCCGACCTCGAGGATCTGGTCGGTGAACACGCTGCCCTTGCCGGCGTCCTCGGCGGCCTTCACGGCGAGGACGACGATCTCCTTGACGGCGGCGATGATGCCGACGAGGAGGAACGGCTCGGCGACGAGCTTGCGCTCGGCGACCGTCGTGCGGACGGCGTAGAGCAGCTCGACGACGATGAACAGGAGCAGGAGCGCGTCGAGGACCTCGATCGCGGCGTCCTGGCTGCGCTGCCCGACGAGGGTGACGACGTGCTCGCCGGCCGCGACGAGGAGGATCCCGGCGGTGACGACGAGTGCCACCGCGATCCCGACGTAGACGACGTCCTCGCAGACCACGAGCAACCGGTTGCCGAACCGCGCGTAGGCGGGCTCCTCGTCCTCGGGCATGGACGGATCATCGGCCGGGGCCGCGGGGGGCGCCCGTCGAGAAGGTCGTCAGCGCACCGACGACGGGATGCGGTGGCCGTGGAGCGCCTCGAGGTGGGCGACGAACCGGTTCGAGCAGCGGTCGAGGCCGTAGCTCTCGACGGCGTGCACCCGGCCCTGCGCGGCGAGCGCCCGCCGGACGGGGGCGTTGCGCGCGAGGCTCTCCACGAGGGTGGCGAGCGGGCGCGGGTCGCCCGGGGGCACGACGAGGCCGCCGCCGGAGGCGCGCAGCACGCCGCCGATCGCGCCGACGTCGGTGCCGAGCACCGCGACCCCGCAGGCCATCGCCTCCAGCACGGTGTTCGGCAGACCGTCCCGGTCGCCGTGCGCGTCGACGACGGAGGGGACGACGACGAGGTCGGCCCAGCCGTAGTGGGTCGGGAGCGCGTCGTGCGGGACGGCACCCGCGAACTCGATGCGGCTGCCGCCGGGCGCCCGCCGGGCGGCGTCCTCGAGCGCGGCGCGCGTCGGGCCGTCGCCGACGATCCGCAGCCGCCACGCGTGCCGCACCCGGGACAGCGCGTCGACGAGCACGCCGAAGCCCTTGCGCTCGAGGAGCCGGCCCACCGCGAGCACGTGCAGCGGCCGCCCGGTGCCGTCCGGTGCCCGCCCCGCGTCGTCGAGACCGCCGGTCGTCGCCCCGGGCCGCGGCCGGAAGCGCTCCAGGTCGACGCCGTGCGGCAGCTCCGTGACGTTCGCGGACGACGCCCGCAGCATCTCGACCGCCCGCGGGTTGCACGCCACGACCCCGGCGGCGCGCTCGGCCCTGCGGCCCAGCTCGAGCGGGCTGACCCGGCGGGCGTCGGCCGCGTGCACCCCGAAGCTGAAGGGCAGCCGCAGCAGGTCGGCCGCGCGCTCGGCGACCGCGGCCGGATCGTGGGCGTACCAGCCGTGGACGCCGTCCACCCGGCCGCCCGCGGCCCGCAGCGCCGTGACCCGCGCGGCGAGCGCCTCGGCCTGCTCGTGGACGCCGCCGTCGGGCAGCAGCCGGACGTACGGCAGCAGCTCGGCGACCGCAGGGTGGTGCATCTGGGTGTCGCCGGGCCGGGTCGGGAAGATCCCGGCGAGCCGGCCCGCCCGGTGCAGCGCCCGGAGCTCGCCGAGCACCGCGGTCTGGGTCAGCGTCGGGAAGGCCGCCGTGACGACGGCGACCTTCGGGCCGCGGCCGGGGGCCGGCTCCCGCAGGTCGAGGACGCGGGGACGGTCGGTCATGCGGCACGCTCCTGACGGGGCCGGGGGCGGCTCAGACCGTGACGGCGGTGCATCGGCGGGTCACCTCCGCGACGGTGTCGAGCAGCCGCGCGGTCTGCTCCTGCCAGTGCGGGGCGAGCCGTCGCAGCGGCTCGTCGCAGCGGCGCAGGACCGCCGTCGCGAGGTGCCAGTCGAGGTGCCGGGGGCCGATCCCGTAGCCGTCGAGCAGCCGGTCGAGCGCCTCCTCGGCGCGGTCGGCGTCCCCGGGGCGGCC
>JACRAB010000205.1 GCA_016213575.1 Actinomycetota bacterium
CACGCCCAAGAACCCCGAGAACGACCCGACCCACGACGACCCGTTCCACGCGAAGAAGGACCCGGCGGAGCCCCCCGGGAAGGAGGCGGCGAGCGGTCCGAGGAGCGACCGGCGCGCCGCCGACGTCGCGCTCGGCCGCAAGGAGCCGCTCGGCCGCGGCACGATCGTCCGCGCGCTCGCCGCGCTCCTCGGCGGCGGCGCGAGCCGCGCCGCGGCGCGGCTCATCCCGCCGCGGCTCGGCCTCGACCTGCGCGGCGGCACCCAGATCGTGCTCCAGACCCGGGACGGCGTCGGCGTCGTCGCGAACGCCGAGAACACCGACCGCGCGCTCGAGGTGCTCCGCAAGCGGGTCGACGCCCTCGGCGTCGCCGAACCGACCCTGGCCCGCTCGGGCGAGCGCCGGATCATCGTCGAGCTGCCGGGCGTCCAGGACCCGCGCGAGGCGGCCGAGGTCATCGGCCGGACGGCCCAGCTGACGTTCCACCCGGTGCTCGGGCCCGGCGACCCCGCCGACGTCCGCGACCCCGCGGCCGCCGGCCCGGCGACCCCCGCCGACCCGTCGAAGGAGCAGACCGTCCCGGACGAGGACGGCCAGCCGCTCAGGCTCGGGCCCGCGTCCCTCACCGGCTCGGCGGTCAAGGACGCCGCACCCCAGACCGACCCGCAGCAGGGGCCGGGCTGGTTCATCACCATCGACTTCACCGGCCCCGGCGGCACGGGCTGGCAGCAGCTCACCGGGCAGGCCGCCTGCGCCCAGCCCGGTGACCCGCAGCGCCGGGTCGCGATCGTCCTCGACGACCGGGTCATCTCGTCCCCGCAGGTCGACCCGTCGATCGGCTGCAACGTCGGCATCGGCGGCGGCTCGACCCAGATCACCGGCCAGTTCACGGACGCCGAGGCCCGCGACCTCGCCGCGCTCGTCCGCGGCGGCTCGCTGCCGCTGCCGGTCGACGTCCTCGAGCAGCGGACCGTCGGCCCGACGCTCGGTGACGACGCGATCGACGCCTCGACCCGGGCGGCGATCATCGGGCTGGCGCTCACGGCGCTCTTCATCACCGTCGTCTACCGGCTCGTCGGCCTGCTCGCGACGCTCGCGCTGGCCTCGTACACGCTCATCGCGTACGGCGTCCTCGTCTACCTGGGGGCGACGCTCACGCTGCCGGGCCTGGCCGGCTTCGTGCTCGCGATCGGGCTCGCGATCGACGCGAACGTGCTGGTCTTCGAACGGGCCCGGGAGGAGTACGCGGCGAGCGCCACGACGGCGCGCGGCACCGCCCGGACGCCACGGGCCAGGCTCGGCAGCGCGCTCACCGCCGGCTTCGACCGGGCCTGGAGCGCGATCCTCGACTCGAACGTCACGACGCTCATCGCGGCCGGGCTGCTCTTCTGGCTCGCGTCGGGGCCGGTGCGCGGCTTCGGGGTGACGCTCGGGATCGGCGTCATCGCGTCGATGATCTCGGCGCTCGTCGTGACCCGGGTGCTCGCCGAGATCGCGCTGCGCAACCGCTGGGCGGTGCGGCACCCCGGGATCACCGGGGTCGCCGGCAGCGGCCGGGTGCGCCGGTTCGTCGAGGAGCGCGGGCCGGACCTGTCGCGCCGCACCGGGATGTTCCTCGCGATCAGCGCGCTCGTGCTCGTCGTGAGCTTCGCGGGCGTGGCGCTGCGCGGGCTCAACCTCGGCGTCGAGTTCACCGGCGGCCGGCTCCTGCAGTACGCGACGTCGTCGCAGATCGACGTGACGACCGCCCGGGCGGCGGTGGCCGACGCGGGCTTCCCGACGGCCGTCGTCCAGACGTCGAGCGAGGGCGGCTCGGACGAGGTGACGGTCCGCACCCGCCCGATCAGCAACGACGAGGCGGCCCAGATCGAGACGGCACTGAAGCAGCTCGACCCGCAGGTGACGAAGGAGTCCGACGAGCTCGTCGGCCCGACCCTCGGCGAGGAGCTGCGGAACAATGCGCTCATCGCCCTCGGGGTGGCCCTCGCGGCGCAGCTGCTCTACCTGGCGTTCCGGTTCCGCTGGACGTTCGGGCTCGCGGCGGTGCTCGCGATGCTCCACGACGTCGTCGCCGTCGTCGGGCTCTTCGCCTGGCTCGGGCGCCCCGTCGACGGCGTCTTCCTCGCGGCCGCGTTGACGATCATCGGCATCTCGGTCAACGACTCCGTCGTCGTCTTCGACCGGGTCCGGGAGACGTGGCGCGAACGGCCCGATCAGCCGTTCGCCAAGGTCGCCTCGCACGCCGTCCTCCAGACGCTGCCACGGACCATCAACACCGGCATCGGGGCGATGGCGATCCTCGCCGCGCTCACGGTGCTCGGCGGCGACTCGCTGCGCGACGTCTCGCTGGCGCTGCTCGCGGGGCTCGTCGTCGGCACGTGGTCGACGGTCGCGACGGCGGTGCCGCTCGCGGCGGTCTTCGAGCGGATGCGGGCGCGCCGGCTCGGGTCGTCCGGGCCGATCGGGTCCGGCGCCGCACCGGGCGGCCCCGGCACGGCGGGGCGGCGGACGCCGGTCGGTGCCGGCGCGTCGCGCGGCGGCGGCCGGTGGGCGGACGCCGAGGACCCGACCGACCCGTACGCGTTCGTCGACAAGGGCGGTGCGGTGAAGCGGGGCACCGCCGACTGACGCGGCGGCCTGCCCCGGGCGGCGCTACGTCGTCCGGGGCAGGCCGAGCACGACGCGGTGGAGCAGCACGCCGAGGGTGTCCTTCTCGGCGTCGTCCAGGCAGGAGACCGCCGCCGACTCTGCGGCGCGGACGCCCGGGAGCACGTCGTCGACGAGGCGGCCGCCGGCGTCCGTCACCTCGAAGATCGCGAGCCGGCGGTCCCCGGGGGCCGGGTGCCGGTGGAGCAGGCCGCGGCGTTCGAGGGTGCCCGCGACGCCGCTCAGCGTCGCGCGCGAGACACCGACCTCCGCGGCGACCTCCCGGGACTCGCGCGGCCCGTCGAGCCACAGCGTCCAGAGCACGACGAAGGCCGTCCACGACAGGTCGGACTCGCGCAGCGCGGTCTGCTCCAGCCGGCGGCGGACGGCGGCGGCGGCCCGGTGCAGGTTCTGCAGGGCGGCGAGCGCGGCGAGGTCCAGCGGCATCCCGGCGAGGTGCTCGGCGACGGCGCGCTCGGTCTCCTCGAGCGTGCGGGTCCCGCGCACAGCACCTCCTCGCGGCGACCCGTGCGCCGCCCGTCGCGTGCGGAGAACCTAACCAGCGGCCGGCCCCGCGCGGGGCGGACCTTCGTCCGGACAGGGCTTGCCAAGGTTACCGGCGGGTAGCATGATGTGGTTACTCGTGAGTAACACACATGGAGGGCCACAGCCATGAGCCACTACAAGCCCAACCTCCGCGACATCGAGTTCAACCTCTTCGAGGTCCTCGGGCGGGCCCAGGTGCTCGGGCAGGGCCAGTACGAGGACGTCGACGCCGAGGTCGCGCACGACATGCTCACCGAGGTCGCCCGACTCGCGGTCGAGGACCTCGCGCCGTCCCTCGTCGACAGCGACCGCAACCCGCCGGTCTTCGACCCCGCGACACACTCGGTGACGACGCCCGAGTCCTTCCGCAAGAGCTACCAGGCCTACGTCGACGCCGAGTTCTGGCGGGCCGACGTCCCCGCCGAGATCGGCGGCACCCCGATCCCGCCGTCGCTGCGCTGGGCGATGGCCGAGATGGTGCTCGGCAGCAACCCGGCCGTGCACATGTTCAGCTCCGGCTTCGCCTTCGCCAAGGTCCTCTACCTGCTCGGCGACGACAACCAGAAGACCATGGCCAAGCACATGGTCGACAACCACTGGGGCGCCACGATGGTGCTCACCGAGCCGGAGGCCGGCTCGGACGTCGGCGCCGGCACGACGAAGGCCGTGCAGCAGGCCGACGGCACCTGGCACATCAGCGGCGTCAAGCGGTTCATCACGTCGGCCGTGTCCGACTTCCAGGACAACATCGTCCACCTCGTGCTGGCCCGCCCCGAGGGGGCCGGGCCGGGCACGAAGGGGCTGTCGCTGTTCGTCGTCCCGCAGTTCCACGTGGACCTGGCGACCGGCGCCATGGGGGAGCGCAACGGCGTCTTCGTGACGAACGTCGAGAACAAGATGGGCCTCAAGGTCTCCACGACGTGCGAGCTGCGCTTCGGCGAGGTCGACGGCATCCCGGCCGTGGGCACCCTCGTCGGCGGCACCCACAACGGCATCGCCCAGATGTTCAAGATCATCGAGGCCGCCCGGATGATGGTCGGCACCAAGGCGATCGCGACGCTGTCGACCGGCTACCTCAACGCGCTGGCGTACGCCAAGGAGCGCGTCCAGGGCGCCGACCTCACGCAGATGACCGACAAGGCCGCGCCGCGCGTGACGATCACGCACCACCCCGACGTCCGCCGCTCGCTCATGACGCAGAAGGCGTACTCCGAGGGCCTGCGCGCGCTCGTGCTCTACACGGCCGCCCAGCAGGACGCGATCGCGGTCGCCGACGCCGCGGGCGACCGGGACGAGATGGCCGAGCGGGTCAACGACCTGCTCCTGCCGATCGTCAAGGGCGTCGGCTCGGAGCGCTCCTGGGTGCTGCTCGGCACCGAGTCGCTCCAGACGTACGGCGGCTCGGGCTTCCTCCAGGACTACCCGCTCGAGCAGTACGTCCGCGACGCGAAGATCGACACCCTCTACGAGGGCACGACGGCGATCCAGGGCATGGACTTCTTCTTCCGCAAGATCGTGCGGGACAAGGGCGCCGCGCTCCAGCACGTCGCCGGCCAGATCGCCGAGCTCGTCAAGGCCGGCGGCGCGGACGACGCCCTCGCCACCGAGCGCGAGCTGCTCGGCAAGGGGCTGGACGACGTCCAGGGCATCGTCGGCACCATGGTCGGCGCGCTCATGACGAGCGACCCGCGGGCCGAGGGCGGCGACGTCCGCAACGTCTACAAGGTCGGGCAGAACACGACCCGGCTGCTCATGGCGACCGGTGACGTCGTCATCGGCTGGCTGCTGCTCAAGCAGGCCGAGGTCGCGCTCGCCAAGCTCGCCGAGGGGCCGTCCGCGAAGGACAAGCCCTTCTACGAGGGCAAGGTCGCGGCGGCCCGCTTCTTCGCCCGGACCGTGCTGCCGCGGATCGCGGCCGAGCGGGCGGTCGCCGAGGCCACGGACAACGCGCTCATGGACCTCGACGAGGCGGCCTTCTGACGCACCACCCTGACGGCAGGCGCCGGGTGCCCTTCGACGGGTGCCCGGCGCTTCGCTGCGTGCCGGTCGGCCTCGCGCCGCTCAGGTGGTGAAGCGCGGCGGCGGACGGCGGTCGGCCATCGGCAGGTGCGGGAGCAGGGCCTGCCCGCGCGGGGTGAGCCGGTAGCCGACGGCCAGGCTCTCGGTGAGCCCGAGCGCCTTGAGCCGGCGCACGCGCAGCTTGAACTCCTGCCGCTCGAGGCCGGCGAGGCCGACCCGGGGCGCGAGGTCCGTCGACACCACCCCCGGATGCGCGCAGATCAGTCGGAGCACCACGGACGTCCACGGCGCACCGGCCGCGGCGTCCATCCGGGCGAGCCGGCGGAGCAGGTCCTCGACGTCGCCCGGGGCGAGGTCGGCCGTGGCGCCGAGCACCGCGCGCGGGTCCTCGCCCTCCTCGACGGCGAAGCGGAGCCGGTACAGCGGCAGGTCGGCGTCCCCGCGGACGGCCGCGAGCAGCGCGGCCGGCGACGCGTACCCGGCGGCGGCCGCGTCGTCCGCGGTGACGTCCTGCGGTGCGACGACGTCGACGGCCACGACGCGGACCCGCGGCCCGTCGCCCCCCGTGCGGTACACCCCGCCCGCGACGACCTGCGGCCGGCGCCAGCGCCGCAGCGCGAGCGTCACCGAGCCGTCGGCGAGACCGTCGCGCAGTCGCTTCTCGAAGAGCACCCCTCCAGTGTGCGGGCTCGGGCGCGCGTCGTGGTGCCTGTCGTGGTGCCTGTCGTGGCGGTCAGGACGCCGGGACCGGCACCTTCTCGGCGAGGAACGCCACCTGGTCGTCGACGACCCGGTCGAACAGCGGCGGCACGTAGGGGTCGAAGTGGCCGCCGGCGTACTCGAGGACCCGCACGTCGCGGATCCGCCCGGCGACCTTCCGGGAGGCCCCCGGAGGCGTGACGACGTCGTCCGTCGCGACCTGGACGAGGACCGGGCAGCGCAGCCCGCGCACCGCCCGGCCCGGCGAGTAGAAGGGCATCGCGAGGCTGACCCGGGCGGCGACGATGCCGGCCACCGGCACGTGCTCGGGCGACTGCGCGGTCATCCGCTCCCAGCCGGGCAGCGCGTCCGGCGACTGCAGGACAGCACCCGACCCGGGCGCCCCGATCGACGACACGTAGTGCGGGCCGCGGCCGACCGCGGCGAGCGCGAGGTCCGCGACCGCCCGGACCCCGAGCGCGAGCGAGACCGTCGGGCGCAGGGCGAGCGCGCTCGCCAGGCCGTCGACGTGCGGGACCTGGGCGACGACCGCGGCGACGCGGGCGTCCTGCGCACCGACCCGCAGCACGTGGCCGCCGGACAGCGAGGTGCCCCAGAGGACGACGCGGTCGGCGTCCACACCGGGCAGCGAGCGCGCGAAGGCTACTGCGCTTCGCCAGTCCTCGTGCTGCCGGCGGAGCTTCAGCAGACGGCGCGGTTGCCCGTCGCTGTCGCCGAAGGTGCGGTAGTCGAAGAGGACGACGACGTACCCGGCGGCGGCGAACCGCTCCGCGAAGGCCGGCAGCCGGGTGCGCCGGTCGCCGCC
>JACRAB010000212.1 GCA_016213575.1 Actinomycetota bacterium
GCCCCCGAGCGCAGCAGCGGGCCCCGGCCGCCCTCGAGGACGCCCAGCGCCGTCCCCGTGAGCACGACCTCGGACGCCGCGCTGACGTCACCGCCGACGACCGAGGCACCCGCCCGGGTGCACTCGTCGGCGAGCCCGTCGGCGAGGTCACGGGCCCAGCCCGCGGGCAGTTCGGCGGGAGCGGCGAGGCTGACGAGCAGGGCGACCGGGCGGGCACCCATGGCCGCGACGTCCGCGAGGTTCTGCGCGGCGGTCTTCACCCCGACCTCGGTGCCCGTCGACCAGTCGAACCGGAAGTCCCGGCCCTCGACGAGGGTGTCGGTCGAGACGACGACCGGCCCGGCGAGGTCGAGGACGGCGGCGTCGTCACCGGGGCCGACCCGGACCACGTCCGGGGCCGCCGGGTAGCGCGCGAGCACGGACGCGACGAGGCCGTCCTCCCCGACGGTGCCGAGGGTGTCCTCCCCCACGTCCCTCCCTCACCACGACGGGCGGCGGCACGGTAGCGTGTCGCGACCGGTGGGCAGGCTACCCCTGCCCCGGAACCGAACCGATCAGGCGGCCGACCGACGCCCGACGACAGGAGGACCCGTGGTGGTGCAGGCCTACATCCTCATCCAGACCGAGGTGGGCAAGTCGTCCGACGTGGCCAAGGAGATCCGCCAGCTCAACGGCGTGACCCTGGCGGAGGACGTGACCGGGCCGTACGACGTCATCGCCCGGGTCGAGGCGGGCAGCGTCGACGAGCTCGGGCAGCTCGTCATCGCCCGGATCCAGGACGTCAAGGGCATCACCCGCACGCTCACGTGCACCGTCGTCCACGTCTGACCCGTCCCCGCGCGCGGCGCGGCGCCCTCGCGGCGGCCGCGGCGCTGCTCGTCGTCGCCCCGACGGCGGCCTGCTCGGGCTCCGAGGCGGTGGAGCCGGCACCGTCCGCGTCGGCCGCCGCGTGCACGACGGCGCTCGCCGCGGCCCCCGCGGCGGTGCTCGGCGAGGCCCGGACGCCGCTCGACGTCGCCGGTGCGCTCGCCTACGGGTCGCCGCCGATCGTCGTCCGCTGCGGCCTCGCCGCGCCCGGGCCGTCACCCGACCGCTGCCTCGAGCTGGACGGCACCGACTGGCTGCTCACGTCGGCGGACGACGCGGTGCCCGTCGTCCTCGTGTCGTTCGGTCGTGACCCCGCGCTCGAGGTGACGGTCCCCGGCGACTACGGCCGCGAGAACGCCTCCGCGGCGGCGATCGACCTCGCCCCGGTCGCCCGCGCCCTGCCCGCGAACGGACGGGCCTGCCAGGGCCTGTGACGACTCGCTCGCACCACGGACCGGTCGACGCCGCGCGGGCGCCCCCGGCTACCGGCATCTGTGCGGAAGATCCTCCGGCAATGCGGCGGGCGATCCTCCGCAGAGGCGCGCATGTAGGCGCGTCGCCTAACCGAGCAGGTCGGTCCTGCGCTCCCTGGGCCAGCGGGCGTCCATCTGCTCCGGAGTCAGCACGGACTCCACCACCGCGTTGCCGAACGGCCCGATGGCACCGCCCCATGTGCCGGTTCTGTACATCTCGATCCACCAGATCACGGGGTCGCTCAGCGACGCTGCATGTCGATCTGCATCTGGAACATCGAGCTCGCGGTACATCATCGTGACGCTCCCACGTGTGCTGCTCAGCGCGCCGCAGTCGACGACCAGGACGTTCCCGGAGCCGTCCCCCAGCAGCGGTAGCCACCGGACGTCATCGGGCTGCGATGCGAGCAGCGCCGGAAGCCTGACGTCACGCGCCGCAATGCACTCGTCGAGATCCATGATCGAGAGCGTGGGGCTCACCGCTCGTGCCTCCGGGTCGGACACCCCGTCGTGCCAGCCGAACCAGTCGATCAGCTCCGCTGGGGCCACGAGGCCGCGATCGGCGAGCCGACGAGACACCGTTCGCGGATCGAGTCCAGGACGCAAGGACTTCGCCGCCGCGACACCCCGTGCCGCCCACTCCGCCTCGAGCTGTGGCAGCAGATCGATCAGGTGCCCCATGCGTCCAGGGTGGCAGCCGCAGAGCGGCCCGCCGGCGGACGCGCTCAGCGCAGGCCGGTGCGGCGGGCCAGGGCCAGCCGCAGCAGGCGGTCGACGAGCTGCGGGTACGACAGGCCGGTCTGCTCCCACATCCGCGGGTACATCGAGAACGGCGTGAAGCCGGGCATCGTGTTGATCTCGTTGACGACGACCTCGTTCGTCGGCGTGACGAAGAAGTCGACCCGGGCCAGGCCCTCGCAGCCCATCGCCTCGAACGTGCGCACCGCGAGGTCGCGGACCCGGTGGACGACCTCGTCGGGCAGGTCCGCGGGGCAGTCCAGCCGGACGTTGCCCTCGTCGAGGTACTTCGCCTCGAAGTCGTAGAAGTCGTGGCCGGCGACGACCCGGATCTCACCGGGCAGGCTCGTCGCGGGGGTGCCGCCGTCCAGGCTCTCCAGGACGGCGCACTCGATCTCGCGGCCGGTGACCATCGCCTCGACGACGACCTTCGGGTCGTGCCGGCGGGCCTCCTCGATGGCCGCGTCGAGGTCCTCGGGGCTCTTGACCTTCGAGATGCCGATGCTCGACCCGGCCCGCGCGGGCTTGACGAAGACCGGGTAGCCGAGCTCCTCGACGTCCGCCCGCACCTCGTCCGGCCGGCGCTCCCAGTCCCGCGGGGAGACGACGAGATAGGGGCCGACGGGCAGCCCGGCACCGGCGAGGAGCACCTTCATGTAGTGCTTGTCCATGCTCGCCGCGCTCGCGAGGACGCCGGAGCCGACGTAGCGGATGTCGGCGAGCTCGAGCATCCCCTGGATCGTGCCGTCCTCGCCGAACGGCCCGTGCAGCAGCGGGAAGACGACGTCGACGGCGCCGAGCGCCTCGGGCACCCGGCCC
>JACRAB010000214.1 GCA_016213575.1 Actinomycetota bacterium
CCCCCCCCCCCCCCCCCCCCCCCCCCCCCCCACCGCTCGTTTCTGGCCCGAGGTGAGGGATGGCGCGCCTGCCCGGCGGGCCCCTGGGTCTGCGTCGCGGGTGCGGTTCTCGGGGAGTCGGCTCGCCTGCCCGCGAGCGTGGTCTCTGTGGGTGGTCCTGGGCGGCTTCCGTACGCGTAGCGGCTCTCGTGGGGCGCTCGCCGTCCGTGGGCCTTGGGTTCAGGACGGCCGGTGCAGGGCGGGTGTCGCGCGCGTCGGCGGTGCCGTCAAGGGCACCCCGGCAAGGCACTGGCCCCAACGTCCCGCGGACGGCGAGCGCCCCACGAGAGCCACTACGACTACGGCAGCCGCCCAGGACCACACGAAGGGCCGAACCCCGACGGAGCGCGAGCCGAAGGCGAGACGCGCCGACGAACCCGAGGGGCCACCCGGCCGCGACAGTCCCGGAACACACGGCGCGGCACGAGCGGAGGGAGGGGGTGCGGGGCCGGAGGCTCTCGGGTCGTCCGGTTGTCGAGACGGCTGCGGAACCCCAGCCGACCGAGAAGCCTCCCGTCTCGACAGCCGGACGACCCGAGTCACCTCCGGCCTCGCACCCCCTCCCTCCGCCCCCAGCTCCCCGAAGCCGCGAAGAACAAGAAGACGTCAGAGCCGAAAGACCCGCCGAGCGTTGTCCGCGTACACCAACGGCAAGAGGGACGCCGGAAGGCCGGCTCCTGAGATCGTCCAACGGCCTTGCGGGGGAACGGCTTCGCCCGGTGCGTAGTCGAAGGACTCGTCCTCGGTCTCGAGGAACCGGAACGCCGTCTCGTAGGCGAGAGCGTCCGGCGGGTAGGCGTCGGTGCCGAAGAGGACCCGGGTCGGGTGCCGCTCGACGAGGCGGCGGAAGGCGCGGGGCGTGCGGCCGAGCTCGGCGAAGCGGCCGCCGGTGTCGACGTTGAAGTTCGGGTGGTCGTCGAGCATCCGGGAGACCCAGCCGAGGTTCTCGGCGTAGCAGCCGACGTGCGCGCCGACGTAGGTCGTCGAGGGGGTCGCGGCGACGAGGGTCTCGAGGGCGGTCATGAGGCGGGCGAAGGTCGGCAGGCCGGGGCCGCCGAACCACCAGTCGGGGTGCTCGCCGAGCTCGTCGACGCGTTCGTTCGTGGCGTCGAGGGGGTCGAAGAAGGCGACCGGGTCGGCGGTGTGGACCAGGACCGGCAGGCCCAGTGCGCCGGCCCGGGCCAGGGCGGCGACGACGCGGTCGTCGTCCGGCAGCACGAGGGTGCCGGTCGCGTCGCGGTGGGTCAGGCCGAGGTCCTTCCAGACCTTGAGGCCGCGGGCACCGCGGCGGGCGGCGTCGTCGACCTGGGCGACGAGGACGCCCGCAGCGTCGTCGGCCTGCAGGGCGGTCCAGTCGAGGTGCGCGAAGGTCGCGAAGCGGCCGGGGTGCGCCCGGTCGTAGCGGTCGAGGTTGGCGGTGAGCTCGTCGCCCCAGCGGCCGTCGAGGTTGACGAGGGTCGCGACGTCGTGGTCGTCGAGGACCCGCAGGAGGCCGGGGACGTCGTCGACGAGCCAGCCGCCGCCGGCGGAGAGCCAGCGGCCGACGTGGTTGTGGGCGTCGACGACCGGGACAGCGGGCCGGGGGACCGGCGTCACGTCCGTGACTGTCTGCGGGCGGGGGCGCCAGTCCTTGAGGAGGAGCGTGTCGACGAGGCGCTCCGTCGGGGTGTCCGTCACGTGTTCTCACCTCTCGGTCACCGCAGGATCCGCAGAGTGACTGAAGTGCGCAGTCCGACTGCTCACTTCAGTCACTTCCATTGCAGGTCGCGCAGAAGCGAGCGTATCAATGGCCGGGATGAGCCTCACCGAGACCGAGATCCTCAGCCAGCCCGACGTCTGGGACCGCGCGCTGGCGCTGACCCCTGGGTTCCGGGACGTCCTCGCCCGGCCGGGCGAGCGCGTCCTCGTCGTCGGCTGCGGCACGTCCGCGTTCATGGCGGCCTCGATCGCCGCGCTCCGGGAGGGGGCCGACGTCGGGGTCACCGACTGGGCGTACGCCTCCGAGGCACCGACCGGCCGCGGCTACGACCGGGTCGTCGCGCTGACCCGCTCCGGGACGACGACCGAGGTGCTCGACCTGCTCGAGGCCGTCGGCCGGTCGAGCCGGCGCAGCGTCGTCACGGCGGTCACCGGCTCGCCGGTCGAGGCGCTCGCCGACGACGTCGTCGTCCTCGACCTCGCCGACGAGCGGAGCGTCGTCCAGACCAGGTTCCCGACGACGACCGTGCTCCTGGCGCGGGCGGCGCTCGGCGAGGACGTCGCCGGGCTGCCGGCGGCGTGCGCCGCCGCGGTGCGCCGCGCCCTGCCCTTCGACGTCTCGGACGTCGACCACCACGTCTACCTCGGCCGCGGCTGGACGACGGGCCTGGCCCACGAGGCCGCACTGAAGATCCGGGAGGCCGCCCAGGCCTGGTCGGAGAGCTACCCCGCGCTCGACTACCGGCACGGGCCGGTCGCCGTGGCGGGCCCGCGGTCGGCGGTCTGGGTCTTCGGGCCGCCGCCGCCCGGGCTCGTCGACGACGTCGCCGTGACCGGCGCCCGCACCGTCGTCTCGGACGACGACCCGCTCGTCCAGCTCGTGCTCGCCCAGAGGGTCGCCGTGGCGCTCGCCGGCCACCGCGGTCTCGACCCGGACCGTCCGCGGCACTTGACGCGGTCGGTCGTCCTCGCGCGGAACGGAGCCACCCCATGACCCGCCGACCGACCACCCGAAGCACAGACCCCCTGCGCCGCAAGCGGTTCCTCGGTGCCGCCCTCGCCACCGTGTCAGCCGTCGTCCTCGCCGCGTGCAGCGGCGGCTCGTCGGCGGGCACCGGCGGGGCTCCGGCGTCGCCGTCCGACACCGCCGCCCCGGTCACCCTGCAGTGGTGGACCGGTCAGACCTCCGACGCGCAGAAGACCCTCGACGGGCTGGCGAAGGAGTTCACCGCCCTGCACCCGAACGTGACGATCGAGGCGAGCTCCGGGGCGCCGACGACGGACGAGCTGCTGCAGAAGCTCACCGCCGGCTTCGCGAGCGACACCTACCCGGACATCAGCTACGCGTTCGGTTCCTGGGCGACGCAGCTGGGGGAGTCCGGCAAGACCCTGGACCTCACCGAGAAGGTCAAGGACCCGGCCGTCGCCTGGGACCAGTTCCCCGAGTCGGCGCGGCTCACGGCGTCCCCGGGCGGCAAGGTCCTCGGCGTCCCCGCGATCGTCGACAACCTCGCGCTCATCTACAACCCCGAGCTCTTCAAGGCAGCGGGCGTCGCCGAGCCGACCGCGGACTGGACCTGGGACGACTTCCGCGCGGCCGCCAAGGCGATCAGCGACCCGTCGAAGAACATCTACGGGACGGCGTACTCGGTCTCCGGCTCCGAGGACACGACGTGGCACTTCTGGCCGCTGCTCTGGCAGCGCGGGGGCGACGTCCTCACCGCGGACGAGAAGAAGTCCGCGTTCAACAGCCAGGCGGGCGTCGACTCGCTCGAGCTGCTGCGCGCCATGGCCGTCGACGACAAGAGCGTCTACCTCGACCAGACCGACGAGAAGTACGGGCCGCTGTTCGCCGACGGCCGGATCGGGATGATCATCTCCGGGCCCTGGCAGCTCTACGACCTCGTGCAGAAGAAGACGCCGTACAAGGTGCAGGTGCTGCCCGGCGTGAACGGCAACCACCAGACGGTCTCCGGCCCCGACGTGTGGGTGCTCTACGACCACGGCGACGCGAACAAGGCGTACTGGTCCTTCGAGCTCGTCAAGTGGCTCACCTCGCCCGAGGTCGACGTCCGCTGGAACCTCGCGCAGGGCAACCTGCCGCTGCGGTCGTCGGCCGCGTCGACCCCGGAGTTCGCCCAGTACGTCAAGGACTACCCGGGCGGTGACGTCATGTTCGCGAACCTGCAGAACGCGACGAAGCCGCGGCCGACCGTCAGCGGCTACGTCGGCCTGAGCCGGTACGTCGGCGAGGCCATCGCCAAGACGCTCCAGGGTGCCGCGACGCCGGAGCAGGCTCTCGACGAGGCGGCGAAGAAGGCGGACGTCGCCCTCGCCGGCGGCTGACCGTGACCGTCTTCGCGTCGTCCGCGCCCGTCCGTCCGGCGCGGGCGGCGCGGGTCCGCCGCCGGCTCGTCGGCGACCTCACCGGCTGGGGGTTCGCAGGCCCGGCGACGTTCGTCGTCCTCGGCCTGTCGGTGTTCCCGGCGCTGTGGGCGCTGCGCATCTCGCGGCAGAAGTGGAACGGCATCGCGCCGCCGAAACCGTTGGGCTGGACCAACTACCAGCTCATGGCGTCCGACCCGGACCTGTTCGCCGCCGTCCGCCACACCGTCGTGCTCACGGCGCTGTTCGTGCCGCTGTCGCTGCTGCTCGGGCTGCTCATCGCCATCGCCCTCAACCAGCCGATCCGCTTCGTCGGCTTCTACCGCACGTGCGTCTTCGTACCGTTCGTCGTCTCCGCGGCGGTCACGGGCATCCTCGCGACGTTCGTCTTCAACCCGCAGTTCGGCATCGTCAACGCCGGGCTGCGCTCGGTCGGCGTCGCGCCCCAGCAGTTCCTCGAGAGCCCGTCCCAGGTGCTGCTCGTCCTCGTCCTCGTCTCGCTGTGGGGCTCGGTCGGGTTCACGGTCGTCGTCTACCTCGCGGCGCTGCAGGACATCCCGCGCGAGCTCACCGAGGCCGCCCTCGTCGACGGCGCGAACCGCCGCCAGGTCTTCCGGTACGTGACGGTGCCGCAGCTGCGGCCCGTCACGGTCTTCACCGCCGTCTGGCAGACGATCACGGCGCTCCAGCTCTTCGACATCATCTACACGACGACGCGTGGCGGCCCGCTCGGCGCCTCCCAGACCGTCGTCTACTACGTCTACTACCAGTTCCGTGAGCTGCAGCGGTACGGCTACGCGTCCGCGGTCTCCTACGGGCTCTTCGCGGTGACGATGCTCATCACCCTCGCCATGGTCGTCTACGCGCGGCGCCGCGGCACGGAGGCGTTCTGATGGCCGTCGACCGGCTCGACGCCGTCCGGGACGACGCGCCCGGCCCCGTCGAGCGGGCCGCGACCGCCCCCGTCCGGCGCCGCCGGCTGCCGTTCAGCCCGTGGCACCTGCTGCTCGCGCCGATGGCGCTGGCATTCGTGTTCCCGCTCGTGCAGATGGTGCTCACGTCGTTCATGGACGACAGCGAGATCAACCGGTTCCCGCCGCGCTTCCTGCCGCGGAGCATCGACCTCGGCAGCACCGGCGGGCGCGGGCAGGAGCGGGCGAGCGGCTACGTCGGGCTGCTCACCCAGACCCCGGTGCTGCACTGGCTGCTCAACTCCGCGGTCGTCGCGACGGTCGCCGTCGTCTCGCACCTCGTGCTCTGCTCGCTCGCCGGCTACGGGTTCGCACGGCTGCGGTTCCACGGCCGGCAGGTCGGGTTCTTCCTCCTGCTCGGCACGGTGATGATCCCGACCCAGCTCCTCCTCGTGCCGACGTACGTCCTGTTCGCCCGGCTCGGCTTCGTCGACACCCTCGCGGCGGCGTTCGTCCCGTGGCTCGCGTCGGCGTTCGGCATCTTCCTCATGCGCCAGTTCTTCCTGTCGCTGCCGACCGAGCTCGAGGACGCCGCCCGGATCGACGGCTGCTCGACCTTCGGCGTCTTCTGGCGCATCGTCCTGCCGCTGGCCCGGCCGGCGCTCGCGACCCTGGCGATCTTCACCCTGCTCGGCTCGTGGAACGACCTCGTCTGGCCGCTCGTCGCGATCAACGACGAGAGCAGCTACACGATCCAGCTCGGCCTGGCGAACTTCCAGGGCACCCGGCGCACCCAGTGGTCGCTCCTCATGAGCGGCAACGTCGTCGCGACGCTGCCGCTCGTGCTCGCCTTCCTCTTCGCGCAGCGGCAGTTCGTCGCGACGATGACGTTCAGCGGGCTCAAGGGCTGACGGCCGGACGGCGTGCCGCCGCGGCCGCTCGGTGCGGCGCCTACAGCGGCGACAGCGTCGTGACGAGCACCTTCTCCGCGAGCGTGCGCGCCGTCCCGGCGTCGAGCACGCCGGCGCCCGGCGTCAGCGCGTTCGCGGCACCGGCGCCCATCGCGAGCCGCAGCGCGGTCTCGACGTCGTCGGGGGCGTCGGCGAGCGCGGTGAGCAGCCCGCCGAGGAAGGAGTCGCCGCTGCCGACCGGGAAGTCGCCGCGGACGTCGAGGGTCGCCCGCAGCGGCGGCCCGGTCCGGGAGGCGACCACCGCGCCGTCCGCGCCGGCCGTGACGATCGCGAGCGAGGTGTGCGGGGACGCCGCGAGCAGCGCGGTCGCGAGCACGGCGGGGTCGCGCAGCTGGGCGGCCGTCAGCGGGTCCGCGCCGGTGGCGTCGCCGCCGCCGTCGCCGTAGCCGGTGCCGCGCCCGGAGCCGAGCAGCGCCGCGGCCTCCTCGACGTTGACCTTCAAGAGGTCCGCGCCGGCGCCGACCGCGGCGGCGAGCGCCGTCGAGTGGGTGTCGACGGCGACCTTCGCGCCGGCGCCCTTCGCGGCGGCCACGAGGTCGGCGAGCGCCTCGGGGACCGGGCCCGGCGGCAGCGAGCCGGACAGCGACACCCACGACGGGTGCTCGTCGCAGACCCGGACGACGGTGTGGAGCAGGTCCGACCAGGCCTTCGGCGTGATCCGCGGCGGCGGCTCGTAGAACTCGGTGAGCGTGCCCGCCGAGCGGTCGGAGACCGACACGCACGTCCGGGTCGGCTCGATCCCCATGACGGTCGCCAGCCGCATCCCGCTGCGGGCGAGCATCGCGACCATCCACGCGCCCGAGTCCCCGCCGAGGACGCCGGCCGCCGCGCCGTCCGCGCCGAGGGCCCGGGCCGCGCGCGCGACGTTGAAGCCCTTGCCGCCCGGCACCCGGTAGACCTCCGCGGGGCGGTGGATCGTGCCGGGCGCGAGGTGCGGGACGACGTACGTGACGTCGATGCTGGGGCTCAGCGCGACGCAGACGATCCGCGCGGGGCGTCGTCCGCCCGCGCCGCCCGATGCCGTCGCACTCGTCATGGGACCGTCATACCAGCCCTTCGACCTCTGCGCGGGTCGCTTGTGCGCTCGTGCCGCCGGCCGCGCGGGTCGAGAGCGACCCCGCGACGGCGGCCCAGCGCAGGCACTCGGCGAACGGACGTCCGTCGAGCCATGCCGCGAGGAACCCCGCGTCGAACGAGTCTCCCGCACCGGTCGTGTCGACGACGTCCAGGGTCAGCCCCGGCGCCGCGTGCCGCCCCGCGGCGTCCCAGCCGAGCGCGCCGGCCGCACCGGCCTTGACCACCACGAGCGGTCCGGCCGCGCGCAGGACGGCGGCCGCGGCCCCGACGTCGTCCGTGACGTCGTCCGTGCCGTCGTCCGTGCCGCCTGGCAGCGCCGCGGCGAGCGCGACGAGCTCGGTGCCGTTGGGCAGCAGCACGTCGACGTGCGGCAGCGCGTCGGCGACCCCGCCCCAGCGGCCGGCCGGGTCCCAGTTCGTGTCGAGGGACGTCGTGCAGCCCGCGGCCCGCGCCCGGGCGAGCAGCGCGGCCCCGCGGGCCGCGAGCCCGGGCAGCAGGAACCACGACGCGACGTGCACGTGGCGGGCCCGGGCGAGCAGGTCGTCGCCGACGGCGTCCGGGTCGAGCAGCGGCAGCGCGCCGAGCCGGGTGAGGATCGCCCGGTCGCCGGGGGCGGAGAGGATCACCGACAGCCCGGTCGGGACGTCGTCCTCGACCCGCACGGTCGAGGTGTCGACCCCGCGCGCGGCGAGGGCGCCGACGACGAGGTCGCCGAAGAGGTCGCGGCCCACGTGCGCGACGAGCGCCGTCCGCAGCCCGAGCCGGGCCGTGCCGGCCGCGACGATCCCGGCGGAGCCGGCGGGCACCAGGTCCGCGGCCTCGAGGAGCTGCTCGGCCTGCCCGAACCGCGGGACGACGTCGCCGCGCAGCACGAGGTCGGGGTTGAGGTCGCCGACGACGAGGACGTCGAGGTCGCGCTGCTGCGGCACGGGCGGAGGCACCGTCGAACGGTACCGAGGACAGCCGGGTCGAGCGGCCGGATCGAGGGTCCGGATCGAGGGTCCCGGGCGCCGCCGCGACCGCGCCCTACGCTGACGACGTGGACGACACGCGCCGGCCCGCGGCGCCCCGGGTCCCGCTGCTGAGCTCGATCCTGCAGCGGTCGATCCTCCTCGGCGCCGCGCTGGCGATGCTTCTGTTCGCGCTGCCGCTCGGCGTCGCCGTCGAGGGTCTGTACCGCAACCAGACCGCCGGTGACGTCGCCCGGGACGCCGAGCGCGCCCGGGCCGAGCTCAACGACCGGGTCCTCGAGGCGCTCCGTGAGGGGACGGCCTCCGGCATGACCGGGGTGCTGCCGCAGCCGCACTCGACCCGCGTCGTCCTCGGCGTCTACGACTCCTCGGGCGCCCTCCTGCTCGGCGACGGGCCCGCGCGGGCCGAGACCGTCGTCCGGGAGGCGGCCGACACCCTCGTCGAGACCGAGACCGTCGGCCGCTCCGGGATCGTCGTGGCCGTCCCGGTGCCGGACGACGACGGCCGTCGGGCGTTCGTCGTCCGGGCGTCGGAGAACTCGCACGAGTACCTCGAGCGCACCTACGCGGCCTGGGCGGCGATGGCGGGGATCGGCCTGCTCGTCCTGCTCGTCGTCGCGGCGGTCGCGCGGTCCCGCGCGCGGCGGATCGCCCGGCCGCTGGAGTCGCTGGCCCGGGCCGCCGAGGCGCTCGGCCGCGGCGACTTCACGGTGCGCGCGGTCCGGGCCGGTGTCGCCGAGGTCGACGCCGTGAGCCAGAACCTGGAGCGGACGGCGCGGCGCCTCGGCGGGATGCTCGAGCGCGAGCGGGCGTTCTCGAGCGACGCGAGCCACCAGATGCGCACCCCGCTGACCGCCGTCCGGATCGGGCTGGAGTCCGCGCTCATCACCCCGGGCGCGGACCTGCGCCAGGCCGCCTCGGACGCGCTCGTCGGCCTCGACCGCCTGGAGCAGACCGTCCTGGACCTGCTCGAGCTGGCCCGCGACACCGGCGGCACCCGGACCCGGGCCGACGTCGCCGCCGTCGTCGCCGACGTCGCGTCGTCCTGGCAGCCCCGGCTGCAGGCCCTCGGCCGCGACGTCCGCGTCCGGTTCGAGCAGCGGCCGGCGTACGCCGCGGTGTCGGAGCCGGCGATGCGCACGGTCCTCGACGTCCTGCTCGACAACGCGCTCGTGCACGGTGCCGGCGAGGTGCGGGTCACCGTGCGCGGGCTCGAGGGCGCCGTGCTCGTCGACGTGTCGGACGAGGGCGGCGGTGTCGGCGGCGACCCGCGGCGGATCTGGGTGCGGCGGTCCGCGGACGCGAAGGGCACGGGGATCGGCCTGTCCCTGGCCCGCTCGCTCGTCGAGGCGGACGGCGGCCGCCTCGAGCTCGTGCGGGCGGTGCCGGCGACGTTCGCGGTGCTGCTGCCGCTCGGGGCACCGGACGAGCGGGACGAGCCGGGGCAGCCGGGCCGGCCGGACGGCGGACGGCAGGCCGCGGCCCCGGCGGTCTCCGGTCCGGTCCGCCGCCGGGCCTGACCGCGGCTACGCGGGCGGGTCGTAGCGGTAGCCGTACCCGCGGAGCGTGACGATCCGTTCCGGGTCCTCGCCGTGCTCGGCGAGCTTCTTGCGCAGCGACGAGATGTGCATGTCGAGGGTCTTCGTCGGGCCCGACCAGTTGGCGTCCCAGACGTCGCTCATGAGCTGCTCCCGGGTCACCGCCTGGCCCGCCTCGGCGACGAGCGCCGCGAGCAGCTCGAACTCCTTGGGCCGCAGCGCGACCTCGGTGTCGTGCACCTCGCAGCGCCGGGCGCCGAGGTCCAGGCGGAGCGCGCCGAGGACGACGACCTCCTCGCCGCGGTGGTCGGCCGGCCCCTGCCGGCGCAGGTGGGCGCGGATCCGCGCGAGCAGGACCGGCAGCCGGAACGGCTTCGTGAGGTAGTCGTCGGCGCCGGCCTCCAGCCCGAGCACGACGTCGAGGTCGTCGGCCCGCGCCGAGAGCACGACGACGACCGCGGAGGGCAGCTTGGCCCGCAGCAGCCGGCACAGCTCGACGCCGTCGAGGTCGGGCAGCCCGAGGTCGAGCAGCACGAGCACGGGAGGCTCGTCCGCGGCGAGCTCGAGGGCCTCCGCCGCGGTGAGCGCCCAGAGGACGTCGTAGCCCTGGCCGCGCAGGGCCGCGGTCAGCGGAGTGCCGATCGTCGGGTCGTCCTCGACGACGAGCAGGGTCGGAGCGCTCTCGGGTACCACCACCACGGGCCCCACCGTAGGACCACCGGGACCTGGCGCGGGGACCCCTGGTCCGTCCGGGCGGGACGTGTCCCGGAACACACCCGTCCGGATGACCGCCTTACCCTGCGTTGACCGCACACACCGTGAGTGCTGACCAGTGGGTTCCTAGCGTCGTTCCCGGGCCTGGACGACGACCGTGTCGCCCGGGGTCGACCGCCGGACCGACCGGTGGACGCTACGGAGGGAACCACCCGCGATGACCAGCCTCGACTCCCGCACCAGCCACGCCGCCCCCGTGCCCGCGGTCTCGGCGAACGCCGTGCCCGTCGCCGGCGCCGTCCCCGCCGCGGTCTCCGCAGGTCATGGCGAGCACGTCCTGCGCCGGGGCGTCGCGGCCGTCGGCCTGCTCGGCATCGCCCTCATCCACGTCGTCGACGTCCCCGACAAGCTCGAGGAGGTCCCCTACCTCGGGGTCGCCTACCTCGGCCTCATCGCCGTGTCCCTCGTCGTCGCCGAGATGCTCGTGCGCCGCGACGACCGCCGTGCCTGGGCGCTCTCGGCGCTGCTGTCGGCCTCGGTGATCCTCGGCTACGTCGTCAACCGGACGACCGGCATGCCCGGCGCCATGGACGACATCGGCAACTGGCTCGAGCCGCTCGGCGTCGCCTCGCTCTTCGTCGAGGGCGTCGTCCTGGCCGTCTCCTGCATCGCCCTGGTCCGGCGTCCGGGCCGGCGCTGACCGCCACGCGGACACCGCGACCACGAACCACCGCGCCGGCCCGGGACCGCACTCCCGGGCCGGCGCGGTCGTGCGTCCGGCGCCCGGGCAGCACCGGGTAGCCCCGGGGACGGACGGGCCGTCCTCCCGTCGGCGGACGCCGGACCGCCGTCCGGGTGGCAGGCTTGAGCCGTGAGCCACCTGCTCGAGCCGATCCTGAACCTGCCGCCGGCCGTCGCGTACACGGTCATCGCCCTGCTCGTCTTCGGCGAGGCGGCGGTCTTCCTCGGCTTCGTCCTGCCCGGCGAGACGGCCGTCGTCCTCGGCGGCGTGCTCGCCTCCCGGCACGACCTCAGCCTGCCGTGGCTGCTGCTCCTCGTCGTCGTCGCGGCCGTCCTCGGCGACAGCGTCGGGTACGAGGTCGGCAAGCACTACGGGGAGCGGGTGCTCCGCTGGCGGCTGCTGCACCGGCACAGCGGCAAGCTCGACGGGGCCCGCGGGTACCTGCGCGAGCGCGGCGGCTCCGCGGTCTTCCTCGGCCGCTGGACGGCGTTCTTCCGCGCCGTCATGCCGGGGCTGGCCGGCATGAGCCGGATGCCCTACCGGCGCTTCCTCGTCTTCAACGCGATCGGTGGCCTGGTCTGGGGGGTGACGTTCACCCTCGTCGGGTACCTGGCCGGCAACTCCTACGCCGTCGTCGAGAAGACCGTCGGCCGGGCCGGTGCGCTCCTCACGCTGGCCGTCGTCCTCGTCGGACTCGTCGTGTGGCACCGGCGGAGGTCCCACGGGCCGTCGGTCGCCGGAGCGGGCGCAGGTCCCGCGGTGCAGCTCGCGACCCGCGCCGACCGGCGGGACGCCGGCCCCGAGGTCTGACGCGGGTCAGGTGCGCCGCACCGCCCGTCGGTACTGCTCCGCCGTGAGGTCGTACGTCCAGGCGGCCGCCGCCACCGGGTCCTCGAACCTGACGGGCACCCCGAGGGCGACGGTGCGCCCCGCTCCGTCGGCCCCGGCGGGGTCCGTGCACAGGAGCACCCCGAGCCTCGCCGTGGGCCCGGTGACGTGGAAGAGCCGCAGCACGCGGCCCGGGTTCCCCGGATCGGCAGCGGTCCCGACGGCGAGCGCGCCGGGGTCGGCGAGCAGCCGTTCCCAGCCCAGCCGTTCGGTCGCGCAGGCCCGCAGGTCGGGATCGGCGGTGCCGAGGATGCGCGCCGGTGGCCAGCCGGCCCCGGTCGTCAGCGAGCGCGGGACGGGCCTGCCCTGCCACGCGTACAGGGCGGTCCCGTCCGCCCAGACGACGCAGGGCCCCTCGGTCGCGTGCAGCCGGCGGCCGTGCCCGGGCCCCGGCGGAGCCGTCCGGACGGCGACGGGGGCGGCGGTGCCGACGACCACGTCCCCCACCCGCACCGTCCCGTCGTCCGCGACCGCCCCCGCCGCGCGGAACGCGGCGCGGGCGAGCGGCTCGCCCCTCCGTGGGCGGACGGCGGCCGGGACGTCCGTGACCGCAGACGCGGCGGTGGCCGCCGCGGTGCCCACCGGCCCCCGGCGGCCCGCCGGCCCGGGCGGGCGGGGGAGAGCCGCCAGCACGTCCCGGGCCCGTTCGAGCACCCGCGGTTCGCGGCCCGCCGAGACCGCCAGGTAGGGCTCGTCGTGGGCCCTGTGGGTGACCGACAGCACGGTGTAGCCGACGATGACGGTCCAGTGCACCCACGTCATCCCGCCGGGGGCGGCGACCGCGACGAGCCAGACGAGCACGGCCACGGCGACGCAGCGCAGCAGCGTCGCCGCCAGGGCGA
This sequence comes from Actinomycetota bacterium, assembly GCA_016213575.1. Lineage (GTDB taxonomy): Bacteria > Actinomycetota > Actinomycetes > Actinomycetales > Kineosporiaceae > R-H-3. The sequence continues at coordinate 12,777 of JACRAB010000214.1, forward strand.
CGAGCCAGTTGGCCAGCATCTGGTGCGGGCGCTCCGTCGCGGCGAGCCACGCGGCGCGCAGCCGGACGAGCGCCACCCGGCTGCGGGAACGGTGCAGCAGGCCGGAGCGCGGCGGCGGTCCCAGGACGGCCGCCAACCCGGCGAGCACCTCGGAGCGCACCTGCGCGCCGGTCGGTGGGGTCTCGGTCGCTGGGGTCTCGGTCGGTGGGGTGTCGGACGCCGCGCCCGGCGCCGCCGCGAGTGCGCCGTCCCCGTCGGGGCCGAGCAGGTCGTCGAGGTGCGCGAGGGCGGTGTCGAGCTCCAGGGCGAGCACGGCCTGCAGCGTCCGGGCCAGCCGTCGGCCCACCTGCGCCGGGCCGAGTGCCCGGGCGGCGGCCGCGTGGGCCGCGACCAGCGTCGCGGCCGTCGGCGACGCGACGACGGCGTCCGCCGCGCCCCGTTCAGCCGGCGAGGACACCGTCGTCCTCGTCGTACTCGACGGTGTGCTCGGGCGACGGCCCGAACGGGTCCCGGACCGTCTGGAGGACGACGGCGTAGCGCCCGGGGCCGATCCCGAGCGGTTCCCGCAGCGGGTGCGCGAGCCAGGCCGTCTCCCCGGGCGGGACGGCCAGCCGGGCGACGTCCCGGATGCCGAGACCGGTGGCGAGCCGTACCCCGGGCGTGCCGTGCACGACGTGCGGGTGCCCGTCGGAGGTCACCGGACGGCCGTCGGCCGGCAGCGGCCCCAGCGCCTCGTCCGCGCGGCGCAGCAGGTCGTCCCGCCGCGCCAGGGGGACGACGGCCACGTCGCCCTGCAGCTGCAGCCCGTCGAGGACCGGGACGACGGTCTCCGGTGCGAGGTGGGCCGCGGCCCGCAGCCGGTACCGGGCGGTGAGTTCGCGCAGCGTGGTGGTCATCGGCCCTCCGTCCACCGGGACCGGCGCCGGGCCGGTCCTCCGTCATGGTGACGGATCATGGCGGCGCGGCGGTTCCCTCGTCAGCGCCCGCCGGCGCCGTGGCTCCTGGCCGTACGCCGCGGCGGGGGCGCCGTGGAGCCGCCCTCGAGCAGCGTCGGCCGCCGGACGACGCGCCGCCGCCGGGGGACCCCCTCCAGCGCGGCCGTGACGAGCCGCGACGTCGCGGTGACGATCGCCGCGGTGTCCCAGTCCACCGTCGTCAGCGGCGGGGTGAGCAGCGCCGACACCGGGCGCCCGTCGTAGCCGAGCACCGAGAGGTCGCGCGGCACGTCGAGACCGAGCGCCCGGGCCGCGGCGTAGCCGCCGTGCGCGATCGAGTCCGAGAAGCAGAAGAGCGCCGTCGGCCGGCCGGGGGCGGAGAGCAGGCCGAGCGCGGCGTCCGTCGCGGCCCCGAGGGCGTGCGCGGCCGTCCCGATCGTCACCCGGACGCCGAGCCGCTCCGCCTCGGCCCGGACGTGGACGTCACCCGGCCGGTCCGGGGTGCTCGGCCGGGTCGGCGTGAGCACGCCGATGTGCCGGTGCCCGAGCGCCACGAGGTGCTCGAGGGCGAGCGTGACCCCGTTGCGGTTGTCGAAGACGACCTCGCCGGCCGTCCGGGCGCCGGCCAGCGCGTCGCCGACGACGACGAGGGGGACCTGCTCGGCGAGCTCGGCCCAGAACGGCGCCGCGGGGTCCACGGGCGCGAGGACCATCGCGTCGACCCGCTGGTCGACGAGCCGCCGGGCCAGCCGCTCCTCGTGGCCCGGGTCGCCCCCGGAGTCGAGGACGATCGCGAACCGGTCGTCGCCGAGCAGCGCCGCGCCGAGCGCGACGACCGTCTCCTGCTGCCAGAGGTCCTCCAGCGAGGCCCAGAGGACGCCGACCATCCCGGTCCGGCCGCTCGCGAGGGCCCGGGCCACCGGGTTCGCCTCGTAACCCAGCTCGGCGGCGGCCCGGCGGACCCGCTCCTGGGTCTCCTCGGAGACCTGGAGCCCGCGCATGGCGTAGGAGACGGCGGCCTGGGACAGGCCCGTGGCCTCCGCGACGTCGCGGATCGTGACGCGCCTGGCAGGTCGGGGCACCGGGTCAGCGTACAAGCGCCCTCCGACGGTCCGGCCCGGCGACGTCGTCCCGGCAGGCGGTCGGTCCCTTGACGTCGCCGGATCCGCGCGCTATCTCTGGTGAACGGGTTCAGTGAACCGCTTCACATCAGTGTTTCCAAAGGGTTTCGTGACGGAGCCGCTGCGTTCCCGCAGCACTCCGGAAGCACTCCCGACGCAGGGCCGCGCCAGGCTCTGTCCGACCGTGTGTCCGGTCGTCCGTCGTCCGACGAGGAGGTGCCCCGTGCTGCCGTCCGGTTCCGTCGACGTCCACCAGCACCTGTGGACGCCGGCCCTCGTCGAGGTGCTGCGGGCGCGCCGCCGGCCGCCGTACCTCGACGGCTGGACGCTCCACATCGCGGGCGCCGCGCCGTTCGCCGCCGACCCGCTCGACCACGACGTCGACGTCCGGGCCGCGGCCGCCCGTGCCGACGGGCTCGCGCTCGCCGTCGTCGCGCTCTCCGCCGGGCTCAGCGTCGAGCACCTGCCGCCCGACGAGGCGGCCGCCGTGCTCGCCGGC
>JACRAB010000215.1 GCA_016213575.1 Actinomycetota bacterium
GGTCGAGGCCTTCCGGGCCGCCGTCCGGCCCCTGCTCGAAGACCTCGCGGAGCCCGGGCCCGGCGCCGACGAGCCCGACGCCGTGACCGCCGGTTCGCTGAGCGACTCGGCCTGGGCCGCGCTGCGCCGGCGGATCATCGACGGCCGGCTGCCTCCCGGCGCACGGCTCACCGAGCGCGCGCTGTCCGCAGAGCTGGGTCTGGGGATCACGCCCGTGCGCGAGGCGCTCGCCCGGCTCGACCACGAGCGCCTCGTGCTCACCCTGCCGCGGGCAGGCTACGTCGTGACCGCGACGACGCCGCAGGACGTCCTCGACACGGTCCAGGTGTGGGCCTACCTGGCGCCGACGCTCGTCGGGCTCGCGGTCCGGCACGCGACCCCCGACGAGGCGCGCCGCATCGTCACTGTCATGACGGCACCGGCGGACGGCCCGGCCACCCTCACGGAGAACCGGTCCCGCGGCTGGCGGCTCGTCGCGGCGGCCGGGCGCAACGTGGTCCTCGGCGACGTCGTGGGGCTCGTCGACGGCCCGCTCTCACGCCTGTTCTCGCTGCTGCTGAGCCGCCCGGCGAGCCGGCTCCGCACGGCGCCGCTGGACTGGGCGCGCCTGTTCGCGGAACGGGACGAGTCGCTCGCGCGCACCGAGACCGACCGCTACGCCGCGGACCTCGGCGAGGTCGCGCACTGGGCCGTCGACGAGGTCTCCCGCCGGGCGTGACCGCCGGCCGCACCCGCCGGTCGCCACGGACGGCACAGATATATCAGGGGTCGCGCCACGTGACGACGATCATCCGTGCCTACGATCAGGCCGCAGAGGCGTGAGAAGCACGGCTCGGCGGCGGGGCCGGCCCTCCTCGTCGCAGAACCCGTCGCGCGACATGGCCCGTCGCGTCGAGGGAGGCACCGCCATGCTGTCCCCGGGATCCGGCGAGGACGCGGGAGGCCTCCCGCGCAGCCAGAGCGGCGCGAACCCCCAGCACGTCATGGCGACCCTGCTCGGCGACTACTGGCTCGACCGCGACGAGCACCTGCCCTCGGCCAGCCTCGTCGACCTCGTGTGCGACTTCGACGTCACGACGGCGAGCGCCCGCGCCGCCCTGAGCCGGTTGCTGCGGCGCGGCACGCTCGACGCGCGCAAGAGCGGCCGGAACACCTTCTACCGGCTGTCGCCCCCCGCCCGGGCGGGCCTCGCCGCGACCCGCGACGCGCTCGTCGCGTCGACGGCACCGGTCGAGGAGCCCTGGGACGGCACGTGGCTCGTCGTGGCCTTCTCCGTCTCCGAGGACCGGCGCGATGTGCGCCACGCGCTGCGCGGCGGGCTGCGCAGGCTCGGCTTCGGGCCGCTCTACGACGGCGTCTGGGCCTCGCCCAACGCCTCCCACGACGCGCTGGTCGGTCTGCTCGCCGACCTCGGCGTCGAGCAGGCGACCGTCATGCGCTCGTCCGTCCTGCACCCCGGGGACGGCGCCGGGCACCCGGCGGCGGTCTGGACCCTCGCGACCCTGGCCGACCGCTACCGCGGCTTCACCCGCACGTACACCCCTGTGCTCGACGACCTCGCGGCCGGTGCGGTCACCCCGCGCACCGCCCTGCGGCTGCGGGCCGAGGCGCTCGAGGCCTGGCGCGGTCTCGTCGACGACGAGCCGTCGCTGCCCGCCGCGCTGCTCCCGCCGGACTGGCCCCGCGCACAGGCGACCACGGTCTTCGTCCGGCTCCTCGACGCCCTCGCGCCCCTGGCCGAGCACCGGTTCCGGGAGGCGGTCGCGGCCGAGGCGCCGGACCTCGCGCCGCTGGCCGCCGTCCGCAGGCTCGGCACGACCCTCTCCCTCGACACCGCGTCGCCCGTCGGCAACCTCCACCGGTAGGGACCCTGCGTAGGCCTACAGAGACGATCGGTGACAGGTCTTCGCCGTTTCTCACCCCGCGGACCGTCACATCACGGGAGGATCGGGCAGCCCGCTCGCCCGGGCGGGTCCGGACTCGGGGAAGGACTCGGGGGGAACCACACATGAAGATCGGATCCAGCAGACGGCGCGCCGCCGTCGGCACGGCGGTCGGCGCCCTGGTGGTCGCCGCACTCGCCGCCGCGGGCGCACCGGCCGACGGTGTCACCACGGCAGGGCTCGCCAAGGCCCAGGCCGTCTCGGCCCGGAAGGCGGGCCCGGCGCCCGCCTGGCTCACGACGATGCGCGCGCAGGCCGTCATCCACAAGCGGCACGGCCAGGTGGTCACGGTCGGGCCGGACCCGCGCCTGGCGACCGGCCCGGGCGTCCGGGACGTCGCGGGCTGGGCCCGCAAGGAGGCGCTCGAGAAGGAGGCCGCGCAGGCGGACGCCGGCGGCGGCGTCTCCACCCAGAGCAGGCGGTCCTCGGGCACCGTGAAGCCGCCGACCGGTTCCGGCCGGCGCGCGGTCACCGAGTCCGAACCGGCCGGCACCCGCGGCGGCAACGACACCCGCGCGACCGCCCAGCGGATCCCCGGCTTCGGGACCCGCAGGCCGGCGAAGAACGCCGCCGACGTCACCGGCGACCAGGCGGCGGCCCCCAGGCCCGCGCTGGCGAAGATCAAGCCCAACGTCGAGGACGACAGCACCTTCGAGACCGCCGGCGTCACCGGTGTCTCCGACGTCCGCGCCGGCGCGACGACGACCGGCTTCGTCGGCGACAACCCGCCGAACCCGGACGACCCCGGGGCCACGGACGCCGACCTCTACGCGCTCGACCTCACGGCGGGGCAGATCTTCGACGCCGACTTCCGGACCACGAGCGGCGACCTCGAGCCGATCATCTTCCTCCTCGACGAGCAGGGGAACTTCCTGGCCGACAGCTTCTTCGACCCGGACTTCCTCAACCCGTCGATCGAGACGACGGTCAAGGCCACCGGCCGCTACTACCTCGGCGTCCAGGGCTTCACGATCATCGACCTCGGCACCGGCAAGGTCACGGTGACCAAGGGCAAGTACGAGCTCGACCTCTCCGGCCGCGCGGGTGACACCGACACGTACAAGGTCGCACTGGCCGCCGGCGACGTGCTCGGCACGAACGTCGCGGGCTCAGGCAAGGTCGTCACGCTCCTCGACGCCAAGGGCACCGAGCTCATGGGCTCCTCGCAGGACGCGTCGGGGATCTACCCGACGAACACCCCGCTGCCGGGCGGCGGCAACGCGGTCGCGGAGACCGTCGCGCCGAAGAAGGGCACGTACTACGTCCAGGTCGCCGGTGGCGACGGGCCGTACACGCTGCAGATCGAGGCGTACCGGCCGGGCGGGACGGGGAAGGTGAAGCAGACGATCTTCCTCGACTACGACGGCCAGCGGCTCAACACGAACGCGGTCTTCGGCCGCGGCGTCACGACGCTCTCGCCGCTGTCGAGCTTCCTGTCGCGCTGGGGCATCAAGGCCGGTGACCGCAAGGCCCTGGGCCGCGCGATCAAGGCGACCGTCGTCGAGAACCTCCGCAAGGACCTCGTCGCCTCCGGCCTGAGCAGGACGGTCTCGGTCGAGGTCGTCACGAGCGACGAGGTGAGGAAGGACCCGTACGGCGGCAAGGGTGTCATGCGGGTCGTCGTCGGCGGCACGATCGACGAGGCCGGCGTCGCGACGATCGGCATCGCGCCGTCCATCGACCCGGGCAACTTCAACCGTGAGGAGAGCGCGCTCGTGCTCCTCGACGCACTGAGCGAGCCCGGCACCCTCGGCGACGTCGAGAACAGCCCGCCGTACTCGCTCAACACCTACATGGGCCCGCGCAGCGACCGGGTCCGGTTCGTGGGCCAGGCGGTCGGCAACGTCGTCTCGCACGAGGTCGGCCACACGCTCGGGAGCTTCCACACCGACAACACCGACGACCAGGCGTCGCTCATGGACGCCGGCGGCTTCGGCTACGGCACCCTCTTCGGCGTCGGCGCGGACGGTGTCGGCGGCACGGCGGACGACCGGGACGTCGACTTCGTCACCGACACCTTCGACCTGTTCGAGGGCTTCACGGGCCAGGAGAACACCCTGGCCCGGACGACCTGGGCACTGAGCCGATGATCTCCGCCGGCTGAGGCCGGACGACCGCACGGCGGGCGGCGCCCCGAGGGTGCGCCGCCCGTCCGAGACCCGCCCCCGTCAGGGCGCCGGCACGGCGAGGACGTGCTCCTTCAGCCAGCCCTCGTCGATGTCCCCGAACCGTTGCGGCGCACCGGGAACCGTCCAGACGTGGATCATCTCGTTGGTCAGCGCGACGGTGAAGGAGCCGGCCGGGCACACCCCGAGCGGCGACGTGAGGCCGGCGAGCGACGGCGGCAGCAGCCCGAAGCAGACCTGCTCGTGGGCGTGCCACGTCGTGAGCGGCCCGCCGACCGCCGGTCCGTGCGTGCGCAGCCCTTCGACCTGGTACATCGCCCCGAGCAGGACCGGGGTGCCGTCCTCGCGCACCGCGTAGACGAGCGTCTCCGGGCGGTCCGGGTCGAGCGTGGCGTCGTCCTTGGTGTACTCCGGGTTGTCGGCGTGGAAGTCGTGCCCCCGGATGCCTGTCGCCTTGTACCCGGCGGCCACCGCGGCCGCCGGGTCGGCGTACCGCGCGAGCGAGCGGACCGTGCTGCGGTACAGGTCCTCGGCCGCCGCGGTCTGCGCGACCGTCGGGTCCTCGCCGTCCCCGGCCGGCATGGCGACCCCGAGGGCGGGCGAGCCGGCGTGGTGCCCGTCCCCGCCGTCCCCGTGGCCGGCGCTCAATCCGACCGCCCAGACCCCCACGACGACGAGCGAGGTCCCCGCCGCCACGCCCGACGTCGTGAGCACCCGGCGGGCCCTGCCCGCACCGACCGGTGCGCCGAGCGCGAGCAGCCCGGCAACCTCGACGACCTTGCAGGCCATGGCGACCTGGTCCGGCATGTGCCCGGCGGCGAGCCCGGCGAGCAGCCCGAGCAGCGACCCGCCGAGGGCGACGGCCGCCGTCAGACCGGCCCGGCGCCGGCCCGTGACGAGCCGGTGGGCCGCCCAGCCGAGGAGCCCGGCGTCGGCGGCGAACGCGAACGACCAGCCGGAGAGGCCGTGCGTCGGCACGAGCGCGACGTGGACGGCGGCCGACGCGACCAGCGCCCACGCCGCGAGCGCCCGCTCGGCGGGCAGCGCGCGCAGCCGGCCGAGCCACGGCACCGGCGGGAGCACCGCGGGCAGCCGGTGGACGAGCACCGCGACGAGCGGGAGCAGCGCGAGCACCACCAGCGCGGGCACGTGCTCGGGTGCGACGTCGTAGAGCAGCGACCCGACGTAGCTGCCGGGCGCACCCTCCACGTGCCCGCCGCCGTGCGCCAGCCGGTTCACCGCTCACCGCGCAGGAGCACGAGAACCGTTGCGGGGAGGGCGATCCGGACCAGCGTCGGGAGCAGCAGCGGCGCCACCCCCTCGAACATCGCGATGACGACGTCGACCCCGGCCGCGGCGAGGAAGACGACCTGGACGGCCAGGACGAGCCAGCGCCGCCGGACGGCGCCGGGTGCGCCGCGGCCGGCGTCCCGCGCGGCCACGGCGAGGACGACGGCGACCGCGGCGGTGAGCACCGCCGGGACCGGGGTGCCGAAGCCGACCGCGGCGACGTCGAGCGCCTCGAGCGTCGTCACGAGGGCGACGACGGGCTCGAGGAGGAGCAGCACCCGGACGACGCGCATCCGGTCGGAGGGCCCGGGCCCGGTGAGGGGCAGCGGCGCCGTCGGCGGCGGCGCGAGGGGCACGGTGGGGGTCGTGGTCATACCGGGACGGTCGCGGGGGCCGGTGAACCGGCTGTGGGGCCGGGATGAGACGACGATGAGAGCTCGCGGCCGGCACTCCCCCGGAGCGGGCTACGCGGCCGGCAGGTGCAGCGTGACGACGGCCCCGCCGTCCGGCGCGTTCTGCGCGGCGACCCCGCCGCCGTGCAGCCCGGCCACCGCGCTCGTGATCGACAGCCCGAGCCCGCTGCCGCGCCCGGAGCGGGCCGGGTCGGCGCGGTAGAAGCGCTCGAACACCCGGCCCACGGCGTCCGGCGGGAAGCCCGGACCGTGGTCGCGGACCGTGAGGACCGCCCAGTGCCCGGGGCCGCCCGGCCCGTCGGGCCGGCCGACGGTGACGAGCACCGGCGCGCCGCCGCCGTGGAGGACGGCGTTGTCGACGACGCAGCCGA
>JACRAB010000218.1 GCA_016213575.1 Actinomycetota bacterium
CTCGCGGGGCAGCAGGGCGGGGAAGTGCACCTCCTGGAACCCGGCGGCGTCCATCTCCTCCCGGACGATCCGCTCGACGTTGCGGTAGGCGAGGTAGCCCAGCGGCAGCCAGGAGTAGATGCCCGGGGCCGCGCGCCGGACGTACCCGGCACGGACGAGCAGCTTGTGGCTCGGGACCTCTGCGTCCGCCGGGTCCTCACGCAGGGTGCGCAGGAACAACGACGACATCCGCAACAGCACTGGGACCTCCTGGAGAAGTGACCCCAGAAGGCTACCCGCGCCCGGGGGTCGCGCCTGACCGGTTATCCGGCGGGCCGACCGCCGAACCCGGCGGCGCGCCGCCCTGGTGCGTGGCGTCGCGCGGTTCGGCGGTGCCGGGCCGCGCCCCTGTGGACAGCCGGACGCACTCCGCGCCGATCTGGGTCACCCTCTCCCGGTGGACGTCGAGCGCGCACTCCTGTGGCGTGGCGGCGGCGCGACCTGGGCCGACCTGCGGGACCGGTTCCCGCGCACGCAGGTCGACCGGGCGCTGCGCGACGGCCGTGTCATCCGTGCGCGGCGCGGCCTGTACGTCGCGTCGTCCGCCGCGCCCACCCTGGCCGCCGCGGCATCGGTGCGCGGTGTGCTGTCGCACCTGTCCGCCGCCCAGCACCTCGCCGTCCCGCTGCTCAGGCGTCCGGACGCCGTCCACGTCACGGTGCCGCGCGGCCGGCACACCCGGGCGCCGGCCGGCGTCGTCCTGCACCGGGTCGACCTCGGCGCACACGACGTCCGTGACGACTGCACGGCACCGGCACGCACGGTGCTGGACTGCGCGACGTCGCTGCCGTTCGCCGAGGCGCTGGCGGTCGCGGACGGTGTGCTCCGCGAGGGCCTGCTCAGCGCGCAGGAGCTCGTCGCCGTCGCCGAGGCCTCACGCGGGGCGGGGCGGGCGCGGCGCCTGCGGGTGGCCCGGGCCGCGCACGCCGGCGCGGCGAACCCGTTCGAGTCCGGCCTGCGGGCGGCGGTCCTCGACGCCGGGCTCTCCGGGTTCGAGCCGCAGTACCGCGTACCGGGCACCCCGTACGTCGTCGACCTCGCCGACCCGGCGCTCCGCGTCGCCCTGGAGGCGGACAGCTTCGCCCACCACGGCAGCCGCCAGGCCCTGCGCGAGGACTGTCGTCGGTACGACGAGCTCGTCGTGCTCGGCTGGGCCGTGCTCCGGTTCGCCTGGGAGCACGTCATGTTCGAGCCGGGGTGGGTCGGGCGGGTCGTCCTGGACTGCTGCCGGCGGCGGGGGTGAGGGGCTGGGCACCGCCGAACCCGGCGGCGCGCCGTCCGGGCGCGGGGTGTCGCGCGGTTCAGCGGTTGTCAGCTTCCGGCGGCGGCCCGGGCGAGCCGCTGCGCGGCGGCGCGGACGGCGTCCCGCAGCTCGGGCGGGTCGAGCACGTCGAGGTCCCAGGGCAGGGCGGCGAGGTGCCCGACGAGCTGGCCGAGGTCGTGCGCGCCGGTCGTGAGGAGGCAGCGGTCGCCGTCGGCCTCGAGCCGCGCGACGGTCACCGGGACCCGTGCCGCGACGTCCGCGACGGGGGCGTGCACCCGCACCCGGGCCTGCCACCGGTAGGGGGACGACGTGACGGCCTGCCCGACGAAGGCGGCGGCGTCCGGCGGGTCGTGGCGGGTGAAGCGGAAGGTCGTCACGTGGAGGTCGGCCATCCGGTCGACGCGCAGGGTGCGCCAGTCCGCGCGGGCCCGGTCGAACCCCAGCAGGTACCAGCGCCGCCCGACGTGGACGAGGCGGTACGGCTCGACGTCCCGCTCCCCCGTCGCGCCGCCGCCGTCGGTGTACGTCATGCGCACCCGGACGGCGTCCCGGCAGGCGGCGGCGAGCGCGGCGATCCGGTCCGGCGGGACGGCCGCGTCGCCGCTCGGCAGGGTGACGGACGCGGCCTGGACGGCGGTCAGCCGGTCCCGCAGCCGGGCGGGGAGCACGGGCTCCAGCTTCGCGAGGGCGCGGGCCGCGGCCGAGGCCATCTCCTCCCCCGGCGCGGTGCTCAGCGCGGCGGCGACCGCGACCGCCTCGTCGTCGTCGAGGAGCAGCGGGGGCAGGGCCGCGCCGCGGCCGAGCCGGTACCCGCTCTGCGCCGTCGCGTCGACGGGGTAGCCGAGGCTGCGCAGCCGGTCGACGTCGCGGCGGACGGTCCGGGTCGTCACGTCGAGCCGGGCCGCGAGCGCGGGGCCGCTCCACTCCCGGTGCTCCTGCAGGAGCGACAGGAGCCGGAGCAGCCGGGCCGAGGTCTCGAGCACCCGGCCAGTATGTCCGCCCAGGCGGACCGGACCTGTCCGCCTGGCGGCCTACCGTCGTCCGCATGACAGACACGACGAAGGCCACGACCGCCACCGACCTGGACTGGAACGCCGTCCTGCTCGACCAGCTGACCGTGCACTGGGAGAGCCAGCTCCGGCCGCGCCTGGCCGGCCTCACCGACGAGGAGTACCTCTGGGAGCCGGCGCCCGGCTGCTGGAGCCTGCGGCCGCGCGGGACGTCGTCCGCGCCCGTGCAGGGCGGCAGCGGCGCGATGGTCATCGAGTTCGCGTTCCCGGCGCCCGAGCCGGCGCCGGTGACGACGATCGCGTGGCGGCTCGGGCACGTGCTCGTCGGCGTTCTCGGGGCGCGCAACGCGTCGCACTTCGGCGGCGAGCCGTGCGACTACCTGACGTACGACTACCCGGCGACGGCGGAGGGGGCGCTGGCCCGGCTCGACGCGGAGTACGCCCGGTGGGTCGCCGGCGTCCGGTCGCTCGGCGGCGCCGACGCACCCGGCGAGGGGTTGCTGCGCCCGTGCGGCCCGGCCGAGGGTCCGTACGCCGACCTGTCGATGGCCGGGCTCGTGCTGCACATCCACCGCGAGCTGATCCACCACGGCGCGGAGGTCGCGCTGCTGCGGGACCTGTACGCGGCCCGGGCGTGAGCTCAGAACAGGACGGTCGCGAACGTCCCCACGCGCCGGAACCCGACGCGCTCGTACGTCCGCACGGCACGCACGTTGTAGCCGTTGACGTAGAGCGTCACGAGCGGCGCCACCTCGGCCTGGACGACCCGCGCGACCGCGGCCATCCCCGGCGCGGCCAGGCCGCGGCCGCGGTGGCGCGGGTTGACCCAGACGCCCTGCACCTGCACGGCGCGCTGCGTCACCGACCCGAGCTCGGCCTTGAAGACGACCTCGCGGCGGCCGGGCACCCCGGGGACGTCGTCGATCCGCACGAGCGAGCGGCCGCCGGCGACGAGCGAGGTGACCTGCGCGTGGTAGAGCGCGCCGCCGTCCTGGGCGACCGGCGAGTAGCCGACCTCCTCGGTGAACATGGCGACGCACGCGGGCACGACGAGGTCGAGCTCGTCGAGCCGGCTGCGCCGCCCCCGCGGGTCCGGCGCCACGACGGGCGGGCCCTCGAGCGCCATGAGCGGCTGCTCGGCGCGGACCTCACGGGCCGGGCCCCAGTACCGCTCGAGGCGGCGCCACAGCGCGAGGACGGCGTCCGCCGGGCCGACGATCGAGGAGCAGTTGCGGCCCTGCCGGCGGGCCCGGTCGGCGAACGCGTCGACGGCCTCCTCGTCGGCCTGGACCGGCACGAGGTTCGCCCCGGACCAGCACAGCGACGCCAGGCCGCGGCTGTCGTGGTAGCCCCAGAGCTCGCCGCCGCCCGCCCGGTTCCCGAACCCCGGGCCGCTCAGCCGCGCCGAGACGAAGAGGTTCGCCGCGACGTCCCGGTCGCACACGGCGAGCGCCTCGGCGACGTCGTGGCGGTCCAGGAGCCGCAGGGAGGAGCGGAGCACTCTCGCATCCTCCACCGCGCCCCCGCCCCAGAGCGAGAGGCCGCGCCCCGATCGGCTCAGCCGTCCCGTCATCCCTGCCCCGTCACCGTCGTCCGGTCCACTCTCGCCCGACCATTCTGACAGCCGTCGCGCGCGCGTCCCGTCGGCGCGTCAGCGGGCACCGTCCGGCGGGCGGGCTCAGCCGACCGTGACGGACGGCGCGCCCTCGCCGGCGGTCTCGCCCATCTCCTCGGCCAGGCGCATGGCCTCCTCGATGAGGGTCTCGACGATCTGCGCCTCGGGGACGGTCTTGACGACCTCGCCGCGGACGAAGATCTGGCCCTTGCCGTTGCCGGAGGCGACCCCGAGGTCGGCCTCGCGGGCCTCGCCCGGGCCGTTGACGACGCAACCCATGACGGCGACCCGGAGCGGCACCTCGAGGCCGTCGAGGCCTGCGGTCACGGCGTCCGCGAGCTTGTAGACGTCGACCTGGGCCCGCCCGCAGGAGGGGCACGAGACGATCTCGAGCTTGCGTGGGCGCAGGTTGAGGGACTGCAGGATCTGGATGCCGACCTTGACCTCCTCGACCGGCGGGGCCGACAGCGACACCCGGATCGTGTCGCCGATGCCCTGGCTGAGCAGCGCCCCGAAGGCGACGGAGGACTTGATCGTGCCCTGGAACGCCGGGCCAGCCTCGGTGACCCCGAGGTGCAGCGGCCAGTCGCCCGCCTCGGCGAGCAGCTGGTACGCCTTGACCATGACGACGGGGTCGTTGTGCTTGACCGAGATCTTGAAGTCGTGGAAGCCGTGCTCCTCGAAGAGCGAGGCCTCCCAGACGGCGGACTCGACGAGCGCCTCCGGGGTGGCCTTGCCGTACTTCTCGAGGAGCCGCTTGTCGAGGGAGCCGGCGTTGACCCCGATCCGGATCGAGACCCCGGCGTCGCCGGCCGCCTTGGCGATCTCCTTGACCTGGTCGTCGAACTGACGGATGTTGCCCGGGTTCACCCGGACCGCCGCGCAGCCGGCGTCGATCGCCGCGAAGACGTACTTCGGCTGGAAGTGGATGTCCGCGATGACCGGGATCTGGGACTTGCGGGCGATCGCGGGCAGCGCCTCGGCGTCGTCCTGGCTCGGGCACGCGACCCGGACGATGTCGCACCCGGCGGCCGTGAGCTCGGCGATCTGCTGGAGCGTGGAGTTGACGTCCGACGTGAGCGTCGTCGTCATCGACTGCACCGACACCGGGGCGTCCCCGCCGACGAAGACCTTGCCGACCGAGATCTGCCGGGACTTCCTGCGCGGGCTGAGCACCGGCGGCGGCAGGGCGGGCAGACCGAGGTTCACGGACATGGGGTGACTTCGCCTCTCACGGGTGGTCGTGCGGGCGTCGGACGGCGCGCGCACGGGTCCCAGTATCTCCCGGCGGGGCGCGCGCCACCCGCCGAGTGCCGGATCACGCCGACGCCGGCGGCTTCGTCAGCCGGTGATGCGGATCGGGTTGACGATGTCCGCGTAGATGAGCAGGACGGACATCCCGAGCAGCAGCGACGCGACGACGTACGTGAGCGGCAGCAGCCGGGCGATGTCGACCGGCCCCGGGTCCGGGCGGCGCAGCAGCCGGTTGACCCGGCGGCGGACGGCCTCCCACAGCGCGCCGGCGACGTGGCCGCCGTCCAGCGGCAGCAGCGGGACGAGGTTGAAGAGGAAGAGCGCGAGGTTGATGCCGGCCACGATCTGGACGGCGCCCGCGAACTTGTCGGAGAAGTTGATCGGGTTCTCCGGCGTGCCCTGGACGCTCGCGATCTCGCCGACGATCCGGCCCGCTCCGACGACGCTGATCGGGCCGTTCGGGTCGCGCTCGCCCTGGAAGGTCGCGGCCTTGACGACGCCGACCATCTTCGAGGGGATGTTGACGATCGCGGCCGCGGTCTGCGCGATGAAGGTGCCGAACTGGCCGGGCACCTCGGTGAGCGCAAGCGTCTCGCGGACCGTCGTCGGCGAGACGCCGAGGAAGCCGACGGGGACGAGCACGTACCGGCCCTGGTCGTCGACGACGGGCAGGCCGTTGCCGTCGAGCTCGTAGCGGTTGTCCTTGATGAGCGTGACCTGGAGCGGAACCTGCGCACCGGCCCGCTCGACGACGAGCGGGAGGGTGCGGCCGGGGTTGGCCCGGATGAGGCCCTGGAGGGTCGACCACTCCTCGATCCGGGTGCCGGCGAACTCGACGATCCGGTCGCCGGGCTGGATCCCGGCCGCGACCGCGGGGGTGGGCGCGCTCGTCGCGGTGCACTGCGGCGCCGCGGCGGCCTGCTCCTTCTTCGACGCGGCCACCGGCACGACGCACTTCGACACCGTGTCGACGACCGGCGTCTCCCGGGACAGGCCGTACGTCGTCCACAGCAGGGTGAAGAGGACGGCGGCGATGAGCAGGTTCATCGTCGGGCCGCCGAGCATGACGACGACGCGCTTGGGCACGGAGCGCTGGTAGAAGAGCCGGTCGGCGTCCTCGGGCCCGATGTCGCGCTGGGCGTCGCTGCGGGCCTGGTCGACGAGCATCCCGAGCCGGCCGGTGGAGTCGACCCGGGCCGGCTGGCCGGGCTTGGGCGGGAACATCCCGAGCATCCGCACGTAGCCGCCGAGCGGGATCGCCTTGATGCCGTACTCGGTCTCGCCGCGCTGCCGCGACCACACGGTCGGGCCGAAGCCGACCATGTACTGGCTGCACTTGATCCCGAAGCGCTTGGCGGGCACCAGGTGGCCGACCTCGTGCAGGGCGATCGACGCGGCGACGCACACCGCGTAGAACGCCACGCCGAGGGCGTAGATGCCGACGGACTCCACTACCGGTCCACCTCTCCCCCGCCCGCCGCAGCGACGGACAGCACGTCCCGGGCCCGGTCCCGGGCCCAGGCGTCGGCGCCGAGGACGTCGTCCAGCCCGAGCGGGCCGGCGGCCCCGTCGTGGTCGTCGACGACCGCGGAGACGGTGTCGACGATCTCGACGAAGCGGATCCGGCCCTCCAGGAAGGCGTCGACGCACACCTCGTTCGCCGCGTTGTACACCGCAGGATACGTCCCGCCGAGCGCGCCGACCTTGCGTGCCAGCCGGACGGCGGGGAAGGCGTCGTCGTCGAGCGGCTCGAACGTCCAGGTCGCGGCCTGCGTCCAGTCGCAGCCGGCCGCGGCGCCCTTGACCCGTTCGGGCCAGCCGAGCGCCAGGGCGATCGGCAGCCGCATGTCGGGCGGCGAGCACTGCGCGACCGTCGAGCCGTCGGTGAACTCGACCATCGAGTGGACGACGGACTGCGGGTGGACGACGACGTCGATCCGGTCGAAGCCGATCCCGAAGAGCAGGTGCGCCTCGATGACCTCCAGGCCCTTGTTGACCAGGGTCGCCGAGTTCGTCGTGATGACCGGGCCCAGCGCCCACGTCGGGTGCGCGAGCGCCTGCTCGGGGGTGACGTCGAGGAGGTCCTCCCGGGTCCGGCCGCGGAACGGGCCGCCGCTCGCGGTGAGCACGAGCCGGGCCACCTCGTCGGCCCGGCCGGCCCGCAGGCACTGCGCGATGGCGCTGTGCTCGGAGTCCACGGGCAGGATCTGGCCGGGCTTGGCCGCGGCCGCGACGAGCGGGCCGCCGATGATGAGCGACTCCTTGTTCGCGAGCGCGAGGAGGCTGCCCGCCCGCAGCGCGGCGAGCGTGGGCCGCAGCCCGATGGCGCCGGTCATCCCGTTGAGGACGACGTCCGCCCCCGCGCCCGCGACGGTCGCGGCGGCGTCCGGGCCGGCGAGCACCTCGACGCGGGCGGCGCCGCGGTCCGCGAGCGCCTGCCGCAGCGGCTCCTCGGCCTCGGCCCGGGCGACGGCGACGGTCCGGACGCCGAGCGCGGCCGCCTGGTCCGCGAGCGCCTCGACCCGGGTGCCCTCCGCGGCGAGCGCCCCGACCCGCCA
>JACRAB010000022.1 GCA_016213575.1 Actinomycetota bacterium
CGACACTGGCCACCGGCGGCGGCGTGACCCTGCTGCTGGCGCTGGCGATCCTCGACCGGCTGCGGCCGGGCGAAGACCCCGGCGAGCGGCGCCTGGCCGTGGCGCGGGCGACCCGCGCCGCGCACGACGTCCGGGACCGGTACGCGGCGGAGGGCGACCCGGCAGACGTCCTCGACGACGCCGTCGTCGAGGAGGCCGCCGCGGGGCTCGCGGCCCGCCCGGCGCCCTGGCTGGACGCCGGGCCCGTGCGCGTCCGGGAGGAGCCGGGGGACACGACGCACGTGACGGTCGCCGACGCCGACGGCACGGTCGTCGCGCTGACCTCGTCGGTCCAGTCGCTGTACGGGGCGAAGGTCGTGTGCGCCCCGCTCGGATTCGTCTACAACAACTACCTGCGTACGTGCACCCGCCGGCCCGGTCCGTACGGGCTCGGCCCGCGCTGCCGCCCGCGCTCGAACGCGGCGCCCACCGTGGTCCTCGACGCCGCGGGCCCGGTGCTGGGGCTCGGGTCCGCCGGCAGCCGGCGGAGCACCTCGTCGCTGCTGCACGTGCTCTCCGGGGTGCTGGAAGGTGGCCTCGGCATCGCCCACGCGGTCGCCGCGCCGCGTGCCCACCTCGTCGCGAGCGGTCATCTCTGGGTGGAGACCGCCCCCGGGAGCCCCGCACCGGCCGGTCCGCGGACCGTGCCGATGACGGCGCACCACCCGGCGATGGGTGCCGTCAACGCGGTCGGACGGACGGCGTCCGGCTGGGTCGGGGCCGCCGACCCGCGCCGGGACGGCGTCGCGGTCGCGGAGGACACCGCCGCACGCGCCGGGGCCCGGTCGTGACCGTTACCGCGCCCCGGCCCGCCGCGCCGGCCGCGAGCCGCCGGAGCGGCCGCCGGGTGACGCCGCGCGGGCCGCAGCTGCGCCGGCCGCCGCTCGTCGTCCCGCTCGTCGTGCTGCCGCTGCTCGTGCTCCTCGTGCGGCTGCTGCCCGTCGCGCCCGCCCATGCCCTGGACGCCGCCCTGGACCTCACGACGCTGCCGCCCGCGCTGCTCGCGCACGTGCGCCAGGTGCTCCTCGTACCGGTCGGCGCGCTGGTCGTCGTCGTGTTCCGGCTCAGCCTCGGGGTCCGGGCGCGCGGGGTGCTCTCGCCGGTGCTGCTCGGCGTCGCCCTCCCGTCGATCGGGCTCGTCCCCGGGCTCGCCTTCCTCGCCGTGACGCTCGCCGTCTCCACGCTCGTCGTCCGCCCGGTGCTGCGCTCCCACGGCCTGCCCTTCTCGGCCCGGGTCGCGGCCCTGCTCTCGACCGTCGCGATCCTCATGCTCGTGCCGCTGCTCGTCCTGAGGCAGGTCCCGGGAGCGCACCCCGAGCACTTCGCCTACCTGCCGCCCGTCGCCCTCGCGCTCGTCACCGAGCGGTTCGCGGCGACGGCGCACAAGGAAGGGACCGCGACGGCCGCGGGCCGCACCGCGGTCACCGTCGTCCAGGCCGCCGCCATCGCCTGGGTCGGCATCGGGGTCGGGCTCGTCGACCTCCTGGCGCGGCACCCCGAGCTCCTGCTGCTCCAGGTCTGGTGCGTCGTCGCCGTCTCGCTCTTCGCCTCGCCGAGGCTCGTCGAGCGCGTCGTCCGCCCCTGGTACGCCGCCCGCAAGGCCGGCCGGTCCGCCCCTGCCGCCACCCCTGCCGCCACCCCCTCCGCTGCCACCGCATCTGCCACCGCCACGACCTCGAGGAGAACCCGGCGATGAAGCTCGCCCTCGTCCGCAACCACGACCGTTCCGGCGTCCTCGCCGTCGCGGGGCGCCCCAGCCCGGAGCGCTACTCCGAGAAGGCCGTCGGCCGCGTGGCCGAGGCCCTGCAGACCGGCGGGCACGACGTCCGCGTCCACGAGGCCGACCGCCACCTCCTCGACCGGCTCGCCGACGACCCCGTCGACCTCGTCTTCAACATGGCCTACGGGATCCAGGGCGAGTGCCGCTACACGCACCTGCCCGCGATGCTCGAGCTCGCCGGGGTCCCGTACACCGGCTCCGGCCCGATGGGCCACACCCTCGCGCTCGACAAGGCGGTCACGAAGACGCTCATCGCGGCGGCCGGCGTCCCGACCCCCGCGCACCGGGTCGCGCGCGGCCCCGTGGACCTCGAGGGGCTGCGCTACCCGGTGGTCGTCAAGCCGCGTCACGAGTCCACGAGCTACGGACTGGCGCTGGCGCACGACGTCCACGAGGCGGCCGCGGCCGTCGAGGTCGTCGTCCGCCGGTACCGGCAGCCCGCGCTCGTCGAGGAGTACGTCGAGGGGCGGGAGGTCTGCGTGGGGCTCATCGGCAACGGTGACGAGGTGTGCACGCTGCCCGCGGTCGAGATCGACTTCGGGACCCGGGCGCTGCGGCTCATGACGAAGTCCGACAAGTTCCACGGCACGGACGACGAGCCGCAGCGGATCTGTCCCGCCCCGCTCGACCCGTTCCTGCGCCACCGGGTCGAGGACGTCGCCCGGGCCACCTTCGCCGCGACCCACTGCCGGGACTACGCGCGCGTCGACATCCGCATCGACGCCCTCGGCGTCCCCCAGGTGCTCGAGATCAACTCGATGGCCTCGCTCGGCACCGGTGGCTCCTACGTGCTCGCGGCGGCCGCCGCCGGTCTCGACTTCGCCGGGCTCGTCAACCGGATCGTCGACGTCGCGGTCGAGCGCTACGACCGCGAGGCGCCCGACCGGGCGACGTCGCGCGCCGGGGCGGCCGCGACCGGTGCCCACGGCGGCTGACGCCGACCGCGGGCGGCGCGACGAGTGTTCACCCGCGCGAGACGACGGCGTGCCCCTGCGGTCATCCCGTTCGTGCACGGTGGGGGGGTGGACACGACCCAGCCTCCGCCGCCGGACCCGTCGGCGCCCGCCGAGCCCGGCCGTCAGGACCAGGGGGGCGGCCGCCCCCGCGGTGCCGACTGCGGCTGCGTGCGGACCTGCTGGCACCGGTTCGGTGCGAGCGAGGACACGTACGCCGCGTAGGCCTGCTGCGACGGGTGACGACCCGGCCGCCGACGGGACGTTCGTCGTACCGCGCGCCGTCGCCACAGGGTCACGCTTCGGGCATGGACGCTGCAACGCCGCTTGAAGCGAGACCCCAGGTCGTCGCCGCCCTGTCCCGGCGGGACCGCTACCTGCCCGTCTGGATCGGCGCGGCCATGGTCGCCGGGCTGCTGCTCGGGCGGACGTTCACCGGGCTCGACGACGCACTCGACGCCCTGAAGGTCGGGCAGACCTCGCTGCCGATCGCACTCGGGCTGCTGCTCATGATGTACCCCGTCCTCGCCAAGGTGCGCTACGGCGAGATCGGCGTCGTCACCGCCGACCGCCGGATGATGGCCTCGTCGCTGGTCCTCAACTGGGTCGTCGGCCCCGCGGTCATGTTCGCGCTCGCGTGGCTGCTGCTCCCGGACCAGCCGGCCTACCGCACGGGCGTCATCCTCGTCGGCCTGGCCCGCTGCATCGCCATGGTCCTCATCTGGACCGACCTCGCCGGCGGCGACCGGGAGGCGGCCGCGGTCCTCGTCGCCCTCAACGCGGTCTTCCAGGTGCTCGCCTACGCCGCGCTCGGCTACTTCTACCTGCAGACCCTGCCGCGCTGGCTGGGGCTGGAGACCACCTCGCTGCACGTCTCCCTCGGCGGGATCGCCGGCATCGTCGCGGTCTTCCTCGGGATCCCGCTCGTGGCGGGCTATCTCAGCCGTGTGCTCGGCGAACGCCTGCGGGGGCGGGACTGGTACGAGAGCCGCTTCCTGCCGGCGGTGTCCCCGGTCGCGCTGTGGGGACTGCTCTTCACCGTGACCGTCCTGTTCGCGCTCCAGGGTGACACGATCACCGGCCGGCCCCTGGACGTCGTCCGGATCGCACTGCCGCTGCTCGTCTACTTCGCCGTCATGTGGTTCGGCACCTTCGCGCTCGCCTACCGGCTGCACCTCACCTACCCGCGCGCCGCCGCGCTCGCCTTCTCGGCCGCGAGCAACGACTTCGAGCTCGCCATCGCCGTCGCCATCGGGGTGTTCGGCGCCACCTCCGGGCAGGCCCTGGCCGGTGTCGTGGGCCCCCTCATCGAGGTGCCGGTCCTCGTCGGCCTGGTGTACGTCGCGCTCGCCGCACGACGCTTCTTCCCCCGCGGCGGTGCCGTCGACCCGGCCGTTCCGGCGGGGGCGGGAACGTCGTGAACTGCTACGACTGCGCCGTCCGGGCCGTGAGCACGTCCGCGGTGGCCGTGTGCGTCGACTGCGGGGTCGGCCTCTGCGTCGACCACGCCGAGGTCACCCCGCGCCGCCTCACCCGGACGGCGGCGATGAACCGCGCGGTCCCGGTCGGACCGGTGACGCGGACGGTGCGGTGTCACCTGTGCCGGGCTGCCCTCGACGCTGCGACAGGGCCGTGCGGTCCGGTCGCAGCGCGGGCCGGGTCACCGGCTACGGCGCGCTCGGCCCCGACGGGGTGAGCCGGCTAGGCACGGACCGGGACCTCGAGCTCTGCGAGCAGCCGCCGGACCCGGCGCTCGATGTCGTCCCGGACGACGCGCACGTCGTCGATCGCGCGGCCGGCCGGGTCGTCGAGGGTCCACTCCTCGTAGCGCTTGCCGGGGAAGATCGGGCAGGCGTCGCCGCAGCCCATGGTGATGACGACGTCGGCGGCACGGACGGTCTCGTCGGTCCACGGCTTGGGGAACTCCGCGGAGATGTCGATGCCGCGCTCGCGCATGGCCTCGACGGCGACCGGGTTGACCTGGGTCCCGGGCTCGGAGCCGCCGGACCAGGCGACGGCACCCTCTCCGGCGAGGTGGGTGAAGAAGCCCATCGCCATCTGGGAGCGGCCCGCGTTGTGGACGCAGAGGAACAGCACGGTCGGCCTGCCGTCGTCGTGCAGGCCCTCGATCTTCGCGACGGCGCGCAGCCGTTGCCGGGCGAAGCGCTCGGCGATGAGGGGGAGGAACTGCGGGACGGTCGCGCGCCCGGCGAACTGGTCGAACGAGGAGTGCAGGAACCGCTCGATGGTCTCGGGGCCGAAGACGCCCGCGAAGTCGTCGGCGAGACGGCCGGCCGCGGCGCGCAGGGCGACGGTCTGCTCCAGCGGGAGGCTGGCCCACGAGGGCCGCTCGGTGTCGGGGACGGTCATGTCGGGCGCTCCTGTCTGCCGAGGGTTCCGGCGAGGTGCCGGACCCGGCGGTCGATGTCGTCGTAGGCGGTCTCGAAGGCCGCGTCCGTGCCGACGCGCACCGGGTCGGGGACCGACCAGTGCAGCCGGGCGCCGGGCCGGTCGCCCGCCGGGTCGAGGTCCTCGTAGGCGTTGTCGCACACGGCGACGAGCCGGTCGCCGTGCCGGGCCGGCGCGTCGCGCGGCTGCGGGCGCCGGCCGGCGAGGCGGAGCCCGTGCCGGCGCGCGGTCGAGACCGCCCGCGGGGGCACCCGCGCCGCCGGGCGGGTCCCGGCGGACGTGGCGGGCAGGTCGCTGACCCGCTCCCACGCCGCGGCGGCGAGCTGGGAGCGGGCGGAGTTGTGGGTGCAGACGAACACCACCCGGCCGGCGGCGCCGGGTTCGCCGAGCCGGGCTGCGAGGTCCGCGACGTCCGCCAGGCGCGGGCCGACCAGGGTCGCGACGGCCGGGTCCTCCAGACGCAGCCGGACGTAGGAGCGGCGCCGGTCGCCCTCGGACCGGATCCTGCGGACGAGGCCGGCCTCCTCGAGGACCTTGAGGTGGTGCGCCAGGAGGTTGCTCGGCAGGTCGACCAGGGCCCCGAGCTCGCTCGGGGCCGCGTCGCCGAGCGCGAGGTGCTCCACGATCGCCAGCCGGACCGGCTCGCCCACCGCGGCGAACCGCGCCGCCCGGGCCCGCAGCCGCTCGGCCGGGTCCGCGGGCGGTGCCGCGCCCGGGCGTCCGGTGCTGCGTCCAGCCATCTTGCCTCCAACCATATTGACTCAACTATGATCGAGGCATGGCAGATGTCAACCCTGGCCCCGACCTGGCCCGCCGGCTCCTCGCCGAGTGCGTCGGGACGGCCCTGCTCGTGACCGTCGTCGTCGGGTCCGGGATCGCGGCCCAGCAGCTCTCGCCGGGCGACGTGGGCCTGCAGCTGCTCGAGAACAGCACCGCGACCGTGTTCGGGCTGGCCGTGCTCATCCTGCTCTTCGGGCCGGTCTCGGGCGCCCACTTCAACCCGGTGGTGTCGGCGGCGGACTGGCTGCTCGGCCGTCGCGGCGGCACCGGGCTGCCGGGCACCGACGTCCTGGCCTACACCGTCGCGCAGGTCGTCGGGGCGATCGCGGGCGCGGTGCTCGCCAACGTCATGTACGGCCTCGACGCCGCACAGGTCGCCACCCACGAGCGGGTGAGCGCCGGGGTGCTCGTCGGCGAGGTCGTCGCGACCGCCGGGCTCGTCGCGCTGATCTTCGCCCTCGCCCGCACCGGGCGGGCGCCGCTGTCCGCGGCGGCCGTCGGTGCGTACATCGGGTCGGCGTACTGGTTCACCTCGTCGACGTCGTTCGCGAACCCGGCGGTCACGGTCGGCCGGGTCTTCTCCGACACGTTCGCCGGCATCGCCCCGTCGTCCGTGCTGCCGTTCGTCGCCGTCCAGGTCGTCGGCGCCGGCGTCGGGATCGCCCTCGTCCGGGCCCTCTACCCGGACGTCGCACTGACCGCGGACGACGCCGTCGTCCCGCACCACAGCAGCTGACCCGCCGGCCCGGCCCCGAAGGAGCACCGATGACCACCGACAGCACCCCCGCCTCCGCGGAGCGCGCCACGAAGGGAGACCGGCCGTCCGTCCTGTTCGTCTGCATCCACAACGCCGGCCGCTCGCAGATGGCGGCCGGCTGGCTCACCGCGCTCGCCGGTGACCGCGTCGAGGTCCGCTCGGCCGGCACCGCCCCGGGCGACCGGGTCAACCCGGTCGCCGTGGAGGCGATGGCCGAGGTCGGCATCGACATCACCGCCGCCACGCCCAAGATCCTCACCGGCGAGGCCGTCCAGGCCAGCGACGTCGTCATCACCATGGGCTGCGGTGACGAGTGCCCGTGGTACCCCGGCACCCGGTACCTCGACTGGCCGCTCGAGGACCCGGCCGGCCAGGGCATCGACGCCGTCAGGCCGATCCGTGACCAGATCCGGGCCAACGTCGAGGGGCTCCTCGCCGAGCTGCTGCCGGGCCCGGAGGCCTGACAGCCGGCCAACGACGGCTCCTTCGCACCTGAACGTTCCGTGTCTAGACTCCCGGGGAGAGGTCGCGTAGCCGGGAGCCGGAGGCCGCATGGACGTCGATCACGAGGCCCGGCGCCTGGTGGCCGTCCTGGCGGCGCGTCATCCGCTCTTCCGGCCCCGGACGATCGACCGGCTCGTCCGCCGGATCTTCGACGAGTTCGCGGACTCACCGGTCCGGACCTACCTGCCGGTCCTCGTGCAGCGCGAGGCCGAGCGCCGGCTGCGGGACCTCGACCACGACTTCCCGGCCCGTCGGCAGGCTCCCCCGGACGGCGCGGACGTGACGGCCCTGCCCGTCGCCGAGGCGTAGGCCCGGGCCGGCGCAGGCGTCACCGCCGGGGCGGCGGGCCACCCGGCGACCCGAGCTGCGTGAGCATGTAGCCGACGGCGTCGTCCATCTTCGTGTGCCACGTCCGCAGCGCCGCCGCCTCGTCCCGCGCCGCGACCTGCTGGAGCAGCAGGGTGTCGTCGCGGACCATCTGCGGGACGGAGTACGCGTAGCGCACGCCCATGACCGCGGTGAACAGGCGGATCTGCGCCGACAGGGCCACGAACATCCGCGGCACCCGGCGCATCCCGGTGCTCAGGGCGAGCGCGTCCTGGAACCGGATGTCGGCCTCGCCACTGGCCCGGGGGTCGCCGGTCGCGGCGACGGTGACGAGCGCCGTGAGGGCCTGCTCGACCGGTGCGAGCGCGCCGGGGGCCGACTGCGCCGCCCGGCGCACGAGCAGCGCGCCGAGGGCCCGGCGCACGGCGTAGGTCTCGACGACGTCGGCCACCTGGGGCGCGGGCACGAGAGCGCCGCGGCGCGGTTCGAGGTCGACGAGGCCGTTGGACGCCAGCACGAGCAGCGCCTCGCGGACGTGCCCGCGGGAGGCGTGCACGGCCCGGGACAGGGACGACTCGGTGATCCGGTCCCCGGCCGCGAGCCGGCCCGCGGCGATCCGGTCGAGGACCGAGGCGAGGACGGCGTCCGCGACCACCTGGCCGGTCGGCCGCGGCTCGCCGCCCGGGGGCGCCGGACGGCGGTCGGCCCGGTCCGGGGCGCCGTCCGCGAGCCACTCGAACGGTCGGGCG
The DNA here is from genome assembly GCA_016213575.1 of Actinomycetota bacterium. Taxonomy (GTDB): domain Bacteria; phylum Actinomycetota; class Actinomycetes; order Actinomycetales; family Kineosporiaceae; genus R-H-3. Next base: position 8,299 of record JACRAB010000022.1, read on the forward strand.
TCGCCCCGGGCCCAGACCATGAGGCGCTGCTGCAGGGCGGCGAGGTGCGGCTGCGGCGTCGCGGTGCAGCGGCGGACGAGGGTCTCCAGGAGGCCCTGCCACCGGTCGTCCGGGGCGAGGTGCAGGTACTCGACCCCGGGCACCGCGGTGGCCGGCGCGGGCAGCGGCCGGCGGGAGAGGACGAAGAGCGGGGTCCGGCTGCCCAGCCGCCGGCGCACGGTCGCCACGAGGTCCGGCACCGCGTCGAGGCCCGGGGGCGCGGCGTCCGGCGGGAGCGCGCTCGCGAGCAGGTCGGCGGCGAGCAGTGCCTGCAGCGGCGGGCGGCGTGGCGAGCGCATGAACGGGGTGGTGCGCTCCGCGGGGACCGCGGTCGCGTGCGCGGCGAGCACGAGCACGCTGTTCGACGCGTCGCACCGGGCCCCGACGAGCGCCAGTCCGCCGGAGGGCAGCGGCCCGGCCGGGTGCGCCGCGCCCGCCCCGAAGACCTGCCGCCAGGCGCGGACGACGGCCGTCTGGCTCTGCCCGGTGAGCCCGGCGAGGGTGTGCGAGGTCCATCGGGCCGTCGGTGCCAGCAGCGGTGCGACGAGGATGCTGCGGACCGACTCGTCGCCGTGGGTCGGCGGCCGGCCGGCCCGTGGCAGGTCGCGCAGGCCGTCGGCGCCGTGCTCGGCGAACCGGGCGGACCACTTCGCCGCCGTCTGCCGGGAGACCCGCTCCTCGCCGAGGAGCCCCCGGGCCCGGCGCGCGACGCCGGGCTCCGGGTCCGCGTCGGCGAGCCGCCTCAGCAGCCGCCCCTGGGCCGGCGACAGCCCCGCCCGCCGCTGCGCCGCCACCCGCCCGATGGTAAGGCACTTGTGCATCGGCGACTCGCGAGCGGGACGAATCCGCAGCGCCCTCTCGCGCCGGGCGACGACCGGACCGCATCGTGGGGGAGGCGCCGCGGACCCGACGCCTTGTGGCTCACAGGAGGCGCTCGTGGCGACCGACCCGCTGCTCACCCCCTTCCGGCTGAAGGGCCTGACTCTGCGCAACCGGATCGTCAGCACTTCGCACGAGCCGGCGTACAGCGACGACGGCCTGCCCAAGGACCGCTACCGGGCGTACCACGTCGAGAAGGCCCGGGGCGGCGTCGGTCTGACGATGATCGGCGGCAGCGCCCTCGTCAGCCGGGACAGCGCCCCGGCGTTCGGCAACCTCCAGGTGTGGAAGGACGAGTCCGTCCCCTGGATGCGCCGCCTCGCCGACGAGGTCCACGAGCACGGCGCCGCCGTCATGATCCAGCTAACCCACCTCGGCCACCGGACGAGCAACTACACCCACGACTGGGTCCCGGCGGTCTCCGCGAGCGCCACCCGGGAGCCGGCCCACCGCGCCTTCGCCAAGGCCGCCGAGCAGTGGGACCTCGACCGGATCAAGGACGACTTCGTCCGGGGTGCGCAGGCCTGCCGCGAGGCCGGGCTCGACGGCATCGAGCTCATGCTCTACGGGCACTTCCTCGACTCGTTCTGGACGCCGTTCTGGAACCACCGCGACGACGAGTACGGCGGGTCGTACGACAACCGGATGCGCTACCCGCTCGAGGTGATCCGCGCCGTCCGGGCCGCCGTCCCCGACGACTTCCTCGTCGGTGCCCGGGTCAGCTTCGACGAGGAGCGTGCGCCCGGCGTCGGCCCGCAGGAGGCGCTGCGGATCGGCCGCGACATCGCCGCCGCCGGCATCGACTTCATCAGCCTCGTCAAGGGTTCCATCGAGAGCGACACGGCTCTGTCCCGGATGATCCCGCCGATGGGGACGCCCGCCTCGCCGCACCTGGAGTTCGCCGGGCGGATGAAGCGCGAGCTCCCCGTGCCCGTCATGCACGCGGCCCGGATCGCCGACGTCGCGACCGCGCGGTACGCGATCGAGGCGGGCCTGCTCGACCTCGTCGGGATGACCCGCGCGCTGCTCGCCGACCCGTACCTGCCGCTCAAGGTCGCGACCGGCCAGGAGGACCGGATCCGGCCGTGCGTCGGCGCGAACATGTGCATCGACAGCATCTACACCAGCGGTGCCGCCTTCTGCATCCACAACCCGTCGAGCGGCCGTGAGCTCGAGGTGCCGCAGGTCGTCGCCCCGGCGGCGGCGCCGCGCCGGGTGGCCGTCGTCGGCGGCGGCCCCGCCGGGCTCGAGGCCGCCCGGGTCGCGGGCGAGCGCGGCCACGACGTCACCCTCTTCGAGGCCGGCTCCGCGCTCGGCGGCCAGCTCGCGCTCGCCGCCCTGTCGCCGCGCCGCCGCGACCTGCAGGGGATCGTCGACTGGCGTGCCCAGGAGCTGGAGCGGCTCGGCGTCAAGGTGCACCTCGACACCTACGCGGAGGCCGGGGCGCTCGGGGCCGGCGGGTACGACGTCGTCGTCGTCGCCACCGGAGGCCTGCCCGGCCGGCCCGACGTCCCGGGGGCGCAGCTCGTCCTCGACGGCTGGGACGTCGTCTCGGGCGCGCGGCGGCCGACCGGCCGGGTCCTCGTCTACGACGACCACGGCGGCACCCAGGCGCTCGACGTCACCGAGACGCTGCTGCGTGCGGGCGCCGAGGTCGAGCACGTCACGCCGGAGCGGACCGTGTCGCCCGAGGTCGGCGCGCTCGTCGGCGCCGGCTACTTCGTCGCCCTCGCCGAGGGCGGCGTCCGGCAGACCGTGCTGCGCCGGCTGCTCTCCGTGGAGCGCACACCGGACGGGCTGCTCGTGACCCTCGGTGCCGAGGGGGCGAGCCGCACCGAGACCCGGCTCGTCGACGCCGTCGTCGCCGAGGGGGGGACCGTCGCCGTCACCGACCTGTACGTCGAGCTCGTCGCCGGGGCGAGCAACCACGGCGAGGTCCGCATCGAGGACCTCCTCGCGCTCCGCCCGCAGTCCGCCGTCCGCAACGCGGCCGGGACCTACCAGCTGTTCCGGATCGGGGACGCCGTCGCCGGCCGCAACGTGCACGCGGCGATGCTCGACGCGGCCCGGCTGGCCCGCGCGCTCTGAGCCGCGAACCGGTCAGGAATCGAGAAGCCCGGCCCCGGCCGCCGCGCCTAGCCTCGTCGTGCGGGGCCGGTGGACGCCGGTCCCAGGTCACGAGAGGGGTCGACGATGGCAGCGAAGAGCGACGGTTTCAGCGCGGCCGAGCGCGCCGCGATGAAGGAGCGCGCCGCCGAGCTGCGCGCCGAGGGCAAGAAGGGCGCCAAGAAGGCGGAGGGCCTGGAGGCCGTGCTCGAGGCCATCGCGAAGATGGCGCCCGGCGACCGGGCCCTCGCCGAGCGCGTGCACGCGACGGTGACCGCCGCGGCACCCGGCCTGTCGCCGAAGACCTGGTACGGGATGCCCGCGTACGCGAACGCGGACGGCAAGGTCGTCGTCTTCTTCCAGGACGCCGGCAAGTTCAAGTACCGCTACTGCACGCTGGGTTTCCAGGACGCGGCGACCCTCGACGACGGCGACATGTGGCCGTCGTCCTACGCGCTCGCGGCCTGGAGCCCCGAGGTCGAGAAGCGGGTCGCCGAGCTGGTGCGCGCCGCGACGTCCTGACCGGCGCCGCGTCGCGCGGCACCGGCCAGGACGCCGTCAGGACGGCGGGGTGGTGCGTCACACCGGTGCGGTGTGCCAGATCCGGTCGATGTAGTCACGCATCGAACGGTCGGAGGAGAAGAACCCGCACCGGGCGATGTTGAGGATCGCCGAGCGGCTCCAGGCCTCCTGGTCGCCGTAGGCCGCGTCGACCTTCGCCTGCGCGTCGACGTACGCGCGGTAGTCCGCCAGGGCCATGAAGCGGTCCTCGTGGAGCAGGTTGGAGACCAGCGGCTCGAAGGCCCCGCGGTCGCCGCCCGAGAACGCGCCCGACGAGATGAGGTCGATGGCGCGCTTGAGGTCGTCGTCCGCCTCGTAGAAGCTGCTCGGCACGTAGCCCCGCTCGGTGAGCGCGGCGACCTCGGGCTCGAGCATCCCGAAGAGGAAGAAGTTGTCGTCGCCCACGAGCTGGCGCAGCTCGACGTTCGCACCGTCGTCCGTGCCGATCGTCAGCGCGCCGTTGAGGGCGAACTTCATGTTGCCGGTGCCCGAGGCCTCCTTGCCGGCGAGCGAGATCTGCTCCGACAGGTCGGCCGCCGGGATGAGGGTCTCGGCGAGGGTGACGTTGTAGTTCGCCGGGAAGGCGACGGTGAGCACGCCCTTCGCCCGGGGGTCCGCGTTGACCACGGAGGCCACCGAGTTGATGAGGTAGATCGTCTCCTTGGCCATCCGGTACCCGGGCGCGGCCTTGGCGCCGAAGATGAACGTCCGTGGCACGACGTCGGCCGGGTCGACGCGGCCGGAGACGAGGCCCTCGTAGAGGGTGACGATGTGCAGCAGCTTGAGCGACTGCCGCTTGTACTCGTGCAGGCGCTTGACCATGACGTCGAGCATGCTGCCCTCGGGCAGGTCGTACCCGTCACGGCGCTGCAGCAGCTCGAACAGCCGGGTCTTGTTGGCCTGCTTGACCTCCCGGAAGCGGGCCCGGAACCCGGCGTCGTCGGCCAGCGGCTCGAGGCCGCGCAGCCGCTCGAGGTCGGTGACCCAGCCGTCGCCGACCGCCTCGGTGATGAGCTCGGACAGCCGCGGGTTCGACTGCCGGACGAAGCGGCGCGGCGTGACGCCGTTGGTGACGTTGATGAACTTCTCCGGCCACAGCTCGGAGAAGTCCGGGAGCACCTTGTCGCGCAGGAGCTCGGAGTGCAGGGCCGCGACGCCGTTGACCTTCGTCGCGGCGACGGTGGCGAGGAACGCCATCCGGACGCCGCGCTCGGGGTAGTCGGAGATGATCGACATCCGGCGCACGCGCATCTCGTCGCCCGGGAACGCCGCCCGGACCTCGTCGAGGAACTCGGCGTTGATCCGCTCGATGATCTCCAGGTGGCGCGGCAGCAGCCGGCCGATGAGCTCCACCGGCCACACCTCGAGGGCCTCGGGCAGCAGCGTGTGGCACGTGTACGCGAAGCACTGCCGGGTGATGTCCCAGGCCTTGTCCCACGGCTGCTTGAGGACGTCCACGAGCAGGCGCATGAGCTCGGGGACGGCGATGACCGGGTGCGTGTCGTTGAGCTGGAAGATGATCCGCTCGGACAGGGAGGCCGGGTCGAAGCTGCTGTGCAGCACCTCGAACAGGTAGTCCGCCAGCGAGCAGGCGACGAAGAAGTACTGCTGCTGCAGCCGGAGCTCCTTGCCCTGCGGCGTGGAGTCCTCCGGGTAGAGCACCTTGGAGATGTTCTCCGCGAAGGTCTGGGCGCGGACCGCCTCGGCGTAGTCGCCGGCGTTGAAGATCTCCAGGTCGAACGCCTTCGTGGCGCGGGCGCTCCACAGCCGCAGCGTGTTGACCCGGCCGTTGCGGTACCCGGGGACCATGTAGTTGTAGGGCACGCCGAGGACGTTCCAGCCCGGCACCCAGCGGGTCCGCTCGACGCCGTCCTCGTCTGTGAACGTCTCGGTGTGGCCGGCGAAGTTGACGAGCTGCGAGGACTCCGGGTGCGGGAACTCCCACGGTCCGCCGAGGGTGAGCCAGGTGTCCGGCTGCTCGACCTGGCGCCCCTCGACGAAGGTCTGCCGGAAGATGCCGTACTCGTAGCGGATGCCGTAGCCGATGCACGGCACGCTCATCGTCGCGAGGGAGTCGATGAAGCAGGCGGCGAGCCGGCCCAGGCCGCCGTTGCCGAGCCCGGGCTCCACCTCCTGGTCGCGCAGGGTGTCCAGGCTCAGGCCGCACGCGGCCAGGCCCTCCTCGACGACGTCCACCAGGCCGGTCGCGAGCAGCGCGTTGTCGAGCTGGCGGCCGAGCAGGTACTCGGCCGAGAGGTAACCGACCGCCTTGACCGGGTTCTTCCGCTGCTGGGCGATCGCCTCGAGCCAGCGGGCCATGAGGTACTGCCGCACCGTGCGGGCGAGCGCCAGGTGCTGGTCGTTGACCGAGGCACGGGCCAGCGACACACCCTGACCGAAGTTGAGCTCACGCAGGAACGCACCGACGAAGCCGTCGACGTCGGTCTCGGGGGACTGGACAGGGGCGAGCGCCCGATCGTGGGTGGGGACCACGCGGGGCCCCTTCACGGGATCGATGACGTAGTCGTTGTCGGTCACCCTGCAAACGTATACACCGTGATCGGCCCTCGGCGGTCAGAGCGTCAGACAGGACCGGTCCGGGAGCGTCCCGACGACCGCCGGGCCGTCGTCCGCCCCCGTGCCGTCGACGGTGAGGGACCCGACGAGGCAGCCCCCCGGGACCTGCACGGCGTAGACCAGGGAGCCCGCCGGGGCGGGGTCGCCCGCGCGCGCCGGCCGGGCCTGTGACTGCCGGAACCCCGCCGCGCGCAGGGTCACGAGCACGCCGTCGGGGGTGCGCTCCGGCGGCGGTCCGTACGGCGGGTCGAGCAGAGCCGCCACGCGGGCGCGGGCGTGTCGCAGGTCGGCCGCGCGACCCGGGTCGACGGGGCCGCGGGACCGGCGGTCGGCGTCCAGCCGCGCGCAGTACGCGGGGTCGTCGGCCGGCCCCGGCGTGTCGGCGGCCGCGCACCCGGTGGCCGGGACGCCGCCGTCGGCGGCGCGCACCGCCTGCGCCGGCGCGGGTGCGCCCTGCGGGGGCGGCGCGAGCGCCTGCAGGGTCCCGTAGCCGAGGCCGAGCGCACCGCACAGGAGCACGACCGCGACGGCACGTTCCGGCCGGCGTGGCGTCACGGGCCGGCGCTGCACGGGCAGGGACATCGGCGCGCTCGCAATCGGGCCGGGCCGGGCTGTGGCGGGTGCGGCCGGCCCCCGGCCCCCCACCCGCG
>JACRAB010000219.1 GCA_016213575.1 Actinomycetota bacterium
CTGCAGGACCTGCCCGCCGGGGTCGCCGTCGTGCACCGGCGGGCCGGCCGGGTCGTCGGCGTCGTCCTCGTCAACGTGCCGGCGGCCCGGCACGCCGGCTACCGCTCGCTCGTCGCCGACGCCGCACGCCCCGTCGGCTCACGCGCCTGACCCCGTCCCGCCGTCCGTCGTCCCGCCGTCCCGTCGTCCACCCGTCGCCCGAGAGGAACCCCATGACGACCACCCCGCTCGACACCCATCGCGAGGCCAACGCCGACGCGGCCCGGGTCGAGGAGATCGCCCGGACGATCGAGAGCTCCGGCGTCGAGTTCGTCTACTACCAGGGCGTGACGATCACCGGCCGCGTCATCGGCAAGGTGGTCCCCGCCAAGCACCTGCGGCGCAACCTCGACCGCGGGGTCAACCTGCACCGCACGGCGATCTCGGACCTGCAGTCCGACCGCGCCGGCAGCCTGCTCGGCGGGGGTGTCCACGCGGCGGAGTTCACCGCGATGCCGGACCTCGACACCTTCGCGGTCCTGCCGTGGGACGGCACCGTCGCCCGGTTCTTCACGCAGATCTACGAGCCCGACCACCTGCCCGAGGTCGGCGGCCGCCGGCTCGGCACGGACAGCCGCGGCGTGCTCAAGCAGGTGCACGCGGAGTTCACCGAGCGCACGGGCCTGGTCATGAGGTCGGGCTGCGAGCCGGAGATGACGTGGAAGGGCCCCGGCCTCGACGTGCGGTTCGCGGCCGGCTCGTCCCCGGCGTACCACGTCGAGAACCTCGAGATCATGCGCCCGGTGTACCAGCGGGTCATCCGCTACGCGCAGGCGCTCGGCCTCGACATGATCGAGGGCGACTACGAGGACCCGGGCCAGCTCGAGCTGAACTGGATGTTCGACCACGCCGACCTCACCGCCGACCGGCTCGTCGTCTACCGCCAGATCTGCCGCCAGGTCGCCCGCGAGCTCGGCCTCGTCGCGAGCTTCATGCCCAAGCCGGCCACCGGGATGATGGGCAACGGCTGCCACCACAACGTGAGCTTCTGGCGCGGCGACCGGAACATCCTCGCCGAGCCCGGCCGCACCGAGCAGCAGCTCACCGACGAGGGCCGGCACGCCCTCGGCGGCATCCTCAGCCACGCGGCGGGCTCGATGCTCCTCAACGGCTCGACGGTCAACTCCTACAAGCGGTACTGGGACGCCGGCCAGTTCGCGCCGTCCCAGATCAACTGGGGCATGGACAACAAGACGTGCACGGTGCGGCTGTCCGCGAACGGCCGGCTCGAGTACAAGCTCCCCGACGCGAGCGTCAACCCGTACCTGTCGCACGCCGCGATCATCGCGGCCGCCGCGGACGGGCTCGACCACCGGCTCGACCCGGGACCGCCCCAGGTCGGCAGCAGCTACGAGGGCGACTCCGAGCGCTTCGCCCCGCTGCCGCTCACGCTCGCGGCGGCGATCGAGGCCTTCCAGAAGGACGACGTCGTGCGCGGTGCGCTCGGCGAGGAGCTGTCCGACCTGCTCGTCGAGCTGAAGTCCGACGAGTGGGCGCGGTTCTGCGCCACCGTCACCGACTGGGAGATCGAGCGCTACGAGCAGGCGATCCCGTGAGCGCGCAGGACGCGGTGCTCCGGCTGGCCTGCCTGGACGCCGAGGCGCCCCCGCTGTTCCACAAGAGCCCGGACGGCGTGACCCGGGAGGGCTACGAGCCCGCCGCGGCCGCGGTCGTCGCCGCGGCGATGGGGCGCCGGGTGGAGTGGGTCATGGTGCCGTGGAACGACATGATCCCCTCGGTGCAGCGGCACGAGGCGGACGCCGTCTGGTGCGGGCAGAGCATCATCCCGTCGCGGACCGAGCAGGTGGACTTCACGCGGCCCTACGGCGTCTTCAACGAGGCCCTGCTCGTCCGCAAGGGCAGCGGGATCACCGCACCCGGCGCGCTCGCCGGGCTGCGCGTCGGCGCGATCGCGGGCAGCACGAACATGGCGCTCGCGCAGACCTTCCCCGGCGCGGTCACGGTGCCGTTCGGCGGGGAGTCGGACGACGTGTTCGGCGAGATGCTCGCGGCGCTCGAGTCCGGCGCGGTGGACGGCGTCGTCGACGACGACCTCGTCTTCGTCCCGCTCGGTGACGACCCGCGGTTCGAGGTCGCCTTCACGGTGCGGACGCAGAACCGCTGGGGCGTCGGGGTCGCCAAGGACCGTCCCGAGCTCCGGGAGGCGATCGACGCGGCGTTGGCTACCGTCATCGGGGACGGACGCCTCGAGGCCGTCTGGCGGGAGTGGCTGCCGGGTCTCGACTATCCGTTCGGGTCCGAATAATCTCTGGCGGAGCCGTCCACCGAGGTCTGGAGCAGCGCATGTCCACCGTCGCGAGCACCGTCGCCGGCACCATCACGAGCACGCCGTCCGACGAGGTGGCCGCCGGGCTGCCGGTCCGGACCGACCTGTGGGTCGACGGCGCCTTCCGGCCGGCCGTCTCCGGCCGGCGGTTCGACCGGGTCGCCCCGCGCGACGGCCGCGTCGTCGCGGCCGTCGCGGAGGGGGACGCCGCGGACGTCGACCTGGCCGTCGCGGCCGCCCGGCGCGCCTTCGAGGACGGCCGCTGGTGCGACCTGCACCCGCGCGAGCGCCGGGCCACCCTGCTGCGCCTGGCCGACCTCGTCGAGCGGGACGCCGACGACCTGGCCCGGCTGGAGAGCCTGGACGTCGGCAAGCCGGTCTCGCACGCCAAGGCGGTCGACATCCGGGTGACCCTGCAGACGCTGCGGTTCTACGCCGAGGCGGCGGACAAGAGCTACGACGCCGTCGCGCCGACCGGGCCGGCGGTGCACGCGACGATCACCCGGGAGCCGCTCGGGGTGGTCGGGGCCGTCGTCCCGTGGAACTTCCCGCTCATGATGGCGGTCTGGAAGATCGCCCCGGCGCTCGCGGTCGGCACCACCATGGTCGTCAAGCCCGCCGAGCAGTCCCCGCTGACCCTGCTGCGGTTCGCCGAGCTCGCGGCCGAGGCCGGGCTGCCGGACGGCGTCCTCAACGTCGTCCCCGGGTTCGGCCCGACGGCGGGCGCCGCGCTCGGGCGGCACATGGACGTCGACGCGCTGACCTTCACCGGCTCGGGCCAGGTCGGCCGGCTCTTCCTCACCTACGCGGCGGAGTCGAACATCAAGGAGGTGTCGCTCGAGCTCGGCGGGAAGAGCCCGCAGCTCGTGCTCGCCGACGCCCCGGACACCGCCGCCGTCGCGAAGGCGGTCGCGGTCGGAGTGTTCTTCAACGCCGGCGAGGTGTGCTCGGCGGGCTCGCGGCTCGTCGTCCACCGCTCCCGCAAGGACGAGCTCGTCGAGGCGGTCGTCGCCGCGTCGCAGCGGCTGCGCCTCGGGGACCCGTTGGACCCCAAGACGTTCGTC
>JACRAB010000217.1 GCA_016213575.1 Actinomycetota bacterium
CCCTGGCGCAGCAGGGCCACGCGGCGGACCAGTCGCGGGCCGACGCGTTCCTCGACCGGGCCGAGCGGGCCTTCGCGGCCGCCCGCCCCATGGCCGGCCGTGCGGTCGGGCCCGAGGCGGTGGCCTGGCTGACCCGGGCCCGCGCCGACCGGGCCCGGGTCGACCGCGCCGGCCGCCCCGACGCCGCCGACGCCGGGCCCTGGCGCGAGGTGCTCGCCCTCGTGCCCGGCCAGCCCTACGAGGAGGCGCTGGCCCGGTACCGCGTCGCCGAGGCGCTCGTCGCGGCCGGCGACCGGGACGGTGCCGCCGCCGAGGCGCTGCCCGCCTTCGCCACCGCGGTCACCCTCGGGGCCCGGCCGTTGCGGGCGGCCCTGGAGTCCCTCGGCCGCCGCGCCCGCCTCGACCTCGGCGCGGGTGTGCCGTCGTCCGACGGGCCGCTCACGCCGCGCGAGGCGGAGGTGCTCCGGCTCGTCGCCGAAGGGCTGACGAACCGTGCGATCGGGGAGCGGCTGTTCATCAGCGAGAAGACGGCGAGCGTCCACGTCTCGAACCTCATGGCCAAGCTCGGGGCGTCCGGCCGGGCCGAGGCGGTCGCGATCGCCGGCCGCCGCGGGCTGCTCGCCGACGCGTAGCGGCAGCACGACCTAGGCTGGGCGGGTGAGCACCCCGTCCGTCACCGGCCCCGCCGTCGACCTGCTGCCGGCCGGCGACCCGCTCGCCGGCCACCTGCCCGTCGCCAAGGGGCACGGCACGGAGAACGACTTCGTCCTCGTGCCGGACCCGGACGGCCGCGTCGACCTGCCGGCCGCCCTCGTCGCGGCGTTGTGCGACCGCCGGGCCGGGCTCGGCGGCGACGGGCTGATCCGTGTCGTCCGCTGCGCGGCGCTGCCCGAGGGGGTCGCGCTCGCCGGCGCGGCCGAGTGGTTCATGGACTACCGCAACGGCGACGGCTCGGTCGCGGAGATGTGCGGCAACGGGATCCGGGTCTTCGTCCGCTACCTGCAGCACCTCGGTCTCGTCGACCTCGCGGACGGCGAGGTGCTCCCGGTCGGCACCCGGGCCGGGCTGCTCTCCGTCCGCCGGGACGGCGACCTGCTCGCCGCCGACCTCGGTGCCTGGAAGGTCGTCGGCGGTGCGACGGCCGTCGGCGCCGGGTCCGACGCGACCGTCGAGGTCCGCGGCGTCGAGGCGGCGGCACCGGACGGCACCCTCGGCACTGTCCCGCTGCCGGGGCTGTCGATCGACGTCGGCAACCCGCACACCGTCGTCGCGCTCGGCTCCCTCGACCTGCTCGCGGGCGCCGACCTGACCCGCGCCCCCCGCGTCGACCCGGTGCCGCCGGCGGGCACGAACGTCGAGATCACCGTGCCGCTCCACGAGTGCGGCTCGGACGTCGGGCACCTGCGGATGCGCGTCCACGAGCGCGGCGTCGGCGAGACCCGGTCCTGCGGCACCGGCGCCGCGGCCGCCGTCCTCGCGACCCGGGCCTGGGCCGGCCCGGCCGCGCCCCGGGTGTGGACCGTCGACGTCCCCGGCGGCCGGCTGCGCGTCACGGTCCCGGCGGACGACGTCCTCGCCGGCCCGGGCGTCGAGCTCGCCGGCCCGGCCCGGATCGTCGCCGAGGGCAGCCTCGACCCGGCCTGGCTCGCCGCCGCCCGCGCCGCGTCGGCCTGAGCTCGTCGGCTCGAGCCGCGCTACTCCCCGGTACGCCGGAAGGGGGACCCCCGCCCGACTCAAGTCGGAGCCTCCGGTGGGCGATATGGGTCTCACGAGGGACGCGGTATCAGGGCGTCCACCGGTTGACTCTGTATCGCCAGGAGCAGCCGGACCGGCGCAGGGGAGGGACCGCACATGGACCGCACGGCAACGGGTGCCACCGCACCGGCCAGCGACCGGCTCGTGCGCCGCGACCTGCTCATCCTGCGGCTCGAGGCCGACCGGCGCCGTCGCAGCAGCGGCAGCGGCCGGATGCGTCAGCGGGTGACCCGCAGCACCCGGTAGCCCTTCGCGCTGCCGGCCCGGGTGACGGTCCCGTCGAGGTTCTCCCGGAGCCAGGCGTGCAGGCTGTCCGCGCCGAGGTTGCGCTGCACCACGAGGTACGCCGCGCCGTCGTCGGTCAGCCGGGGGAGCCAGCGCAGCAGCATCGCGTGCAGCTCGGCCTTGCCGACCCGGATCGGCGGGTTGGACCAGATCGCGGCGAAGCGGACGTCGTCCGGGACGTCGTCCGGCCGCACGGCACGCACCCGGCCGAGCCCGAGCCGTGCCGCGTTGGCGGCCGTGAGCCCGAGCGCGTGGTCGTTGACGTCGACGGCCCACACGGTCGCCTCGGGCGACAGCAGCCCCAGCGTCAGCGCGAGCGGCCCCCAGCCGCAGCCGAGGTCGAGCAGGTCCCCGGTCGTGGGCGGCTCCGGGGCCTCCCGCAGGAGCACCCGGGTGCCGAGGTCGAGGCGGTCGCCGCTGAAGACGCCGCCCGCCGTCTCGACCTCGACGTCCTGCCCGGCGAGGGTGACGTGGATCGTGCGGGACCCGGTGGGGGCCTGCGGCGTCCGGAAGTAGTGCGCCTGGCCCTCGGTCATGACCGTCAGGCTACCGGGGCCGCGCCCGGCGGCCGGAGCGTGCGGAATCCCGCTCGACCCCGCCTCGTTGGAATGGGAGTCTGGAGGCACATGACCGCGCACCGCGCACGACCCGGCACCCGCACGACCCAGGAGGACATCACGGAACCCATGACGCAGCCCCAGGACCAGCCCCTCACCACGAGCGGGCCGACCGACGAGGGCGACGGCGTCGCGGTTCCGCTGACCGGCTCCGCCGTCGTCTCCCGCATCCTGTCCCGGCACGCCGCCGCCACGTCCGGCGACGGCACGACCGTGCACCGGGACCAGGACGGCGACCAGCAGGACCTCTCCGACCGGCAGGCGCTGCGCCGCGTCGCCGGGCTGTCGACCGAGCTCGAGGACGTCACCGAGGTCGAGTACCGGCAGCTCCGGCTCGAGCGGGTCGTCCTCGCCGGGCTCTGGACGACCGGTAGCGCCGCGGACGCCGAGAACTCGCTCCGTGAGCTCGCCGCGCTCGCCGAGACCGCGGGCTCCGAGGTGCTGGACGGCGTCCTGCAGCGCCGCGACACCCCGGACCCGGGCACCTGGCTCGGCTCGGGCAAGGCCGAGGACCTGCGCGGGCTCGTCGCGAGCACGGGCGCCGACACCGTCGTCTGCGACGGCGACCTGTCGCCGTCCCAGCGGCGCAGCCTGGAGGACGTCGTCAAGGTCAAGGTGATCGACCGGACGGCGATCATCCTCGACATCTTCGCCCAGCACGCGAAGTCCAAGGAGGGCAAGGCGCAGGTCGAGCTCGCCCAGCTCGAGTACCTGCTGCCGCGCCTGCGCGGCTGGGGCGAGTCGATGTCCCGGCAGGCCGGTGGCCGGGTGGCCGCCGGTGCCGGGATCGGGTCGCGCGGTCCGGGTGAGACGAAGATCGAGCTCGACCGGCGGCGGATCCGCACCCGGATGGCCAAGCTCCGGCGCGAGATCAAGGAGATGAAGACCGCCCGGGTCACCAAGCGGGACAG
>JACRAB010000009.1 GCA_016213575.1 Actinomycetota bacterium
GACGGCGACCACCGCGCCGGCGAAGACGAAGGCGGTGCGGGCCAGGACCCGGCGGGCGGCGGGCGGCTCCCCGCCGCCGCCGATGACGAAGAGCTCCTCGACCGGCGCCCTCGGCGGGACGACGGCCCACGGCTGCTCCGGCGACGGGAGCGCGGGCGATGCCGCAGGTGCCTCGACAGGTGCCTCGACAGGTGCCTCGACAGGTGCCTCGACGGCGGCCGGGACCGGCGGCGGCACCGGCACCTCGACGGCGGGTTCGACAGCCGGTGCGATCGACGGCGCGACCACAGGCGCGACCACCGCAGCGGCGACCGGGACGCCCCCGAGCACCGGCGACGGCTCACGGATGATCGGGATCCGGACCTCGCGCTCCCAGAACGCGGGCGTGTCGTCGGCGTCCACCGGACCGGCGGCGTCCGGTGCCCCGACCGGCTGCTCGACGTCCTCAGGCTGGATGGCCTCGGGCTCGACGACCTCGGGCTCGACGACAGGCTGCTCGACCACGGGCGCCTGGACGACCGGCGGCTCGACGACCGCCGGCCGCACGGCGTCCGGCTCGAAGAGGTCCCCGAGCGGCAGCGGCAGGGTCGACGGCGGCCGGACGACCCGCGGCACCACCGGGGCCGTCACCGTCGTCGCGCGGCCGCTCTCGTCGGCACCCGCGTGCCGCCCCTTCCGGGAGGTCCGCCAGGCACCGGGCAGGAGCAGGTCGACCGGGGTGAGCGGCTCGGAGGGCGCACCCGCGGGAGGAGACTCCTGCGCGTTCACGACGACCACCTCGCTCCCGTCCGCCCGACCCCCGTCCGATTCTGCCGCCGGGTAACGGCCCCATCCACGGCTATGGACGAACGCATCCGAACATTCGACGGTGCGCTGAGCTGTGGTGACGGCCGGTAGCGAAACTCGCCGCTCCCGCACGGAGAACGGCCTCCGGGCGACCCTGTCGGGTCGTGCCGGAGGCCGTTCGCCCGCGCTCGTCGAGGGGCGGTCGAGCGCAGGGTCGAGGGGTCAGTCCCGCTCGGTCTTCAGGACGTCGCCGCTCATGGCGTCGATCGTGACCTCCCACTTCGCGCCGTCCGTGCCGGTGATCTCGACGTCCCAGACGGTGCGGCCGTCCTCGTCGTCGAGCTTCGCCTCGCGGACGGTGCCGGCCTTGACGCCGAGCGCGATCGCCTGCGCCCGGTCGAGCGTCACACCGGCGGGGACGGCGACCGCCTGCGACCCGTCGTCGCCGTGGCCGCTCGAGCTGTCGTCACCGTGACCGCTGTCGTCGACCGACGGCTGCGTGCTCGGGTCCGCGCTGGGGTCGGTGCTCGGGTCCCCGGTCGGCCCGGCGCTCGGGTCACCGGTGCTGTCGTCGGTCAGGCCGGTGTCGGCGGCGTTCACCGAGACCGGCGCGACGACCCGGGTGTCACCGGGCCCCATGACGGCGAAGGCGGTGCCGGACGCGACGAGACCGACGGCGAGGGCGCCGACGGCGAAGCTCGCGATGCTGGTGCGGGTCATGGTGGTCCTCCTCGTGGACGGTGCCGGAACCTCCGGCGTGCTTCCACTGTGGGTCCGCGGTCTGAGGTGGTCCTTGGACCGGTCTGAGGGGGCTCCAAGGTTGCTGTCCGAGCATGCCCGACCGCCGCTTGGGCCGCCCTTGGACGGACCTGAGAGAACTCTCAGGCGTTTGGTGACCGGGCCCCCGCGGGCCCAGCATGTGCGCATGCGCGTGGTGGTCGTCGAGGACGAGGCAGGGATCGCGTCCTTCGTGTCCCAAGGGCTCGAGGCGGCCGGCTACCTGCCCGTCGTCGCGACGACGGGGGCGGAGGGGCTCGCCGAGGGGCTCGACCCGGCGACCGCGCTCGTCGTCCTCGACCTCGGCCTGCCGGACATCGGCGGCGACGAGGTCCTCGCGGCGCTGCGCAAGCGCCGTCCCGACCTGCCGGTCATCGTCCTCACCGCGAGCACGGGCGTCCCCGAGCGGGTCCGGCTGCTCGACGCCGGCGCGGACGACTACGTCACCAAGCCGTTCTCCTTCGCCGAGCTGCTCGCCCGGGTGCGGGCCCGGCTGCGCTCCGGCCAGCAGCCGAGCGCGAGCGTCCTCACGGTCGGGGACCTCACCGTCGACCTCACCCGCCGGACGGCGACCCGCGGCGAGGTGACCGTCGACCTCAGCGCTCGCGAGTTCGCCCTCCTCGAGGTGCTCGCCCGGCACCCCGGCCAGGTGCTCTCCCAGCAGCAGCTCCTCGACCGCGTCTGGGGCTACGACTTCGACCCCGGCTCGAACGTCGTCGAGGTCTACGTCGCGTACCTGCGGCGCAAGCTCGGCGCGGACCTCGTGCAGACCGTCCGCGGCGCCGGGTACCGGCTGCCCGCATGACGTCCGGCCTGCCCTCGCCGCGCAGCACGTGGGTCCGGTTCACCGTCGTCGCCGCGGTCGTCCTCGCGCTCGCGCTCGCGGCGACCGTGGCCCTGCCCTGGGAGCTGGCCCGGCTCCAGGGCCGGGCCGCCGTCGCCGAGCGGCTCGACCGGGAGCGTGAGGTGGTCGCCGTCCGGGCGGCGGCGCTGCTC
>JACRAB010000010.1 GCA_016213575.1 Actinomycetota bacterium
GGGCCGCGGGGTCGATCGGCGCGGGCGGGACGGCCGAGGCGGCCGAGGTCGTCCGGGGTGCCGGGGTCGTGGTCGTCACGAGGTCCTCCCTGGGGGTGGGGGCTGCCGGGTCAAGATCATGTCGCGGTCCTGTGCGCGCGGGCCGGGCGCCGCTAGCCTGCCCGGGGGGGCAGACGACGGGCGGACGTGCGGCGGGAGGAGATCCTGCGTGCCGCGGCGGTCGTGGTGTCGCGCAACGGGTTCGCCCGGACCCGGGCCGCGGACGTCGCCGCCGAGCTGGGCGTCAGCACGGCGCTGGTCTTCTACCACTTCGAGACCAAGGAGCGGCTGCTGTCGGAGGCCTTCGCGTTCGCGGCGGCCGCCGACCTGGACCGGCTCGGCCGCGCCGTCCAGGCCCGGGGGACCTGCACCCAGCGGTTGCGGGCCGTGCTGCGGCTCTACGCGCCGGCCGGTGAGGCACCGGGCTGGACCCTCGACATCGACGCCTGGTCGGAGGCGTTGCGGACGCCGGAGATCCGGGCCGCCTCGCAGGAGGTCGACCGGCAGTGGCGGGCGGCGATCGAGCAGGTGGTCCGGGACGGCGTCGAGGCCGGCGAGTTCAGCTGCGCGGACCCGGCCGCCTCGGCGCTGCGGATCGCCGCGATGCTCGACGGGCTCGCGGTCGCGACCCAGGTGCGGGTGAGCGTGCGGCGTGCGCAGGCGGCCCGCTGGGCGGCCGAGAGCGCGGCCCGCGAGGTCGGCCTGCCGCCCGAGGTGCTCCTGCTGCGCGGCGGGCGCCGCCCGGTCGGTTAGCCGCATCCTCAGACCAGCCAGGTCAGCGGCGCGTCCGGGTCGGTGAGCGCGCGGCGGGAGAGGCTGAACGCCGACAGGTCCGTCGACGACGTCCCGGTCGTCGCGAGGTCGGCGAGGACCCGGCCGAACCACGGCGCGAACTTGAAACCGTGCGCCGAGCCGAGGCCGACGACGACGTTCTCGTGGCCGGGCAGCCGGTCGAGGACGAAGTCCCGGTCCGGGGTGAGGGTGTACAGGCACGTCGTCACCGTCCGGACGTCGAGCGCCCCGGGCACGAGGACGCGCATGAACGCGCGGGCCCGGCGCAGGGCGTCCTCGTCGGTCTCGTACGTCCGCGTCTCCGGGTCGACCGGCTGCCCGCCGCAGTCCTGGCCGACCTTGACGCTCGCCTGGAAGTACGCCGGGAAGCCGTAGAACGACGGGTCGTCCATCCAGATCCACACCGGGAAGGCGCCCTGGGCGTGCCGGCCGCCGCGGCCCTGCTCGTCGGCGTCCGCCACCGAGAAGTGCACGACCTGCTCCTTCGTCACCGTGAGCGGCACGCTCGCGTCGACCGAGGCGAGGACGTCGTTCGTCCAGGCGTCCGCGGTGACGACGACGGTGCGGGCGAAGTGCCGGGTGCCCTCCGCCGTCCGGATCGCGACGCCGTCCCCGAGGTCCACGAGCTCGACGACCTGGTGCTCGTCCCGCAGGTCGGCGCCGAAGCGCCGGGCCTGCTCCTGCATGACCCGGGTGCCGCGGCCCGCCGGGACGATCCCGGTGAGCTCCTGGTGGAGCACGGTCGTCCCCTCGGGCACGGCCAGCCCCGGCCAGCGGCCGCGCGCCGTGGTCGCCGTGAGCACCTGGTACGGCACGCCCATGACCGCCATCGAGTTGACGTAGTCCTCGATGTCGATGGCCGCCGCGGGCGGGAACAGGTCGACCCCGCCGGTGCGCAGGACGAGCTGCTCGGCGCTGTCGGACTCCAGCGCCGCCCAGTCCTGGTAGGCCTCGATCGCCGCGGAGACGTAGTTCGGTGTGTGGTAGCTCAGCCGGATGATCCGGGTGTCACCGTGCGAGGCGCCCCTGACGTGCCCGAACGAGAACCGCTCCAGCCCGAGCACGGACCTCCCGCGGCGCGCCAGCTGCCACGCGGTCGCGCTGCCGAGCGCCCCGAGCCCGACGACGGCGACGTCGTAGGGCTCCCCGACGGGGTGCACCGGCCGCTCACCCGGCCCGGTCGTCGTCGGCCGGGGCCGACGGGCCCGGTGGCCGGTGCGCGGCGAGGCGGGGCAGCAACCACCGCCGGATGTCGAGGCTGTCGTCCTCCATGGGTCCGTACCAGCCCTTCTCGTAGAACGCCGAGCTCATCCCCGACTGCACGCTCGCGCACACCTCCCAGTCCTGCCGGTTCACCAGGTCCCAGAACCCGGCGCAGTCCTCGACGTCGAGGTGCGCCTCCTCGGGGGCGACCAGCACGTCGAACGTGACCCGGGTCCGCGCGACGCCGACCGCCTCCAGGAGGAAGGATGCCGCGTGCTCGGCCGAGAGCGACAGCATGAGGTTCGGGTAGACGAGCTCACCCGTGTGCCGGGTGCGCTCGTCGGCGTCCAGGTCGGGGAACGGCGAGCGCGGCGAGCCGCCGGAGAACGAGAAGGTCCAGGCGCCGTCCCGGTGCGGGATCCCGGCCTCCCAGTCGAGCGGGCCGCCGTCCGGGGCGAGCCCGCCGTGCCCGAAGGCGGGGACGAGCCGGGTCAGCTCGGGGTGCACGCCGGCGCAGTGCAGGCACTCGTTGTAGTTCTCCGCGATCACCTTCCAGTTCGCGTCGACCTCGTAGACCGCGCGGTGGGCGCTGACGAGCCGGTCGAGCGGGTAGCGGGCGGTGCGGGTCGGCACGTCGCCGAGGCTGCTCTCCAGCGACGGGCCCGGAGGCGCCCCGGCGGGCAGCAGGCGGACGAAGACGAACCCGCCCCAGGTGTCCACCTCGACCGGTGCCAGGGTGAACCCGGCCGGGTCGAACCCGTCGACGGTGTCGAAGTGCGGTGCGCGGAGCAGGCCGCCGTCGAGACCGTACGTCCACGAGTGGTACCGGCAGCGCAGCGCCTTCGCGCCGCACGGGGCCGGCGGGTCGCCGTCGGCGTGCGGGACGACGCGGGCCCCGCGGTGCCGGCAGACGTTCGCGTGCGCGTGGAGCACGCCCGCGGCGTCCGTCGTCAGCAGGACGCTCTCGCCGTGCACCTCGACGACGGCGAGCCGCTCGGCCGCGTCGAGCCCCAGCCCGGCGAGGCGGCCCGCGCACGTCCACTCCCGGCGCAGGACGGCGTCCCGCTCGTGCCGCCACAGCCGGGCGTCCACGTAGTGCTCGCGCGGCAGCGCCGCCTGCAGGCCCGTCATCGCCGGCTCCCCGCGCCCCGGTGCCTCAGGCCCGGCCGGCGAGCCGGCGGACCCGGCCCCGCAGGCGCTCGGAGCGGCGGTCGGCGAGCACCTGCCGGACGACGTTGCGCCCCGGGATGCCCGTGACCCCGCCGCCGCCGTGGGTCGCGGAGCCGGCCTGGTAGAGCCCGGCCACGGGCGTCCTGAGGTCGGCGAACCCGGCCGCGGGGCGGGCGTGGAACATCTGCCCGAGGGTCAGCTCGCCGTGGAAGATGTTGCCGCCCACGAGGTGGTACCTCGTCTCCATCTCGTGCGGCCCGATGACCTGCCGGCCGACGACCGAGTCGGCGAAACCCGGTGCGACGGCGTCCATCCGTGCGACGAGCCGGTCGGCGTAGGCCTCGAGCTCGCCCTGGTGCGGCTCGGTGTTCCAGGTGTGCGGCACCCACTGGGTGAACATCGACACGACGTGGTGCCCGGGCGGGGCGAGCGAGTCGTCGAAGACCGACGGGATGCAGACGTCGGCGAAGGGCAGCGTCGAGGGCCGGCCGGCGACGGCCTCCTGGTAGGCGTTCTCGAGGTCGTCGACGCTCTCGGCGAGGACGATCGTGCCGCCGTGGACCTGCGGGTCGTACGCCGGGTGCGAGGTGAACGTCGGCAGCCGGTCGACCGCGACGTTGACCTTGACCGTGCCGCTGCGGGTCTTCCAGCGCTCGATGTCGGTGACGAAGTCGGCCGGCAGGTCGCGGCGGTCGAGCAGCCGCAGGAAGGAGATCTGCGGGTGCGCGGTCGTGATGACGGTGCCCGCGCGGACCGTCGTGCCGTCCTCGAGGGTGACGCCCGTCGTCCGGCCGTCGCGGACGTCGATCCGGGCGACCGGGGCGGACGTGCGGATCGTCGCGCCGAGCGCCCGGGCCGCTGCCGCGAGCGCCCGGGTCACCCCGCCCATGCCCCCGCGGGGGAAGCCCCAGGCACCGGTCTGGCCGTCGCCGAGGTCGCCGACGTGGTGGTGCAGGGTCACGTACGCGGTGCCCGCCGAGCGCGGCCCGGCCCACGACCCGATGCAGCCGGAGACCGACAGGACGCCCTTGAGCGCGTCGGAGGTGAACCGGTCCTCGAGGAGGTCCGCGACGGAGGCGGAGAAGAGCCGCGCGATGTCGACGGCGCCGCGGGTGTCGACGTCCTTGAGCCGGCGCAGCATGAGGGCCTGCCGGGCGAGGTCGGCCGGGCGGCGCGAGCCGAGCGCGGGCGGGATGTCGGCGAGCATCGGGCCGAGGATCCGCCCGAGCCGGCCCATCTCCTCCTCCCAGGCCTCGTACGCGTCGGCGTCCTTCGAGGAGAACTTCGAGATCTCCGCGTGCCGGGCCTGCGGGTCGCTCGGCAGGCGCAGGTGGGTGCCGTCGCGGCGCGGGGCGAAGTAGGGGCCCTGCGGGTACACGTGGTACCCGTGGGCCGCGAGGTCGAGGGCCTTGACGATCGACGGCGGCAGCAGCGAGACGACGTAGGACAGCGAGGTCACCGTGTAGTCCGGGCCGAACGGGTGCTCGCTCACGGCCGCGCCGCCGACGACCTCGCGGGCCTCGCAGACCAGGACGGACAGCCCCTCCCGGGCGAGCAGCCCCGCGGCGACGAGGCCGTTGTGGCCTGCGCCGACGATGACGACGTCGTACCCGTCCCGAGGCTCCATGACCGGAGTTTACTGACTCGCGAGTCAGCAGAACAGGCTTGACAGGGACCGGCGGACCTGGTGCGGCCCGTTGTGCCGCAGGAGAATGGAGGCGGAGCGGGGCGTCGGGGACGCACCGCGGAGCCGGTGCACGCACTCCGCCCAGGGGAGGGGAGTGCAGTGCGCGAGGCTCTCACCGCACGCAGCACCGCAGGCCGCACGTGGTTGCGGCGCAGGACGCTCGTCGGGCTGGCCGTGGTCGCCTGCGCGGTGCCGGCCGGGCTCGCCGCCGCGACCGCCGCCTCGCCGGCGCAGGCCGCCACGACGACGCCGGTGCTCGTCGACGTCCGGGCCGCCCACCACCCGGGTTACGACCGGGTGGTGTTCGAGTACACGGGCAAGGGCCCGACGGCGTACACGGTGAAGTACGTGACGACGCTGGTCGCCGACGGCTCCGGGCAGAAGGTCCCCGTGGCCGGCCGGGCGATCCTGTCCGTCGTCATGCGTGACGTGGACGCCCACACCGTCGCGGGCAAGGTCCCGACGCCGCTGCGCCAGGCGTTCGCGCTGAAGAACGTCACCTCGACCGTGCGGTCGGGCGACTTCGAGGCCGTCGTCTCCTACGGGGTCGGCCTGCAGAAGAAGACGGCGTTCCACACCCACCGGCTCAGCAGCCCGGCCCGGGTGGTCGTCGACGTCACGACGCCGTTCACCACGGTGAACCGCAGGGTCTGGTTCGCCGACTCCGACAAGGTCGCGGCCAACGTCGCGAACCCCGTCACGTCGGTGTGGCGCCAGGTGCTGCCCACGACCCCGGCGACCGGGGTCATGGACCGGATCTACGCCGGCCCGACGAAGGCCGAGAAGGCGGCCGGGCTCTTCCTGCAGACCTCCCGGACGACCGGTTGGACGAACCTGCGGATCTCCTCGGACGGCATCGCCCGGGTGCAGCTCACCGGCCCGTGCGGTGACGGCTCGGCGGTGGTCACCGTCGCCTCCGAGATCTTCCCGTCGCTGCGCCAGTTCTCGACCGTCGACCACGTGAAGGTGTACGGCCCGGACGGCACCACCGAGTACCCGACCGGGCACCGCGACTCGATCCCGGAGTGCCTCGAGCCGTAGCCGCGGTCGTGCCCGGGGAGCCGGGTGCAACCTCGGGACGCCGGCCCCCGTCGATGTGAAGCGGGCCGGCGTCCGCGCCGTCCGTCCCGTCACGAGGAGCCGTCGCATGAGACCCGAGGACTACGTGCCGCCGCAGGTCGCCGCCCGCCGGGCCCGTGAGGTCCCGGTGCCCGAGCCGACCCGGTGGCAGCGCGTGCAGGGGCCGGTCGTCATGACCGGGATCGTCGCCGTCGCCGTGGCGTGGGCGTTCGTCGCCTCCGCGTACGGCCGCCGGGAGGCGTCCCTCTACAGCGGCCTGCTCCTCGGGCTCGGGCTCGCGGCGCTGCTGCGGCCGGCCTGGGGGATGTACTTCGGCAGCCGGTGGCAGTACGCGCAGGAGCCCGTGCCGTCCCGGGCCGCGCTCGTCATGACCCGCTTCTCCGGTGTCGTCATGTGCGCGGCGGCGGTCGCGCTGGCGCTGTGAGGCCGGGTCCGGGGCCGTGGCACCGTGCCCGCGGCACCGTGCCGGGGCACGGTGCCGCCGGTCAGCTGACGTCGATCCGGCCCTGCTTCAGGGTCAGGGTGTCCGCCTTGATGTAGGCGACCTGCGACGTGACGCCGGTGAAGATGATGAACGGGAACGTGAGCGGCGGCGGCGAGTCCGGCGACAGGTTCAGCGGGAGCAGCCCGAAGGCCTTGCCGGACTGCTTGAGCACGTAGAGCTCGACGTTGCCCCGGAGCACGACGTCGGTGCCCGCGGTGATCGTCATCGTCGCCCCGTTGGCGGTGACGGACTCCTTGATGCCCTTGATCGTCACGCTGTCCGCGGTGAACTTGAGCACCCGGAACGTCGAGCCGTCGATCGTGGTCAGCGTCGTGACGCCGTCGTAGGAGAACCCGGTGAGGGTCTGCGACGCCGCGTCGATGCCGGTCGGGACCCCGGTGACGACGAGCCCGCCCGCCGCGGCGGCCCTCGGCTGGGCCACCGGGTCGCCGGCGGCGGCCGCGGCCGCCTGGGCCTGCTGGCACGCCTTCATCGCGTCGGCGGCCTGCTGGGCGGTGTCGGTACCCAGACCGACGGCGCGGCTCGGGCCCAGCTCGGGGTCGCAGGCCGCCTCGACGGCGGCGGCAGAGCCGTCGGCGGGCGGGGCCGCCGGGTCGGTCGGCGTCGCGGGGTCGCCCGGCTTCGCGGGGTCGGCCGGCGCCGGGTCGGCCGGCTTCGGGTCCGCAGGTTCGGCCGGGTCGGCCGGCGTCGTGGTGCTCGGCGCGGGCGTCGGGGTCGGGGTGGGGGACGGCGCGGGCGCCGGGCACATCCAGGGGAACAGGTCGCAGAACGCGCTCGCGCGCGGGGCCGCGGCGGTGGGCGCCGAGGCCTGCGCCGGGGCTGCCAGCGCCGTCGTCAGTGCGACCCCCAGGACGACCGCCGTGAGCCGGGTCGCACGTGCCCCGCGCGTCACCGGACGACCGACGAGCGGGAGTCCGCCCGGAAGGAGTGACCGGCGCTCGCACCGGGAGCCGTGCCGCCGGAGCTGCCCGTGCTGCCCGGGGCCGGGCCCTCGGGCGCGGCGGGCGGGGGCGGGCTGGACGGCAGGATCGTCAGGCCGGGGGTCATCCCGGTCCCGCGCGGCGGGGTCCGCGGTGCCGCCGGGGCGTCGTCCGCGGGCTGCCCGGGGGCGGCCGGGGCGTCGTCCGTGGTTACGTCCGGGGCGCCGGTCGTGCTGCCGGCCGTGCCGTCGGCCGCCGCGCCCGTCGCGTCCTGCTCGTCGTCCGCCCGGTTCACGAGCACGGTGACCGGCGCCGCGATGCCGTCCGGCGGGGTCGGCCGGCTCCAGCGCCGGACGAAGGGCTTCCAGGCGATCATGCTCGCGCCGCCGTGCAGGCCCATGAGGGTGCCGACGATGAAGCCGCCGAGGTTCGTCAGGAGGATCGCGGCGAGCGCGAGGACGATGACGATGCCGCCGGTGACGACGCGCAGCTGCGGCTGCGTCCAGGCGACCAGCGTCACGAGGATGTAGACCAGGCAGATGACGATCGCCGAGATGCCGGCGACGCCCTGGATGACGACGACGCCGATCGGTGCGGCGGTCAGGCCCCAGAGGTAGACGCCGGCGACGATCGTCCAGACGCCGCCCCAGAACGGGCGGCTCCCGCGCCACTGCGCGAAGCGCTCGCGGCGGCTGCGCCAGGTGACGGGCTCTCGCGGCGGAGGGGTGTAGACGGGCAGGGACATGCTCGGTCCGGGCCTTTCGGTGACCGGCGACACGGACGTCGCCCAAGGACTAAGGCTCGTGCACGGGCGGGTGCGCGGGAAGCGCGTTCACACGCCCGGGTGAGCGTCGCGCGGGCCGGCTGCCCGGGTCCTGGGACCCCGGGGCGGCGCGGCCCGCGCACCGCGTCACGTCACTGCCGTCAGAAGCACTCGTCCTTGCCGAACGAGACGTCGATCGACAGGCCCTGGAGGGCGAACGAGCCGGCCGTGGTCGCCCACGTGCGCTGCTTGAGGTTGTCGATGTGGATCTTCGCGGCCTGCTGGCCCCAGCCGCCCTGCGGGCCCTTGGCGGCGCCCTTCATCGTCGAGGCGTCGATGCCGCTCGCGTAGTCGGTGAAGACGATGTCGCCGGAGAGCTGGTCGAAGTCGGCGACGAGGTTCGTCGCCTTGACCGGCTCCTTGGCGCCCGCGGTGAGCCGCATGGTCACGTCACCGAAGGGCGTCTTGGAGACGACCGACTGGCAGATGTTCTTGAGGAACGCCTCCTCGAAGCCGGACGGCGTGACCGGGTGGTCCGAGCCGTCGGCCGAGGAGTCGACCGAGGTGTACGAGGTGAAGCCCGTGCCGTCGAGAGCGTCGGCCGACAGCTTGAAGGAGTTGCCCGACACGGCGAAGGAGGCGGCGAGCGCACCCTGCCCCGTGAGCGCGACGACGCCGCCGGCGAGCACGAGGCTCGGGGCCAGGATCATCGCGTAACGCCGCCAGGCGACCTTGCCGGCGCCGACCTGAGCAGTCATGGTTCGTACCCTTTCTGTGGTGCCTCGACGGTTCCGCGCTGGGCGCGGAGGGGTGTCCCGGGCGGCCGTGGACCGCCCGCTGTGCCGGGCGTCACCGCATCCTAGGGAATCGATGCCATCAAGTGTTGGTCCGATCGGGTATTTGTGACGTGGAGTCACTCCTGGATCCCGCAGTCGGCACCGTTGGCGACCGATGGTGACGATGTGTAGTTGAGGTCGTGCTGTGCTGCGGAGCGCCGGGCACGGGGCGTGCTGCCCGGGACGGTCACCCGGCGACGCCGGGCGGGGGCGGGAGGAGCCGGGGGACGACCTTCCCCGTCGGGGTCCGCGGCAGCTCGTCGACGAAGACGACCTCCCGCGGGACGGCGAACCGGGACAGCCGGCGGCGGGCGTACTCGCGGACGATCTCGGCGTCCAGGGCCGTGCCGTCGTCGTCCCGCACGACGTACGCGACGACCTGCTGGCCCATCTCCGGGTGCGGCCAGCCGCGGACGGCGACCTCGCGCAGGCCCGGCATGCCGGACAGGGCCTGCTCGACCTCCTCGGGGTGCACCTTCTCGCCGCCGGTGTTGACCATCCCGTCCTCGCGGCCGGACAGCATGAGCCGGCCGTCCTCGTCGAGCCAGCCCCGGTCGCCGGTCGCGATGAGGCCGCCGAGGCGCGGGCGGTCCCCGCCGTCGCTGTAGCCGTCGAAGAGCAGGCTGTTCCCGACGTAGACGCGGCCGATCCGGCCCGTGGGCAGCGGCTCGTCGTCGTCCCCGAGGACGACCAGGCGGGTGCCGAACGGGGCCCGTCCGACGGTGCCGGGGGCGGCCTCGAGGTCCTGCGGGCCGGCGATCGTCGCCCAGCTGACCTCGGTGGCGCCGTAGAGGTTGTGCAGCACCGGCCCGAAGGCGGCGTGGAAGCGCGTGACGAGGTCCGGCAGCAGTGCCGCCCCGCTCGAGGCGACGACCCGAAGCCGGGACGTGTCGTGCGTGGCGCGGACCTGGACCGGCAGCGAGCAGAGCCGGTCGAGGATCACCGGCACGCCGACGAGCGCGGTGCAGCGGTGCGCCGACAGTGCGGCGAGGACGGTCTCGGCGTCCGCCCGTTTGCGCAGGACGACGGTCGAGACGATCGCCGGGGCGAGCTGGAGCATGCCGAGCGCCCAGGTGTGGAAGAGCGGCGAGGAGATCATGATCGTCTCGCCGGCCCGCAGCGGGAAGCCGGAGAGCATCGACGCCACCGGGCCGAGCCCGGACGGCGCCGGCCGGCGGGCCGACTTGGGGACGCCGGTCGTGCCGGAGGTGAGGATGACGATCCGGCCGCGCCGGTGCTGCTTCGGCAGCGGGTGGTCGGTGCGGGCGAGCCCGTCGAGGTCGAGGCCGCCGTCCGGGGCGGCCCCGGTCGTCACGACGACGACGTCCGGCGGGATGTCCGACAGCACGTGCATGAGGTCGGGGTGGACGACGACGAGCCTGACCTTCTCGCGCTCGACGACGCGGGTCAGCTGGTCGGCCGACAGGAACGTGCTGAGCAGGACGGCGTCCGCCCCGAGCCGGGACGTCGCGACGAGCGCCTCGACGAACGCGACCTCGTTCGGCCCGAGGATCGCGACGGTGTCGGCCTGGGTCACCCCGAGCGAGGCCATCCCGCGGGCGATCGCCGTCGAGCGGGCCACGAGCTCGGCGAAGGTCAGGCTGCGGGTCTCGTCGACGACGGCGAGCCGGTCCGGTGCGCGGTCGGCCGCCGAGGCGAAGCCGCCCGCGAGCGTCGGGCCGAACTGGCGCAGGTGCCGCAGCTGCTTGATCCCGTGGTCCGGCCGGGCCGGGTTGACGACCCCGGCCCGGACGAGGACGGGCAGGCCGCGGAGCAGCTCGCCGATCGGGCCGACCGCGCTCTGCCTGCGCGCCGCTGCCGGCGGGCCGGCGGCGGCGCCGGCCGCGGCGTCCGTCGTGGGGCTCACCTGAGCTCCGCCGAGGACTTGCCGAGCAGCCGCCGCGCGATGATGAGCTTCTGGATCTGCTGGGTGCCCTCGAAGATGTCGAGGATCTTCGCGTCGCGGGCCCACTTCTCCAGCAGGAGGTCCTCGCCGTAGGCGAGCGAGCCCACGAGGGCCAGGCAGCGCAGGGCGACGTCGGTCGCCGTCCGGCCCGCCTTGGCCTTGGCCATCGAGGCCTCGAGCGAGTTCGGCTTGCCGTTGTCGGCCATCCACGCCGCGCGCAGCGTGAGCAGGTAGGCCGACTCGTAGTCCGCCTCGAGCGCGAGCAGCTCGGCCGCCGCGGCCGGCTGCGCGTGCGGCGCCGCGTCGTAGTCGACGGTGACGCCGGCCTCGGCGAGCAGCCGGGTGGCCTCCTCGAGCGCGGCGCGCGCCACCCCGACGGCCATCCCGGCGACGAGCGGGCGGGTGTTGTCGAAGGTCTGCATGACCCCGGCGAAGCTCTTGTCCGCCTTGACCTCCGGGTCGCCGAGGAGGTTCGACGCGGGCACCCGGACGCCGTCGAGGATGAGCGTCGCGGTGTCGGAGGCCCGGATGCCGAGCTTCTCCTCGAGCCGGGCGACCGTGAAGCCCGGCGTGCCCTTCTCGACGACGAACGGCTTGATCGCGGCCCGGCCCAGGCTCGGGTCGAGCGAGGCCCACACGACGACGGCCTCGCAGCGCTCGCCGGCCGTCACGTAGATCTTCTCGCCGTTGAGGACGTACTCGTCGCCGTCCTTCGTGGCCGTCGTCCGGATCGCCGCGGAGTCCGAGCCGCAGCCCGGCTCGGTGATCGCCATCGCGGCCCAGAGGTGCCCGAAGCGGGCGAGCTGCTCGTCGTTCGCGACGGACGCCACGGCCGCGTTGCCCAGCCCCTGGCGGGGCAGCGCGAGCACCAGCCCGACGTCGCCGTACGACACCTCCATGATGCTCAACACCGTCGAGAGGTTCGTTCCGTTTCGCACCTCGCCGGACCTCGGCGCCTCGCGCCGCACGCCCTTGGCGCCGGAGCCGCCGGCGCCGGCGGCGTCGAGGCCGTCGACGACGGCCCCGAGCATGTCGAGCTCCTTGGGCCGGCTGTGCTCGAAGCGGTCGTACCGGCGGGAGATCGGCCGCAGGACGCCGTGCGCGACGGCCTGGGCCTGCTTGACGGCCGGGGCCATCTTGCGGGGGATCTCGAGGTTGATCACTGCTGCTCCTCGGGCGGAGTGGTCAGGACGGTTCGGGTGGGCGGCCGGCGGGCCGGCCGGTGGGGGCGGCCTCAGACGAGGACGACGCCCTCCATGACGCCGACGGCGCGCAGGTCGCGGTACCAGCGCTCGACCGGGTGCTCGCGGACGTAGCCGTGGCCGCCGAGGAGCTGGACGCCGTCGCTGCCGATCTGCATCCCGTGGTGCGAGGCGAGCCGGCGGGCGAGGGCGACCTCGCGGGCGGCGTCCAGGCCGCGGTCGAGCCGGCCGGCCGCCCGCAGGACGGTGAGCCGGATCCCGGCGAGCTCGGTCGCCATGTCCGCGACGGTGAACGCGACCGCCTGCCGGTGGCTGATCGGCTCGCCGAACGCGACCCGGTCGTTGACGTAGGGGACGACGTAGTCGAGGACGGCCTGGCAGGTGCCGACGGCGAGCGAGGCCCAGGCGAGCCGGGACAGCCGGACGCACTCGCGGTACGCGGCCGCGGCACCCTCGGTGCCGTCGAGCCGGCTCGCGGCCGGGACGACGACGCCGTCCAGGCGCAGCCGGCCGGTCTGCGCGCCGCGCAGCCCCATGGCGGGCTCGTCCTGGACGGTGAGGCCCGCGGTCGCGGACTCGACGACGAACAGTGCCGGGCCGCCGCCCTCGCCCTCGACGGTGGCGCCGACGACGAAGAGCTCGCACGTGGCGGCGTTCGGCACGAGCGACTTCACGCCGTCCAGCCGCCAGCCGTCGGCGGTGCGGACGGCCTTGGTCGCAGGGGCCAGGACGTCGAAGAGGACGACGGGCTCGGTGAGCGCGAGCGCGGCGGTCGGCGGCGTGTCGCCGACGAAGGCGGGCAGGTACGTGGCCTGCTGGTCGGCGCTGCCCCACAGCCCCAGTGCGGTCGCGACCGCGCCGGGGGCCAGGCACGCGACGGCCAGACCGAGGTCGCCGTGGGCGAGGGCCTCGGAGACGAGGACGCCGCTGACGACCGACCGCTCCGCGGTGAGCCCGCCGAGCGACTCCGGGACGCCGAGCTGCCACATGCCGAGCTCGGCCGCGGCGGCGACGAGGCCCTCGGGGGTCGCGTGCTTGCGGTCCGCGTCGTCGGCGGCCGGGCGCACCTGCTCGGCGGCGAACTCGCGGACCACCTCCGCGAGCATCTGCTGCTCCTCGGACGGGGTGAGGTCGAACAGGTCCGCGCCGCCGCCGGTCGACTGCCGCTGCGGGGTCGAGGGGCCGCTGCCCTTGGCGAAGGTCCTCGAGGCCCGGGCTGCCGCGCCCATGCCGACGCGGGTCGCGTGGAACGCCGTCCGCTCGGCCCGGCCGCGCAGGCCCCAGCGGTCCAGGACCGAGGCCTGGGCCAGCCGGGTCAGCCCGCGCAGGGCGATCGTCATGGGGTCGCGCCTGGCGCTGCGCGAGGTCGCGGTGGGCCGCGTCGTCAGCGTCGTCATGTGCCGCCTCCAGCACTGGTCGTCCGGGTGACGGGTCCGTGGTCCGGACCCGGCCGCCGCGCCGGCGGTGCCGGCGGTGGCGGTGGAGGCGCCACCGGA
>JACRAB010000216.1 GCA_016213575.1 Actinomycetota bacterium
CTGGCTCCGGGGACGGCTTCGGGGCGTTCGTCGAGGACTTTGATCACCGCCAGCCGGGCGGCTTCCGCGGAGGCCATCGCTCGGGTGAACGCCTCCACGGCATCGCGGGCTTCGCTGTCCGACAGCGACCACGCGCAGCGCGCCGCGTCCAGCACGACCGCGGTCGCGGCGTCCATCGCGGCGATCCCCGCGAACAGGTCATGCACCGGCAGCGACTCCTCGTCGCGCTCGTCGCGAAGCGCCCGGTGCTCGGGCGACGACGCGTGACCAGCCGGCATCGAGGCGTCCGGCTCACTGCCGGGCACCCCACTACGTGCCTGCTCGTCGCTGCTCACGAGAACAACACTAGGGACGGGGTCCGACAGTCTGACCCCTGCGAGACCCGTTCCAGTGCAACAACTTTGAGTGAGTCACCATCATTCACTGAGGGTCGCCGGCACCCGCGCCAGGTCGCCACCATGCGCGACGGTGAACTCGTCGATCGCTGTCGATCTCTGGTCGGTCGCGACGCGAGGTGATGTCATGAGCGTCCGCCGTCCGCTGTCCGCCAGTGGTCCGGCCCGGCGCCCTTCCATCGAGAGAGGAGCAGCATGTCGACGACGCCCGTGCCCGCGAGGAGTGCAGCGGGGCGAAGGTTCTGGACGCAGCGTCATCCTTTCGCGGTGGCCGCGATCGCCTTCGCGGGGTCGTACGCGGCCGCCCTCCTCGTCCACTACGTGTGGCTCGAGGACAAGAACCCGACCGTCGCGTCGTCCTTCAACGTGTTCGCGCTCCTGTTCGTCCTGGCCCTGGCGATCGAACGGATCATCCAGCCCTTCGCGCGGTTCCTCGGGCCGGACTCGAAGGTCGCGAACGAGGAGCTCGAGAGGCACAAGGCCACCCTCGAAACGGTCAAGGCCACCGCGTCGGCCACTGCGTCGGCCACTGCGTCGGCCACTGCGTCCGGCACCGCGTCGGGCATGGCGGCGGGCACCGCAGCAGAGACGTACGAAGAAGCGCGTCGCGTCGAGGCGGAGGTGGGCAAGGCCGCGGTCGCCGTGAAGGAGGCCCGCGAGGAGACCAGCGTCGCCGCGTGGGGCTGCGCCTCGGGCCTGGGATTCCTCTTCGCGGCGTTCGCCTCGGTGGGGATCCTGCACATCGTGCTGGCGACGGATCCGCCCTGGGTCCCGTTCGACATCCTCGTCACGGGCACCGTGATCGGCGCCGGTACGAAGCCGCTCAACGACCTGTGGACGCGCCTGCAGAACAAGTAGCGACCGCAGAGCGCGGCAGGGCAGCGGGTGCGGGCCGGCAGGGCTGTCAGCCCCTCGTCCTACAGTCGGCCGATGAGCGATCCCACGACGAGCGATTCGATGACGAGCGATCCCAGGGTGAGCACGGTGAGCGAGCGGGACCGGCTGCAGTACTTCCTCGACCAGCAGCGCCGGGCGGTGCTGGCGATCATCGACGGTCTGGACGAGACCCGGTTGCGGACGCCGGTCCTGCCCTCGGGCTGGACGCCCGTCGGTCTGCTCCTGCACCTGGCAGGTGCGGAGGCCACCTGGTTCCAGCGCGTCGCGCTCGGGACGCAGCCGCGGACCCGGTGGGACGACGGCATCGAGGACCCGCCCTGGGACCCGCAGGCCCCGTTCACGACCGAGCACTCCAGCGCGGCCGTCCTCGACCACTACCGGCGCCAGTGCCGGATCTCCGACGAGGTCCTGGCGACGCACGACCTCGACGCACCCCTGCTCGGCGACCCCGGCTTCGACTGGCCCGGCGAGCCGATCACCGACCTGCGCTGGGTGGCCCTCCACATGATCGAGGAGACCGCCCGGCACGCCGGCCACCTCGACGTGGCACGCGAGCTCCTCGACGGTGCCACCGGCCTCGGCCCGCGCTGACGCGGGCCGGATGAGTTCGGGCGTGCCAGACGGTCCACTCACGCATGGGCACCCTCAGCTACACGATGAGCATGTCGCTCGACGGCTACGTCGAGGACGCGACCGGCAGCATCGCCTTCTCCGAGCCGGACGAGGAGGTGCACCGCTTCGCCAACGAGCAGGCCCGTGAGACGGCGGCGTTCCTGTTCGGCCGCGGCCTCTACGAGGTGATGGAGGAGTACTGGACCGCGCCGACGCCGTCGACGAGGTGCTCCGGCTCAAGCAGGAGACGGACGGCGACCTCGCCGTCGGCGGTGCTGGTCTCGCCGCCTCGCTGCTGGACCTGGTCGACGAGTTCCGCCCGAGGGTCGTGCCCGCCGTCCTCGGCCGCGGCACGCCGTACTTCCCGCGCGGCGCCGACCTGCGACTGCGGCTCGTCGAGCAGCGCACCTTCCGGTGCGGCACCGTGGCTCTGCGGTACGTGCGGAGCGGCTGACTGGTGAGGGCTGGTCAGCAGGACCGGCGCCGGTTACTGTCCCGCCGTGACCAGCGCCCTCGACCCCGGCAGCCCGCGGCCGGCACGCATGACATACGCCGGCATCCGCGCCGCGAGAGCGGGGTACTGCACGCTTCCGCGTGACGTCCGGCGAGGGATCCACAGCGGCCGGCTGCCCACCGATCCGGCACAACGAGCCATCGCTCACGAGTGGGCGCGCGCCTACCGGTTCGTCGCGCCCGTCCAGATGCTCGTGTCCCTGGGCGTCGCCTGGCTGTGGTTCTCCGTCCCGCTCGGGACGGGCGTCCACTGGTCGAGGGTCGTCGGCGTCCTCTGCGTCCTGTGGGCGCTGGGCCCGGTGCTGGCTCTCGTCAGCGCCTTCCGGGTGCTCAGGGCCGGACGAAGCATGACGTCGGGCGAGGAGCACCCGGCGGCCCGGTGATGGCCGCCGTCCAGGTCCGGGTCAGCGCCCCTTCGGGTGCCACACCGTCTTCGTCTCCATGAACGCCAGCACCCGCCGCGGCCCGTCGGGCAGGACGGTCCAGTCCGGCTCGACGGCAGGTTCTTCGGACGTCGCGCTGCCGGCAGGCCGGACGACGCGGGTCAGGGTCGCGGCGGCCGCGGCCTCGAGGGCGCCCCAGTCGACGGTCGCGTCCTCGCCGGGCAGCGGGGCGGCGCCGGCGAGGTCGAGGGCGTCGACGTCCTCGTGGGAGGCCAGCCAGGGGGCGCTCTCGGCGGTGACGCCGGTGAGGAGGTTGACGACACCGCCGGGGACGTCGGACGTCGCGAGCACCTCGCCGAGCACGACGGCGGGCAGCGGCCGGCGCTCGGACGCGAGGACGACGCAGGTGCTGCCGCCCGCGACGACCGGGGCGACGACGCTCACGAGGCCGAGCAGGCTCGACGCCTGCGGGGCGAGGACGGCGACGACGCCGGTCGGCTCGGGCACGGACAGGTTGAAGTAGGGCCCGGCGACCGGGTTCGCGGCACCGGCGACCTGGGCGACCTTGTCGGTCCAGCCCGCGTACCAGACCCAGCGGTCGATCGCGGCGTCGACGACGGCCCGCGCCTTCGCTGCGGTCAGGCCCTCGGCGCGCGCCACCTCCTCGGCGAACTGGGCGTGCCGGCCCTCCATGACCTCGGCGACCCGGTAGAGCACCTGCCCGCGGTTGTAGGCCGTTGCCCCGGACCAGCCGGCGAACGCGGCCCGCGCGGCGAGGACGGCGTCGCGCGCGTCCTTGCGGGACGCCATCGCCGCGTTCGCGACGAAGCGGCCCTTCGCGTCGGTCACCTCGTAGGAGCGCCCCGACTCGCTGCGCGGGAACTTCCCGCCCACGTAGAGCTTGTACGTCTTGCGGACGTCGAGTCTCGCCGCCACGTCAGGCCTCCTTCACGTACGCGGCGAGCCCGTGCCGGCCGCCCTCGCGGCCGTAGCCGGACTCCTTGTACCCGCCGAAGGGGCTCGTCGGGTCGAACCGGTTGAACGTGTTCGCCCAGACGACGCCGGCCCGCAACCGGTCCGCCATCCAGAGGATCCGCGAGCCCTTCTCGGTCCAGATGCCCGCCGACAGCCCGTACGGCGTCGTGTTCGCCTTCGTCACGGCCTCGGACGGCGTCCGGAACGTCATGACCGACAGCACCGGGCCGAAGATCTCGTCACGCGCGATCGTGTGCGCCGGCGACACGTTCGTGAAGAGCGTCGGGGAGAACCAGAACCCGTTCTCCGGCAACGGGCACGGCGCCGTCCAGCGCTGCGCGCCCTCGGCGTCGCCGACCGCCGCGAGGTCGGTGATCCGCTGCAGCTGCTCCGCGGAGTTCACCGCGCCGACGTCGGTGTTCTTGTCGAGCGGGTCGCCGACGCGCAGCTGCGCCATCCGCTGCTGCAGCCGGCCCACGACCTCCTCGGCGATGGTCTCCTGCACGAGCAGCCGCGACCCCGCGCAGCAGACGTGGCCCTGGTTGAAGAAGATCCCGTCGACGATGCCCTCGACCGTCTCGTCGATCGCGGCGTCGTCGAAGACGATGTTCGCGGCCTTGCCGCCGAGCTCGAGGGTGAGCTTCTTGCGGCTGCCCGCAACGGTTCTCGCGATCTCGCGGCCGACGGCGGTCGAGCCGGTGAAGGCGACCTTGTCGACGTCCGGGTGCCCGACGAGCGCCGCCCCCGTCGCGCCGGCGCCGGTGACGATGTTGACGACGCCCGGCGGCAGGTCGGCCTGGCGGCAGATGTCGGCGAAGAGCAGCGCGGTGAGCGGCGTCGTCTCGGCCGGCTTGAGCACGACCGTGTTGCCCGTCGCGAGCGCCGGGGCGACCTTCCACGCGAGCATGAGGAGCGGGAAGTTCCACGGGATGACCTGGCCCGCGACCCCGAGCGGCAGCGGGACGCCGTCCGGCCCGAGCGCGGCGCCGTGCAGGCCCGCCCAGGCGAGCTTGTCGGCCCAGCCCGCGTGGTAGAAGAAGTGTGCCGCGGCGAGCGGGACGTCGACGTCGCGGCTCTCCCGGATCGGCTTGCCGTTGTCGAGGCTCTCGAGCACCGCGAGCTCGCGGCCGCGCTCCTGGAGGATCCGCGCGATCCGGAACAGGTACTTGCCGCGCTCGGCCGCGGGCATCCGCGACCAGGTGCGCTCGTACGCGCGCCGGGCCGCCTTCACCGCGCGGTCGACGTCCGCGGCGCCGCCGACGGCGACCTCGGAGAGGACCTCCTCGGTCGCCGGGTTGACCGTCTTCATCGAGGTGCCGTCGACGGGGTCGACGAACTCGCCGCCGATGAACAGCCCGTACGACGGCTGCAGGTCGACGACCGCCCGGGACTCGGGGGCCGGTGCGTACTCGAAGGTCGGCATGGTGTCCTTCAACCGATGGGCGAAGAGGCGAACAGGGTGCGGCGCAACGGGTCCGGGAGGCGACCGGGTCGTCGTGTCACGTCGCGAGCGTGAGCCGGTCGGCGCTCGCGTAGACGCCGGTGCGCATCCGCCGGCGCTGCAGCAGCAGGTCGTTGAGCAGGCTGGACGCACCGAACCGGAACAGGTCCGGGTCGAGCCAGCGCTCCCCGGCGGTCTCGTGGACGAGGACGAGGTGCTTGATCGCGTCCTTCGCCGTCCGGATCCCGCCGGCCGGCTTGACGCCGATGATCTCGCCGGTGAGCGCCGCCCAGTCCCGGACCGCCTCGAGCATGACCAGCGTGACCGGCAGCGTCGCCGCGGGGGAGACCTTGCCGGTACTCGTCTTGATGAAGTCCCCGCCGGCGAGCATCGCGAGCCACGACGCGCGGCGCACGTTGTCGTACGTCGAGAGCTCCCCGGTCTCGAGGATCACCTTGAGGTGCGCGCGCCGGCCGTGCAGCGCCACGGCCTCGTCGCAGACCTCGCGGACGGCGACGATCTCCTCGAACACCTTGAGGTAGCGCCCGGAGAGGAACGCGCCCCGGTCGATGACCATGTCGATCTCGTCGGCACCGGCCTGGACGGCGTCCCGGGTGTCGGCGAGCTTGACGGGCAGGCTGGCCCGGCCGCTCGGGAAGGCCGTCGTCACCGCGGCGACCTTGACCCCGCTGCCGGCGAGCGCCTCGACGGCGACCGGCACGAGGTCGTTGTAGACGCACACGGCGGCGACCTTCGGGCACGCCGGGTCGTCGGCGTCGGGCACCCGGGCCTTGGCGCACAGCGAGCGCACCGTGCCGAAGCTGTCCGCGCCCTCGAGCGTCGTGAGGTCGACCATCGAGACGGCGAGGTCGAGGGCCCAGGCCTTCGACGTCGTCTTGACGGACCGGGTGCCGAGCATCGCGGCCCGGCCGTGGGCGCCGACCTCGTCGACCCCGGGCAGCCCGTGGAGCCAGCGCCGCAGGGACGCGTCGTCGAGGGTCGTCGAGCCGAGGACGTCGCGAACGCGGTCGGTGAGCGCAGGCGTCGTCGCAGTCACGTCGCCACTCTAACCGCCGTCCTGATCGCCACCTGTCGGCGAGACTCGCCAGTCCTCCTTCCGGGGCCGCTGGCAGGTCGTGCCCGCGCTGCGCCGTCCGAGTGACCGTCCGGGGCGCCCCGAGGGGACCTCCCCGGGGGCCGGACCGGCTGCGCTTGCCGGACCGGGGCCCCGGCGGGATGGTCACCCACGGCGCCGGGCGGCCGGCGCGGGGCGGCGGGCGCGGGACGGGCGGTGCGTCATGGCGGACGAACCTCGGGCACGGCTCTGGGCGCGGGTCCTCGTCGCGCTGCGCTGGCCGGTGCTGCTCGGCTGGTGCGTCGCGGCGGGCGCGGCGGCGCTGCTCCTGCCCGCCCTCGGCACGAGCGGGGGCGGCCTCGGGGACGTCACGACCACCGACAACCCGGCGCTGCTCGCCGAGGCGCGCGCCGCGAAGGACCTCGGCGTCCCGCTGCTCAGCCGGCTGGCCGTCGTCCAGCACGACCCGGCCGGGCTGCCGGACGCCGCCCGGCAGGCCGCCGTGGACGCCGCCCGCGCGCTCGCCGAGCGCCCGACCGAGCACCTGCGGGCCGCCGTCCCCGTGCCGTCGGACGAGCGGCTGCCCGCCGTCCGCACGCCCGGCACGACCGTCGTGACGTTCCTCTACCCGCAGCCCGGCACGAGCTTCGCGGGCGCCCTCGAGGGTGCGCACGCCTACGCGCAGGCGCTCGGTCCGCAGGCGGGCGTCGTCGGGGTCACCGGCTCGCTGCCCGCCCGGGCCGCGCAGACCCGCGTCATCGAGGAGTCGCTGCGGCTGCTCGAGGCCGGGTCGCTCGCGGCCGTCCTGCTCGTCGTCGGCGTCGCGTTCCGGTCGGTCGTCGCCCCGCTGCTCACCCTCGGCGTCTCGGGGCTGTCGTTCGTGCTCGTCACCCGGACCGCGGGGCTGCTCGGCGAGCGGTTCGGCTGGGACGTCCCCGCCGACCTCGAGCCGCTCATGGTCGCGCTCATGCTCGGGATCGTCACCGACTACGTCGTCTACTTCCTCTCCGGGCTGCGCGCCGACCTCGCCGACGGCCACCCGCGCGTCGACGCGGCGGCCCGCACGACCGGCGTCTTCGCGCCGATCGTGCTCGTCGCGGGCGTCACCGTCTCCGCGGGCGTCATGGCCCTGCGGCTGGCTGACTCGCCGCCGGTGCGCGCGTTCGGCCCCGCGATGGCGGTCACCGTGCTCGTCACGCTCCTCGTCTGCGTGACCCTGGTGCCCGCTCTCATGGCGGTGCTCGGCCGGTGGTGCGTGTGGCCCTCGCGGCCGGAGTCGGCGCGCCGGGAGAGCGTCGCCGCGCTGCTGCGCCGCGGCACGGTCCGGGTCATCCGGACCCGGGCCGGGGCGGCCGTCGTCGCCGTCGTCTGCCTCGCCGGGCTCGGTGCCCTCACGCTGCCGGTGCTCGGTCTGCGCGCGGGGCTGCCGTTCGTCGCGTCGCTGCCGGCGGACGACGAGGTGCGGCGGGCCGCGGACGCCGCCGCGAGCGGCTTCGCGGCGGGCATCACGTCCCCGACCCTCGTCGAGGTCGCGGCCTCGGACGCCGGAGCGCAGGGCGAGCCGCTGGACGCCGCGGCGCTGGGGCGCCTGCAGGACCTCGTGGCCCGGCAGCCGCACGTCGCCGGCGTCATCGGCCCGCGGGAGGAGACCGCCCTGGCGGCCGCTGCCGGTCGCGAGACCGGGCTCTTCGTCCGCGCCGACCGGCTCGCCGCGCAGTACCTCGTCGTCCTCGACGTCGATCCGCTCGACGCGGACGCCGTCCGGGCCGTCGACCGGCTCACCGAACGGCTGCCGGGGCTGCTCCGGGAGGCCGGGCTGCCGGCGGGCGCCCGGGCCGGCGTCGGCGGGGACAGCGCCGCCGTCGCGGCCGTCGTCGGCCAGTCCGACCGCGACCTGCTCGTCATCGTCCTCGCCGCGCTCGCGGTGAACCTCGCGCTCATGGCGCTGTTCCTGCGGGCGCTCGTCGCACCGGTGCTGCTGCTCGTCTGCACGGTGCTCTCGGCAGGGGCGACGCTCGGGCTCACGACGCTCGTGTTCCAGGGCGAGCTCGGGCACCCGGGGGTGACGTTCTTCGTCCCGCTCGCCGCGGGGGTGCTGCTGCTCGCACTCGGCTCGGACTACAACCTCTTCGCCGTCGGCCACGTCTGGGCGCACGCCCGGCACCGGCCGCTGCGGGAGGCGATGCTCGCGGCGCTGCCGCAGTCGTCCGCGGCGATCACGACCGCCGGCGTCGCGCTCGCCGCGAGCCTCGGCACGCTGGCCCTGGTGCCGCTGCGGCAGTTCCGCGAGCTGGCCTTCGCCCTCGTCGTCGGGATCCTCCTCGACGCGCTCGTCGTCCGGACGCTCCTCGCACCGTCGCTGCTCACGCTCTTCGGCCGGGTCAGCGGCTGGCCGGGGCGCCGGCTCGACGTCGCCGAGGAGGCCCGGGACGAGGCGGCGCGGCGGGAGTGGGCGGCGCGGGCGGCTGCCCGCGCGCCCTGACGGCCGCCGGCCCGGCTACCCCAGAGCCAGCGCCGCGGACAGGTCCGCCCGGACGGCGTCGAGCGTCGTCCGGGCCTGCGCCCGGGCCGCGGCGAGGCCGCCCGGCGGGTCGTCGTCCGGACCGTCGTCCGGGGCGTCGCCGCCGACCGGGACGCCCGCCTCGCCGTCGCACGGGCGCGGGGGCGCGGTGCCGCTCGGCCGGACGACGACCCGCACGCCGCCGTCCGTGCGGTACCGCAGGCCGTCGGTCGGGGGCAGCCCGGCGCCGCCCGCCGCGAGGTCGACCGCCTCGACGACCGGCCGCCCGCCGAGGGTCGCCGGCGGCGTGGCCCGCAGCCGGGCCATCGCGTCGGCGATGAGCGCGAGGTCGGTGACGCGCACCGAGAGCTGGTCGGTCGCGTGGACGCCGTGCCGGCGCGCGAGGTCGTCGAGGGCGTCGAGCAGCGTGCGGCCGGAGGCCTTGAGGGCTGCGGCGAGCTCGCACACGACGAGCGCCGCGCTGATCCCGTCCTTGTCCCGCACGAGATCGGGCGCGACGCAGTAGCCCAGCGCCTCCTCGTACCCGTAGACGAGGCCGTCAACCCGGGAGATCCACTTGAAGCCGGTGAGCGTCTCGGCGTGCCGGACCCCGTGGTCGGCCGCGATCCGGGCCAGCAGCTGCGACGACACGATCGAGCAGGCGACGACGGCGCCGTCCGGCAGCCGGCCGGCGTCCCGGGTGAGGACGTGGTCGGCGAGCAGCGCGCCGAGCTCGTCGCCGCGGAGCATCCGCCACGCCGGTCGGCCGTCCGCGAGCGCGGGCAGCGCCGGGTCCGGGACGGCGACGGCGCACCGGTCGGCGTCCGGGTCGTTCGCGACGACGAGGTCCGCCCCGCGCCGTGAGGCGGCCGCGACCGCGAGGTCGACGGCCCCCGGCTCCTCGGGGTTCGGGAACGCCACCGTCGGGAACGCCGGGTCGGGCAGGGCCTGCTCGGGGACGACGTACGGCGCCGCGAAGCCCGCCGCGACGAGGGCGCGGCTGCACGTGTCGCCGCCGACGCCGTGGAGCGGGGTGAGCACGACGTCGAGGTCGCGCGGCCCGGGCCGGACGACGGACTGCGGCCCGGCCGTCAGCGCGTCGAGGTAGGCGTCGACGACGCCGTCGTCGAGCGTCGTCCAGCCGTCGCCGTCCAGCGGCACCCCGAGCACCGGCCCGGCGGCCGCGATCGCGGCGGCGATCCCGGCGTCCGCCGGCGGCACGATCTGCGCGCCGCGGCCCGGCGACGTGTCCGCCCGGCCGCCGAGGTAGACCTTGTACCCGTTGTCCTGCGGGGGGTTGTGGCTCGCGGTGACCATGACGCCCGCGTCGGCGTCGAACGCCCGCACGCAGTAGGCGAGGACCGGCGTCGGCAGCGGCCGGGGCAGCACGGTCGCGCTCACCCCCGCCGCGCTCATGACCGCGCAGGTGTCCCGGGCGAAGACGTCGGAGTCGGTGCGCGCGTCGTAGCCGACGACGACGTGCGGCTGCCCCGGGACGGTCGCCCGCAGGTACGCCGCGAGCCCGGCGGCCGCGCGGACGACGACCGAGCGGTTCATCCGGTTCGGCCCGGGGCCGAGCGCCCCGCGCAGACCGGCGGTGCCGAACTCGAGCGTCCCCGCGAACGCGTCGGCGAGCTCCTCGCGCGCGCCGGCCGCGCCGGTCCCGTTCGTCACGGCCCGCGCGACGAGGTCGTCGAGCGCCGCCCGGGTCCGCGGGTCGGGGTCGTCGTCCCGCCAGGCCCCGGCGAGCGCGACCAGCCTGTCCAGCTCCACGTCGTCCACGCCCCGCAACCTAGTACCGCGACCGCTGATGCTCACGGCATGTACCGCTCCGACGCCGGGAACGGGCTCGGAACGGTACCCGGCGCGAGCATGAGCGGCCCAGGGGGATGGCCGGAATCGTGGGGTGGGCGTCCTTGCGGACAACGGGGGCGGGCGTGATCGTTGGGGCATGGGTGATGCGCGACCGGGTCCGGCCCGGCAGGTGCTCGTGATGCTGCGCGACGGCGTCCAGCTGCTCGACGTCGCGGGGCCGCTCGACGTCCTCGACGCCGCGAACCGGCTGCTCGGCCGGGCGGCCTACCGGGTGCGGACGGCGTCCCCGGGCGGGCGGGACGTCCGCGCCGGCAGCGGGCTCGTCGTCCGGGCCGACACCGACCTCGACACCGTCCGCGGGCCGTTCGACACGCTGCTCGTGCCGGGCGCGTTCGACCTCACGGGCGCCCCGCCGCCCGAGGACGACGTCGCGCCCGTGCGGCGGCTCGCGGCCCGCAGCCGGCGGACGGCGTCCGTCTGCGCGGGGGCGCTCACGCTCGCCGCGGCCGGGCTGCTCGACGGCCGCCGTGCGACGACGCACTGGGCGGTCGCCCGCGCGGCGGCCCGGGCGTACCCGGCGACCCGCTGGGAGCCGGACCGGATCGTCGTCGCCGACGGGCCGGTCGTCACGTCCGCCGGGGTCACCGCGGGCATCGACCTCGCGCTGGCCCTCGTCGAGGCCGACCACGGGCTCGTCGTCGCCCGGGACGTCGCCCGCTGGCTCGTCGTGTTCCTGCGCCGGCCGGGCGGGCAGGCCCAGTTCCGCACCCGGGTCCCGCTGCCGGCACTGCCGGAGGGCGCGCTGCGGCGGGTCGTCGACGCCGTCCTCGACGCGCCGCAGGCCGACCACCGGCTCGAGGCCCTCGCGGACCGGGCGGCGATGAGCCCGCGGCACCTCGCCCGGTGCTTCCGGGCGGAGGTCGGCACGAGCCCGGCCCGGTTCGTCGAGGCGGTGCGGGTCGAGACGGTCCGGGACGCCCTCGAGCGCGGCAGCACCGTCGACGCCGCCGCCCGGCGGGCCGGGTTCGCCTCCGCCGAGGTGATGCGGCGGGCGTTCCTGCGGGTCGTGGGGACCTCGCCGGCCGACTACCGGGCCCGGTTCACCGTGCTCGCCGGGGCCGCGTCGTGAGCCGTCACGACCTCGCTTCGGCACGCCCCACCGGCGGCCGGCACTCCCGCCGGCAGGAGCTCACGAACCTGC
The DNA here is from genome assembly GCA_016213575.1 of Actinomycetota bacterium. Taxonomy (GTDB): domain Bacteria; phylum Actinomycetota; class Actinomycetes; order Actinomycetales; family Kineosporiaceae; genus R-H-3. The sequence continues at coordinate 11,808 of JACRAB010000216.1, forward strand.
TCGCCGCGGCCCGGGTCGCGGTGGCCGTGCGCCGTCGCACGGCCGCCGGGGGCGGACGGGACGGCGGACGGGACGGCGGACGGGACGGCGCGGTGCGGCCGGACCTCGACCTCGCGGAGCGGCCGCCGGACTCGGCGTTCGCCCGGGCGGCGTTCGAGGCGAGCCGCGACGCGGACAGCAGCGCGGGCAGCGCCGTCCTCGCGCACTGCCTGCGCACCTGGCTCTGGGCGGACGTCCTCGGCCGGGCGAACGGGCTGCGCCCCGACCCCGAGCTGCTCTACGCCGCCTGCCTGCTCCACGACCTCGGCCTCACGCCCGCGCACCGCGGCCGGCGCGGCGGCTGCTTCGCCGTCGAGGGCGGGCTCGCCGCCCTCGACCTCGCGACGGCCCACGGGTACCCGCGCGCGGAGGCGCTCGCCGACGCCGTCGTCCTGCACCGGGAGGTCACGGTGCCGCGCGACCGCGGCGTCGAGGCGCACCTGCTCAACGCGGGCGCGGGTGCGGACCTGCTCCGGGCCCGCACCCACGGGGCCGGGGGGGGCGTCCGCCGGGCGATCGAGGAGCGGTACCCCGCCGACGGGCTCGAGGCCGGCATCCTCGGCCCGCTGCGCGAGCAGGCCGCGCTGCGCCCCCGGTCGCGGGTCGGGGTCCTCGAGCGCCGGCTCGGGTTCACCGACCGGGTGCACGCGGCACGCGCACCGCGCTGACCCGCGACGGTCGCGCGGGTCAGCGCGGGTCAGCCCGCGCGAGTGCGGGAGGGGTCAGTACGCCCGGGTCAGCGGGAAGGGGGCCCGGATCGGCAGGACGACGTTGCGGTCGGCGACCGTGCCGGCGAGCGGCGAGTCCAGGCCGGCCCACGGCACGTTCGCCGCGAGCTCGCGGTGCAGCGCGGCGAGGTCGACCTGCCCGTGCGGGGACGCCGACGCGGTGGCCTGCACCGGGATCCCGCCGGTCGCCGCCATCCCGCCGGACCAGGCGCCCGTGAGGTGCTGGGGGCTGTCGTGGTCGACCATCGTGCACGCGAGCGCGAGCATTCCCTCGCCCGCGTCGACGATCTCGACGATCCGGGTCTGGCAGGGCCAGTCGACGACGGCGCACGTCGTGACCTCCCAGAACCCCGCACCCGTGCGGTCCGGGTGCGGGCGCGGCCGGACGCCGTTCGTGTGCGTGTGGCCGTTGAGCCACAGGACGACGTTCGGGAAGCGGTGCACCAGGCGCAGCAGCTCCGGGGCGCCGACGACGTCCGAGCCGTCGACGCCGGGGCGGACGCCGCGCCGGTTCGTCAGGGTGTCCAGGCCGTGGTGGGAGAACAGGACGACGAGCCGGTCGTCGTGCCCCGTGCGCACCGTCGTCCCGTCGGGCGTCTCGTACTGCGAGTGCACCTCGACGAGCCGCTCCTCGAGCCAGCGGACCTGGTCCACGTCGAGGGCGCCGTCCGCGGCCCCCGCCACGCACGTCGTGTCGAGCGCGACGAGGCGGACGTGCTCGGTGTCGTAGGCGTAGTAGGCCGTCCCGGTGCGCCGGTTCGCCTCGGTGAAGCCGTGGCCGTCGGGCCGGGCGCCGCTGCGGAAGTGCGCCTCGACGAACTCGGCGCGGGTGATCGGACGGCGGGACGGGTCGGGCGTCACCGGCCGGTCGTCGCCGCCGAGGAAGGCGTGCGAGCCCGAGATGAAGATCTCGACCGCCCGGTCGAGGTCGATGCCCGGGGGCAGCCGGGTCGGCTTGAGCCCGCCGACGAGGGCCGCCTCGACCTCGGGGGTGACGACCCCGACGCCCTGGATGAGCGCCTCGTGGTTGCCGAAGCAGGCGAGCCACGGCACCCGCAGCCCGGCGGAGGGGAAGTCGTCGAGCGCGCGCGCGATGAGTCCCGGCAGGTGCGGGAAGCCGTTGTGCGCGCGGAACAGGTCCTCGCCCGCCGGCCCCGCGCCGTCCGGCCGCCAGAAGACGTCGTCCGGCCAGGTGACCGACTGGACGCCCTCGTAGCGGTGCGCGCCGGAGCGGCCGCGGACGACGCCGCCGTCCATGAGCGCGAGGAACGCCTCGAGCTCGTTCCACTGGGCGTTGTCGATCGCGTCGCCCGTCGTCACGACGAGGTCGACCGGCCGGCTGCCGACCGGGCCGGCGTCGATCCGGTTGAGGGTGCGCAGCATCGCGTCGACGGCGTGCGCCGTGAGCGCCTCCTGGGGGCGCTGCACGGGGACGAGGTCGCGGAACCGCGGGTCCGCGAACTCCCGGTTGAAGAACTCGAACCGGGCGGGGGACTGGACGTCGGCGAGCTGCAGGTCCGTGACGTGCGCGAGGCAGAGCAGCGACCGGACGCCGCGCACCGACCCGGCGGCACCGCGCCAGCGCGACGCCCCGGGGGCGAGCTCGTCGCGGAGCAGGTGAGCCTCGCCGCCGCCGATGTCGAGCTGCCGGTACGCCGCCTCCCGCCCGGTGCGGACGATCTCACCGCCGCCCCAGGTGCGGTGCAGGGTGAGCGGGGGCGGCGTCGCGAAACCGACGGCCGGCAGGTGGGGCGCGCTCATCAGGTCCTCGGCAGGATGGGCCGTGGGGCGGCGGTGGTCGGGACGGTGCCGTGAGGTGCCCGGCGGGACGTGCGGCAGATCGTGCGGCAGAACGTGCGGCAGAGAGTACGGCGGGTCGTGCCGGTCAGGCCTGGGTGACGAGCACCGGGTCGGGCCGGACCGTGATGTTCACGGTGTCGCCCGGCCGGAACTCGGCCGCCTGGGCGGTCGGCATCTGGGCGACGACGAGCCCACCGTCGACGTCGATCGTCAGCCGGCTCACCGCGCCGAGGAAGGCCGTGGAGACGATCGAGCCGGCCGCGCTGCCCTCGACCGCCGCCTCGCCGCCGGACGAGAGCACCTGGACCGCCTCGGGCCGGACGAGCGCCGTCCCGGCGCCGGCCGTGGCGGTCGTGCCCGCCGCGAGCGGCAGCACCGCCCCGAGCACCCGGGCCGCGCCGTCCGCGACCGTCGCCGAGATCCGGTTCATGAGCCCGACGAAGTCGGCGACGAACGGGGTCGCGGGGCTGGAGTAGACGTCGATGGGGGAGGCGAGCTGCTCGAGCCGGCCGTCGCGCATGACCCCGACCCGGTCGGCGATCGCGAGCGCCTCCTCCTGGTCGTGCGTGACGAACAGCGTCGTCGTGCCGACCTCGAGCTGGATGCGGCGGATCTCGTCCCGCAGCTGGACGCGCACCTTGGCGTCGAGCGCCGACAGCGGCTCGTCGAGCAGGAGCACGGTCGGCTGGATCGCGAGCGCGCGGGCCAGGGCGACGCGCTGCTGCTGGCCGCCGGACATCTGGTGCGCGTAGCGGTCGGCCTGCTTCGACAGGCCGACGAGGTCGAGCATGTCGCCGGCGCGCTTGAGCCGCTCGGTCTGCCCGACCTTGCGCAGCCGCAGCCCGAACGCGACGTTCTCGCGGGCCGTCATGTGCGGGAAGAGCGAGTAGGCCTGGAAGACCATGCCCATGCCGCGCTTGTTCGTCGGCAGGTGCGTGAGGTCCTGGCCGCCGACGACGACCCGGCCGGCGTCGCAGTCCTCGAGGCCGGCGAGCAGCCGCAGGGCCGTCGTCTTGCCGCACCCCGACGGGCCGAGCAGGGCGACGAGCTCACCGGCGTGGAGCGTGAGGTCGAGGCCGTCGAGCGCGGTCACGGTGCCGTAGCGCCGGACGAGCCCTTCGAGCCGGACCTCGACCCCGGCCCGGCCGAGGGGACCGGAGGTGCCCTCCGTCGTGGTCGTCGTGGTCGACACTCACGCCTCCTTGCTGCCGCGACGGCGGCCGATGAACGACAGGCCCACGAGCAGGGCGACGACGAAGAGCTGGAACCCGACGGCGACCGCGACGGAGACTCCCGCGTCGGCCTGGCCGAGGTTGTTCAGCTCGTACTGCAGGTTCACGTAGTTGAGCAGCGAGGCCACGGTGAACTCGCCCATGACGAGGGCGACGCACAGGACGGCCGAGTTGAGGATCGCCGCCGACATGTTCGGCCCGACGACCCGGAAGATCACCGTCGGCCAGCCGGCGCCGAGGCTGCGCGCGGCCTCGGCGAGGGTCTGCACGTCGATGGCGCGCAGGCCCGCGTCGAGCGAGCGGTAGACGTAGGGCAGGACGAGCACGATGTACGCGAACGTCAGGACCAGTGAGGAGCCCTTGAGCGGGCCGGGGGACAGGTAGTTCACCCAGGCGTACACCGGGACGAGCCCGACGACGAGGACGATCGCGGGGATCGTCAGCGGCAGCAGGCAGACGAACTCGACGAGCCGGTTGATCCGGGGCAGGCGCAGCCGCACCCAGATCATCGTCGGCACCATGAGCGCCAGCGAGGCGACCGAGGTGAGGACCGACAGCTCGAGCGAGGTGACGATCGCCGAGATGAGGTTCGGGTAGGTGACGATGCGGCGCCAGGCGTCGAGCGTGCGCGGGGCGTCCACCCCGGTGCCGCGGGTGCTGAACTCGACCATCGCGAGGAACGGCACGAGGAAGAACGCCGACGCGAGGAGCAGGACGACGGCCCGGAACACCTGGAGCCGGCGGTTGCGGGCGGCCCGCAGCCCCCGCGGCGAGCGGGCCGTCGCGTCGCCGCTGAGGACGGCGATGCTGCCGGCGCTCGCGGCGGGGTAGGGGGTCGTCTGGCTCATCGGGCCCCTCTCACTTCTCGAGCCGCGCTCGTCTCATCAGCGGCGCTCATTTCTTCAGCCATCGCGCGCTGCGGCGCTCGAGCAGCGTGTACAGCGCCATGACGACGCCGACGACGACGATCATGCCGAGCGCGATCGCCTTGCCGACGTTCTCCTGGCCGGCGATCGTCTCGCTCGTGAGCGCGACCCGGATCTGCAGCGGGGCGATGATGCTGCCCTGGCTGATGAGGGCGGCCGCCGTCGCGTAGGCGGAGAAGGCGTTCGCGAACAGCAGCAGCAGCGCACCGAGGAACGGCGGCGTGAGGATCGGCACCGCGACGTGGCGCCAGTAGTGCCACGAGGTGCCGCCGAGGCTCTCGGTCGCCTCCCGCCACTGCGGCCGGATGCCGTCGAGCGCGGGGAGGAACACGAGCACCATGAGCGGGATCTGGAAGTACGCGTAGACGATCGTCAGGCCGCTGAGCCCGAACAGCAGCGTCGGGCTGACGTCGAGCCCGGTGCCGCGCAGCAGCACCGTGATGAAGCCCTCGGCGCCGATCGTCGAGATGAAGGCGAAGGCGAGCGTGACGCCGCCGGACTGCGCGAGCATCCCGGACGCCGCGACGAACGTGCGGCGCAGGCCGCCCTCGGGGCGGCCGGTCGCGATCGCGTAGGCGACCACGGCGCCGAGCAGGGCGCCGATGATCGCGCTCTCGGCGGACAGCACGATGCTGTTCTTGAACGAGGTGACGACGAAGTCCTCGCCGAGCGCCGACAGGTTCGCCGTCGTCGGGCGCCCCGACGGGTCGACGAACGCGCCGAAGACGACGACGAGGGTGGGCAGGAGGAGGAAGAGGCCCACGTACACGAAGACGGGCAGGGCCCCGCGCCCGGACCACGCCAGCCGACGGCCGCCCCCGGCGGGGCGGCCGCCGACCGTGGTCGCGCTGTCAGTCATGGAGCGCTTCCGTTGTCCGTCGTGCCCTGGTCAGCTGATCGCCTTCTGCCAGGACGTCTTCAGCGCCACGGACGCCTTCGCCGACTGGTCGACGCTCAAGAAGCCCGGGGTGCCCTCGACCGGCGGCAGCGCCGCGGCGGCCGCGGCGTCGATCGTGCCGGCCTTCGTCATGGCGTCCATCCGGACCGGACGTGCGCCACCCTTGAGCCACAGGTTCTGGCCCTCGTCGGAGAAGAGGAACTCCTGCCACAGGCGCGCCGCCGCGGGGTGCGGGGCGTCCTTGTTGATGGCCTGGTTGTAGTAGCCGCCGAGGACGGACTCCTTCGGGACGAAGACCTTCCACGTCGGGACCTGCTTCTTCGCGGCCGCCGACAGGTAGTCCCAGTCGAAGACGACCGGCGTCGTGCCGTTCTTCACCGTCGCGGACGTCGCCTGGACGGGGATGAAGTTGCCGGCCTTCTTGAGCTTGCCGAAGAACTCGACACCCTTGCTGATGTCGTCGACGGAGCCGCCGTTGGCGATCGAGGCCATCATGACGCCGTTGAGCGCCGCGTTGGCCGCCGTCGGGTCACCGTTGAGCGCGACCTTGCCCTTGTACTCCGGCTTGAGCAGGTCGGCCACGGAGGTCACGTCCGGCACCTTGGCCGAGTCGTAGCCGATCGACATGTAGCCGCCGTAGTCCTGCACGTACAGGCCGGTGGCCTCCTTCTGGGCGTCCGGGATGTCGGCCCACGTCGCGACCTGGTACGGCGCGTAGAGGTCGGTGTTGGCGACGGTCACCGCGGCGCCCATGTCGAGGACGTCCGGGGCGCGGTCGGTGCCCTTGAGCTGCTTGACGGCGTTGACCTCGTCCTGGCTCGAGCCGTCCGGCTGCGCGGAGTTGACCTTGATGCCGTACTTCGTCGAGAAGGTGCTGATGATCTCGCCGTAGTTCGCCCAGTCCGGCGGGAGGGCGATGACGTTCAGCTGGCCCTCGGCCTTGGCGGCCGTGACGAGGGCCTCCATGCCGCCGAAGGCGGCGGCCGAGGTCGCCGTCTTGGCGTCGACGGCGGCGCTCGAGCCGCTCGCCGCGGGGCTGTTCGTCGTCGAGGTGCCCTCGCTGGTGGGCGGGGAGCAGGCGGTCACGGCGAGCGCCGCACCGACGGCGAAGACCGAGATGAATGCCCGACGGGACGTTCGCACTGTGTTGCCTCCTGTTGGGGGGCCGACCGGGCCGTCTGGGCGACGGCCGGGGTGAGGACGCTGGTGCCTGATGGGCTGGACCGGTACGCGGGTGCGGCTGGCTGTCAGCCCGCCGGAGCGGGCACCGAATCGTTTAGGCGGTCGTCATCTTTCACGGGGGTCCCGGGGCCGTCAAGCGCCGTTACCGAGTTGTCGCCGCGGCCGGGGAACGGGTGGCTGACCTGGGATGACGTGCACGGGAACGGCTCGTCACGCGCAGGTGACGGGGCGGCCCGAGGGAGGGGCGCTCGACGAGCTCCACCGGCTCCCGGTGGTCCTGCGCCGTCCCGTGGCTGATCAGGCGTTCCATGAGTGCACGGCCCATCGCGCGGCGGTCCAGGCGCAGGGTGGCCAACGGCGGGTCGAGGAGCGCGGAGGTCGGGAGGTCGTCGTGACCCACGACACTCACCGTGCCGCCGATGTCGTGGCCCAGCTCGCGCACGGCCGTGTACACCCCGTGAGCGGTGTAGTCGGAGTTCGCGACGACGGCCGTCGGCGGGTCGCTCGCCGAGAGCATCCGCAGGGTCGTCGCGTGCACGTCGGCGATCGTCAGCGGCCCCGGGACGACGTCGCCGCGCAGGCCGAGCCGGCGGGCCTCGCGGCGGAAGTACCGCAGCCGGTCGGGGTCGGCCATGAGGCCGCGCGGCGCGGTGAGGAACGCGACGTGGGTGTGCCCGAGCTCGGCGAGGCGCTCCAGGGGGAGCCGGACGGCGGCGGCGTTGTCCGGCGAGACCCGGCTCACGCCGTCGAGGCCGGGGGCCGCCGTGATGAGCGC
>JACRAB010000220.1 GCA_016213575.1 Actinomycetota bacterium
CGAGGCGGTACCCGAAGGAGTGCAGCGTCGTGATGACCGGCGCCTCGACGCCGGCCGTCGCGGCCGCCTCGTGGAGCTTCTGCCGCAGCGTCGTCAGCGTGACGTTGAGCGACTTCTGCGCCGAGCGCCCCGGGTCCGGCCACAGCTCGCGGAGCACGACCTGGCGGCTGACCGCCCGCCCGACGGACCGTGCGAGCAGGGCGAGCAGCTCCAGCTCCTTGGGCCGCACCGGTGCCTCGACACCGCCGACGCTGACGCTGCGGCGGTCGGTGTCGACCGTCAGCGCGCCGGCGACGAGCGGGGCGGGCGGCACCAGGGGCGAGAGCCGCCGCGTGTGCGCCCGCAGCCGGGCGAGCACCTCCATCATCGTGAACGGCTTGACGAGGTAGTCGTCCGCACCGGCGTCGAGCCCGGCGACGATGTCGATCGCCTCACCGCGGGCGGTCGCGACGACGATCACGGCCTGCGGGTGGCTGCGGCGCAGGCTCCGGACGACGTCGAGCCCCTCGGCGTCCGGCAGCCCCAGGTCGACGATGCAGACGCCGACCGGCCCCTGCGCAGCGGCACGCAGGGCCAGGGCACCGGTCACGCACCACGTGACCTCGTGCCCCTGCTCCTCGAGTCCCGCGGCCAGGATCCGGCCGATGATCTCGTCGTCCTCCACCACCAGCGCCCCTGGCATGCCCCCAAGGCTACGATCGGCGCCGTCGCGGTCAACACCCCGGATCAGGGGGCCGCGCCCAGGAGGCCCGGTGCGGCGGCGGCTGGTGGTCAGCTCCCTCGTGACGACGCTCGTCGCGATCGTGCTCTTCGCCGCGCCGCTCGCGGTCGTCATCCACCTCGTCCTCCTGCGCGACGCCGACGCCGGGCTCGAGCGGGCCGCGCTGCGTCTGGCGGGTGCACTGGACCCCGCCGACGTCGAGGGCTCGGCGCACACGGCCGGCGTCGACGACGCGGCAGGCCGCCGCGACGGCGTGCGTCTGGCGGTCTACGGCCCCGACGGCCGCCGTCTCGCGGGGCAGGGGCCGGCCACGACGCCGGTGCTCGCCGTCGACGACACCTGGCCGCGGCAGTCGGACGCCGCCGGTTCGCGCGTCGTCGAGATCCCCGTCGAGGAACGAGGGGTCGTCGTCGCGCTGGTGCGGGCCGCGGAGCCCACGACGGCGGTGCGCACCCGGACCGTGCAGTCGGTCCTCGGGCTGGCCGCGCTGGGCCTGCTCGTCCTCGGCCTCGCCGCCCTCGTGGCCCGCCGGCTCTCGGCCCGGGTGTCGGCGCCGATCCAGGACCTCACGACCGCGACCCGCGCCCTCGCCGAGGGGGTCTTCGGCGTCGACATCCGCCGCTCCGGCATCCCCGAGCTCGACGAGGCCGCCGCCGCGCTCACGGCCACCGGGGAGCGGCTCGGCCACCTCCTCGAGCGGGAGGCAGGCTTCGCGGACGACGCGACGCACCAGCTGCGCACGCCGCTCACCGGGCTGCGCCTCGCGGTCGAGGCGACGCTGGCCGGGCCGGACCACGCGCTGCGGCCCGGGCTCGGGACGGTCTCGGAGGCGACGGACCGGCTCGTCGCCGTCGTCGACGACCTCGCGTCGTTGCGCCGCCCGGCCGGGTCCGGGACCGGCGACCCGCAGGCCCGGCCGCTCGCCCCGGAGGCGCTCGGCCGGATGGCCGGGTCGCGCTGGGCCGCCGCCTACGCCCGTGCCGGCCGCCCGCTCGACGTCCTCGTCACGGCCCGCTCGGCCGGGACGACCGCGGCCGGGGCCGCCGTCCGGCAGGCGCTGGACGCGTTGCTCGACAACGCGTTGACCCACGGCACGGGAGCGGTCACGGTCACGGTCCGGGACGCCCACGGGGCGGTCGCGGTCGACGTCGCGGACGAGGGGGACACGGTGCGGCTGCCGAGCGCGGAGCTGTTCCGGCGCGGGGTGACGACGGCCGGCGGCAGCGGGATCGGCCTGGCGCTGGCGCGCTCGCTCGTCGCCGCCGAGGGCGGCCGACTCGAGCTGACGTCCCGTGAGCCGACCCGTTTCACACTGCTCCTGCCGGGCTTAGCCCAGCCTTAGCAGCCTCCCCCCAACCCGCGGCTGCCCGCCGCCGCGGAGGACTGCCCATGATCGGTGCGCAGGTCCTGCCGGGTGCGACGGCCGGACCGGCCGGGGGCGGCCCGGAGGGGGTGCGTCCCACGGACGAGGACCGGCCCGTGCGGCCGGCCCGGGGCGAAGGAGTCCACCCGTGAGCATCGACGACGACGTGCGCCCTGACGGCGCCGTGACCCACCCGGAGCCGGTGACGGCACCCGACCCCGCGGTGCGGCGCCACCGCGGGCTCTCCCGCCGGACCGCGCTGCGGCGCGGGGCCGCCGGGACGGCCGCCGCCGGGGTCGCCGCGGCCCGCGTGGTCGCGGTCCCCGACCTCGCCACGAAGGGCCAGCTCTCGCCGCAGGGCCTCGTCGGCGCGGCGTCCGTGGCCTTCTCCGACGCGGTCTACCTCGAGGCGTTCCCGACGAGCCCGCTCATCGTGTCGCCGTTCTCCGACGCGCTGCCGATCCCGCCGGCGCTGCGCCCGGTCCCGAAGTCGGAGTACAGCGCGTGGCCGAACCCGCCCGGGCCCGGCACGGGCCAGCAGAACTCGCTGGGCAACCAGGCCCACCAGCTGTGGCCGGGCAAGGTCGGCTACCCCGACCCGATCGTCTACAAGATCGACGTGCGCGTCGCCCAGCACGCCTTCACGACGTCGAAGGTGCTGCCGATCGACGCGCTCGGCCGGCCGTCGGCGTCGTTCGACGAGCGGGGGAACCCGGTGGCCGCCGGCACGGTCCGCGACCTGCCGCTCAGCACGATCTACGGCTTCAACGGGACCTTCCCCGGGCCGCGGATCAACGCCGAGTACGGCAGGCCGGCGCTCGTTCGGTTCGAGAACCGGCTCCACGAGAACCCGCTCGGGCTGGACCGGCAGGACTTCGGGGCGCCGGACTGGTCGTTCCTCACCCACCTGCACAACGGTCACACCGCCCCCGAGAGCGACGGCAACCCGCACTACTCCATGCGCTACGGGCCCAAGCACCACGGCTACCTGCCGCAGATGTGGGTCGACAACCTCTACCTCAACTGGCCGGCCGGTGGTGACGACCGGGAGAAGCAGAGCTTCTTCTGGTTCCACGACCACCGGATGGACCACACCGGCTCGAACGTCTACAAGGGCATGGTCGGGCTCTACCCGATCTACGACCCCAAGACCGGCTACCAGGGCCTGCCGGGGATGTACGACGGCGGCGACGAGCGGCAGGGCCTGCGCCTGCCGGGGGTGCGCCGGGAGAACGGCGACGGCTCGTTCGAGGTGGACTACGACATCCCGCTCGCGTTCTACGACCTGCGGCTCGACGACGGCGTCACGGTCCACAAGGACATCCACGACGGGCAGGGCGAGTTCCCGCTCGCGGGCAACCCGCGCACGCACCCGGAGTGGTGGGGCAAGAGCTTCTTCAAGCACTTCCCGAACCACGGCTTCGTCGGCGACATCTTCACCGTCAACGGCACCGCCTACCCCGTGCTGCGCGTCAAGCGCCGCAAGTACCGCCTCCGCTTCCTCGACGCGTCCATCGCCCGGATCTACGAGTTCACGCTCATGACCTCGACGAAGGGCCCGGTCGCGGCCCGCGACCTCGGGCTGACGGGGGAGGACCTCCAGGGCCAGTACCGGATCCCGGACGGCCAGCAGTGCATGAGGTTCACCCAGATCGCCTCCGACGGCGGCCTGCTGCCCAAGCCGATCGTCCGCGACTCCTTCGAGCTGTGGCCGGCCAAGCGCCGCGAGGTCGTCGTCGACTTCACGAAGTACCAGGACGGCACCCCCACCACGCCCGGCGACGTCATCTACCTGACGAACGTCATGATGATGCCCACTGGGCGGATGTGGTCGAACTCGTCGCGCTTCTCCCCGGACCCGGGCTACAAGGTCCCGATGATCAAGATCGTCATCGAGGACCTCGTCCCGGACGACAGCGTCATCCCGACGGCGATGCGCGACGTGCCGCCGCTGCCGGGCAACTGGAAGACGCTGCTGGACGACCGGCTCGTCTTCGAGGTGCAGCGCGGCGGCGCCGGCGGCGAGATCGAGTGGCTCGTCAACGGCCAGCCGTTCGACCCCGCGACCGTCACGCGGAGCCTGAAGAACCCGGCGGGGAAGACGCCTCTGACCCAGCAGAAGAAGGGCTCCTTCAACCTGTGGGAGATCCGCAACGGCGGCGGCGGCTGGGTGCACCCCTTCCACCTCCACATGGAGGAGCACCGGACCGTCATGCGCAACGGCAAGGACGTCACCGCGGGGAAGGACGCCGGGCACCCCGACGACCTGTCGCGCGAGGACCTCGCGGCGCTCGACCCGAGCGAGTCGGTGATCCTCTACCGCGGGTTCCGGGACTTCACCGGCCCCTACGTGGCGCACTGCCACAACCTCGCGCACGAGGACCACGCGATGATGTTCGGCTGGGAGATCACCTGATGCCTCCCGCCGGCACCCGCCGGGCACGGCCGGGCCGGCCGGCCGGGCCGGTCCTGCTCGTGCAGGCCGCCGTCGCCGGCGCCGTCCTCGCCACCGCCAACGGGTTCGTCGCAGCGGCCCTGCGCGGCGCGGTCGGCGTCGTCGGGCGCGAGCACGACCTGCTCGTCGACTGGGTGGCCGGCGCCCTCGTCCTGCTGCCGGTCTACGCGGGCCTGACGTTCGCGGTCCTCCGTGGCCTGGCGGACCGCCCGGCCGGGTGGTCGCGGACGCTCGCCGCGGCCGGGCTGCTCGTCGTCGGCGCGGGGGTCGTGGCGACCCTGCAGCTCGGGGCGGAGGCGGTGCTCGACGTCCGGGCCCAGGACCGCGAGCTCGGGACGTCCGCGGCGCACTTCCACGCGGCGGTGCAGGACCCGGCCCTCGTCGTCGGCGGCTCGGCGTCGTGCGACCGGCGCTGCGTGGCCCGCGGCGAGACGGTGCGGGCGCACGTCCGCGCCGTGGGGACCGCCGTCCCCGTGCTCGTCGCGGCGGACCTGGTCCTCGTCGCCTGGCTCGTGTGCGCGGCCGGCGGCGAGGTGGCGTTCCCGCGCCCGGGGGAACGCCGTCGCGAGGCTCCCGGCCTCGTGGCACCGGTGCACCGGACCACCTGAGGGTGCCCCGCCCCCAGGTGGTCCGGTGCCGTCCGGTGGCCGGTCAGAGGTACAGCCCGACCCCCTCGGCGGGCGCGCCGCCGACGGTGACCGCAGGGCCCTCGCCGCGGGCGGCGGCGGCGACCGCGAAGAGCTCGGCGAGCGTCGCGCCGCCCGGCGGCACCGGGACGTCCGCACCGCGGGCCGCGAGCCAGGCGGCGCACTCGGCCGGGGACAGCCGCCCGACCTCGACCTGGGCCAGGCAGCGTCCCGGCCGCATGACCGCGGGGTGCAGGGCCGAGAGCCGCTCGTTCGTCGTCAGCGCGACGAGCACCTGGGTGCCCTGGCCGAGCATCCCGTCGGTGAGGTTGAGCAGCCGGGAGAGGGCCTGACCCGCGGAGGCCTTCGCCCCCTCGCGGACGAGCTCGTCGCAGTCCTCGAGCACGAGCAGCCGCCAGCGCGAGCGACCGTCCGTCGGCCGGTCCTCGTCGTCGACCTCGGGCTCGGCCGTCGTCACCTCGAGCAGGTACGACGGCTCGGAGAAGAGCCGGTCGGGGTCGAGCACGCAGTCCGTCGAGCACCACGGACGCCAGGCCTGGGCGAGGCTGCGCAGCAGCGTCGTCTTGCCGGTCCCCGGCGGTCCGTGGAGCAGGAGCACCCGCCCGTTGAGGCCCTCCGGGGTGAGCCCGGCGAGCCGGGCCGCGGCCGTCGCGACCGGGGCCGCGTAGTTCGCCGCGATGTCCGCCCAGGCGGGCGCCTCGATCGCCCGGGGCCGGTACCGGGCCCCGTGCGCGGTGAGGTGCCAGAAGCCGACGCTCACGTGCGTGTCCGCCGCCGCGGCCGGCTCGACGGCGCCCCGGGTCGCCGCCTCGAGCACACTGCGCGCGAGGTCCTCGTCGACCGCCGTGACGGCGACCTCGGCGCGGCGGGTGCGCAGCCAGTGCGTGGAGCGCAGGGTCCAGCCGTCGCCGACGACGAGCGCGCTGCGGGCGTTGTCCTCGACCGCGTGCCGGGCCCGGACGCCGTCCGGCGGCGTGAGCGCGGCGTCCGGCAGGACGTCCTCGAGGGTGGTGCTCCGGGCGAACGGCTGGCGTCCGCTGACGAACGGCTCGAGCGCGAGCAGGTCGACGACGTCGATCGCGCGGTCCGAGTCGTCGAGCGCGACCCCGGCGGGCATCGACACGGCCACCGGCGCGCCGTGGTCGGCGGCCCGGCTCGCGGCCAGCGTGTCGGGCAGGGCGATGCGCGGCGGCGGGAGCGGGACCTCCCTCGGCGTCTCGTCGGTCAGCATCCGCCCATGGTCGCGGCGGTCCGACCGGGCGTGCACCGGCTTTTCGCCGCGGTCACCGGTTCGGCGGCATCGCCCCCGTGCGCCGCTCCCGGGTCATGCCGGCCGTGGGTCGAGCTCGACGGCGCGCTCGCCCTGGTTCTGCCGGGTGATCCGCCAGCGCTGCGGGTCGTCGTACTCGACGTCCACGGTGAGCCGCCCGGTGGCCTGCTCGACCCGGACGAGGCAGCTCACCCAGGGCCGGCCGCCGTCGTGCGCCGCCATCGCCGCGCGCAGGTCACGGACGACGTCCAGGGTCCTGGTGTCCCGCGGCGCGGCCGGCTCCGGCGGGCCGTCGGGGCCGTAGCTGAACCCGTTCATCCGTGCGGAGACGTCGTCGACGGTCGCGACGAGGACGACGTGCGCCCAGCCCGGACCGTTCGTCACCTCGTCGTCCGCGACGAGCAGGCGGCCGAGCTCGAGCACGAGGGCGTCGCGGTCCATGGACGGCGAGGGTAGCCCGGTGCGGGCCGGGTGACCTGAGGGGATCGATAACCTTGGCCCCCCGTCGTCCCATTCGTGACGATGATGGCCTAGGGTCGTTGTTCGTCCGGGGTGCCTGCGAACGGCGCCACGTATCCGTGCTTGGGGGCCGAGATGACGCCGAACGACGGCACGACCGGCGGCACGCCGGGGACCACCGCGAGCAGCCCGGTGGACGGCGTGTGGCCGCCGCCCGAGTTCGACACCGGCGCGCCGCACTCGGCACGGATGTACGACTACTGGCTGGGCGGCAAGGACAACTACCCGGCGGACCGCCAGCTCGCCGAGATGTTCATCCAGCAGATCCCGTCCCTGCCCGCGATGGCGCGCGAGAACCGGGACTTCGTCGAGCGGGCGACCCGGTACCTCACGGCGGCCGGGGTCACGCAGTTCCTCGACATCGGCACCGGGATCCCGACGAGCCCCAACCTCCACGAGGTCGCGCAGTCCGTCGTGCCGACGGCGAAGGTCGCCTACGTGGACAACGACCCCATCGTCCTCGCGCACGCCCGGGCGATGCTGCTCAGCCGGCCGGAGGGGTCGGTGGCCTACGTCGACGCCGACGTCCGCAACGCAGCCGACCTGCTCGGTCACCCGGAGATCGCCCCGGTCCTCGACCTGGAGCAGCCGGTCGGGCTCATGCTCATCGCCCTGCTCATGCTCCTCGGCCCGGACGACGACCCGCAGGGGGCGGTCGCGGCGCTGCGGGACGCGCTGCCGTCCGGCAGCCACCTCGCCCTGACCCACCCGACGGGCGACTTCGACCCCGAGTCGATGAGCGCCGTCACCGCGTTCGCGAAGGGCGGCGGCATGACGTTCGTGCCGCGCTCGCAGGCCGAGGTCGCGGAGTTCTTCGGCGACTGGGAGCTCGTCGAGCCGGGCATCGTCCCGGTCCGCGCGTGGCGTCCGACGGGCCCGGTCGACGACCCGCGGTCGGCGTACTACTGGGCCGGGGTGGCCCGCAAGCC
>JACRAB010000221.1 GCA_016213575.1 Actinomycetota bacterium
CCCCGCCCCACCAGCCCCCGACCACCACCAGAACCAGGAGCAGAGAACCTAGACCCGAACCCCGACAACGAGATCATGCACGACCCCGAGCTTCGAGATCACCGGCGGCGTCAGCACGAACGGGTACAGGTCACCCTTCCCCATGCTCCGGTTCACCGCGTTCAACGCGTACGTCAACGGCAGCCACGTCCCGACGACCGACCCGATCGTGTCGCCGGCGGCGGCGTCCTCGAGCGGCAGCGCGACGAGGTCCACCCCGGGACCGGGCTCCTCGGGCCCGGTCACGACCATGCCGTAGGCCGCGGCCGACTGCAGGGTGTCGCGGATGTGCAGGTAGTGCGCGAAGGTCTCGGCCCAGTCCTCCCAGGGATGGGCCGTGGCGTAGGCGGAGACGTGACCGGCGGCCCAGCCGCGGGGCGGGCCGGTGGCGTAGTGCCGCTGCAGGGCCTGCCGGTAGTCGGCCCGCTCGTCGCCGAACACGTGCCGGAACCGTTGCAGCGCAGGGCTCTCGGACGGCGGACCCTGGCTGCCGACGGAACCGTCGCCGACGAGCCCGTTGCCCCGGACGAGCACCTGCCAGTAGTAGTGGCCGACCTCATGGCGCAGGTGGCCGAGCATCGTGCGGTACGGCTCCCCCATCTGCACCCGCATCGCCTCGCGGTGCGCGTCGTGCCCCTCGGCGAGGTCGATCGTCACGACGCCGTCCGCGTGGCCGGTGACGACCGGCGACCGGGCGCTCGACAGCAGGTCGAACGCGAGCCCGCGGGCGTCGTCCGAGCGCGGGACGACGGGCAGGCCGAGGTCGAGGAGCTGGTAGACGAGCCGGCGCTTGGCCGACTCGGTCGACGCCCACACGGCGACGGCGGCGGCGTCCTCGTCGTTCGGCCTGGTCCGGGTCAGCCGGCACGACACGCACAGCCGCCCGGGATGGCCGTCGTCGACGAGCCAGTTGCACCCCGCCGCGGCGAGGTTCACGCACTGGACGGCACCGCCCGACGCCGCACCCGACGCCGCACCGGACGCCACGTCCACCGGCAGGAACCGCATGACCGCCGGCGAGAACCCCTGGGCCGCGCCGCACGACACGCACACCGAGTTCTCGGCGACGAGGAGGTTGCCGCAGACACCGCAGGAGAAGGCACGCACGATCGTCGACGCTACCCGTCGCCGGCACCCCCGCAGTCCCACCGGCCCCGGGCCCGACCCGCCCGACGGTGCCTCAGGGCACCCACACCGGGTTGACGATCCGGGCCGGCGCCCCGCCCCCGGCACCGACGTCGAGGCGGTAGGAGGCCGGCCGGACGAGCCCGGTCCACACCGTGTCGCGGTCCGCGGAGAGCGTCTTGCTGCCGTGGTCGACCCAGGCCGACCCGTCCCACCGCCAGAGCCTCGCGGTCTGCCCCGAGGCCCCCGGCGCGGCGACGAGGACGCGCCCCGAGACCACGCGGACCCGCACCTGGAGCCCGTCGAGCACGTCGACGACGTCCCCGTCGTACTCGCCGGCCACGTCCGCGGCCGCCTCGACCCGCAGCGTCGGGCTCTTCATGAAGCGGGTCAGCGGCACCCGGCCCGCGGCGTTCGTCCGGACGGCGGTGCAGACCCGGCGGGTGTCCGTCACGCAGAGCCGGACCGGGGTCGCACCGACGGGGCGCTTGTCGTACGTCACGCTGACGAAGCCGGTGACGACGCCGCCGCGGCGCACGTACGTCGGCACCTTCACCTCGACGACGAGCCCGGCCGGCTCGGGCTGCGCGCAGGGCAGCCCGCAGCCGTCCCCGAGGGCGCGCTGCACGTCGAGGAGGCCGTAGCCGGACGAGACGTCGAACCCCTTCGTGCCGATGTCGAACGCGGTCGAGGTGATCCGCTGGGCGACCTGCCCGGCCGTCCAGGTCGGGTGGTGCGCGCGCAGCAGCGCGGCGGTGGCCGCGACGATCGGGCTCGCGTAGCTCGTGCCCGACCCGTCGGTGCGCCCGTTCCGCGGGGCCACCGACGTGACGTCCCAGCCCGGCGCCGCGACGTCCATCCGCGGGGACCGGTTGGAGAACGGGGCCACGGTGTCGTCGAAGCCGGTCGCCGCCACGGTGATCACCCCCGGGTAGGCCCCCGGGTACGAGGTCGGGCTGCCCCGCTGGCCGTCGTTGCCGGCCGCGGCGACGAGGACGACGTCACGCGCGATCGCGTAGTCCAGCGCCGTCCGCATCGCGGTGGACAGCCCGGGGCTCCCGAGCGACATGTTGACGACGTCCGCCCCTGCGTCGGTCGCGTCGACCAACGCCGCAGCCACGTCCGCGTCGATCCCGGTGCCCCGGTTGAACACCCGGAACGACCGGATCCGCACGCCCTGCGCCAGCCCCGCCCCGGCCGACCCGTTGTTCGCTCTCGCCCCGAGGAACCCGGCGACCGCGGTGCCGTGACCGATGAGGTCGATCCCGCCGTCGCCGCGCGCGTTGAAGTAGTCCTTGCCCGGCAGGAAGACTCCCGCGAAGTCGAGCACGCTCTTGTCGATCCCGGAGTCGATCACGGCGACCTCGACCCCCTTGCCGGGGTGCTTCGCCCAGACCGACTCCGCCTTGTACTTCGTGAGGTGCCACTGCGCCGGGCGCCAGGTGTCGTTCGACATCCCGGCCGGGCGGACCGTCACGCTGCGTTCCGCGGTCGTCCGGTAGCCCGCGTACCGCAGGGTCCGGACGACGCCGGCGGCCTCCACGGGCGTCGTCCCGGTGAGCCGGCTGATGCTCGGACGGCCCGCGGGGTCGACCGTCGTCACGGTCCAGTCACCGGCGGCCGCGGCGGGCACGGCAGGCGGGACGGCAGCGGCCGCCCCGGGGGCGCCGACGACGGCCGGCACCACGACGGCGACGGCGGCGCACACCAGCACCGCCGCGCGACCTGCTCGCGCACCCATCCGTGGTCCCCTCGTCCGGCTCCGCCGTCCCCACGAGGATCGGCGCCGGTCGCGGGCCGCTTGATCGAGGTCGCCTCACCGGCCCAGCGGGCCGTCACGCTCCGTCGACCGTCCTGACGGCGGTCAGTGCGATGGTCAGGACGACGGTCGGGACGACGGTCGGGACGACGGTCGGGACGACGGTCAGGACGGCCGGCGCGCGAGCACCCGCCACAGGTGCCAGTGCTTCTCGCCCGCGTACGACCAGCCGTCCTCGTCGGTCTCCTCGAGCCGTTCGACGACGAGACCGGCCAGCAGCGCGTCGACCGCGGCCCGGTCCTGCCAGGTCGTGCGGGTGCCGTCCCCGGGAGCCTCGGTGGCCCAGGTGTCCTTGGGTCCGAGGAGGTGGCACGCGACCCGGCCGCCGGGGCGGAGCGCCCCGCGGACCCGCTGCCACAGCCCGCCGAAGTCCTCTGGCGGGCAGAAGAAGAGCGCGAAACCCGCGTGCACGAGGTCGCAGGCCGGCAGGGCTGCCGTCCGGAAGTCCTCGACCCGGATCTCGAGCCGGTCGAGCGCGTCCGCCGGGACCCGCGGCAGCAGGTGCGCCGGGAACGCCGGCGAGGCGTCGACGGCCGTCACCGACCAGCCGCGCGCGAGCAGCGCGAGGGTGTCGGTGCCGTCGCCGCATGCGAGGTCGACGGCGTGCCGGCCCGTTGCGCCGGAAGGGTTCTGCGCGTCGTCCGTGTCGAACGCCGCGAGCGCGCTCACGAGGGTGTCCCGCGGCTCCCGCGACGAGACGGTCGTGTAGTACCCGTCCCACGGGTCGCCGGTCACGGGCTCGTCGGTCGCCGGCTCGTCGCTCACCCGTCCACCCGCACCACGTCGACCTCGACCTTCAGCGTGCTCTTCGTCGCCTCGGTGAAGATGACGCCCTTGAGCGGCGGGACGTCGGTGTAGTCCCGGCCCCACGCCGTGACGACGTACCGGCTGTCCGCGGCCTGGTCGTTCGTCGGGTCGAGGTCGACCCAGCCGAGGTCGGGCACGAGCACCGAGACCCACGCGTGCGAGGCGTCCGCACCCTGCAGCTTGGCCTTCCCCGGCGGCGGCTCGGTCTCGAGGTAGCCGCTGACGTACCGCGCCGGCAGCCCGATGGTGCGCAGGCACGCGACGGCGAGGTGGGCGAAGTCCTGACAGACCCCCTCGCGCCTGCGGAGCACCTCGTCGAGGGTCGTCGAGACGCTCGTCGACCCCGACTTGTACGTGAAGTCGCGGTGGATCGTGCTCACGAGGGCGCCGAGCGCCTCCCCGAGCGGCCGTCCCGGCACGAACACGCCGGCCGCGTACGCCGCGGCGTCCCCGCCGCGGCCGACCTGCGGGGACTCCAGGAGCATGTCCCGCGCCTCGACGTCGACCGCACCGGCCGCGCCGGACGAACCGGCCGAACCGGTCGAACCGGCGCGCAGGGTCGACGCCGCGACGTCCCGCACGCCCTGCTCCCACGACCGGTCGTCGAGCGCGCCGAGGTCGGGCACGCTCCGGGCGACCTCGACGGTGCTCACCGCGAGCACGTCGAGCACCCGGTGCCGGGTGTGCACCTCGAAGTACACCGACCGGTTGCCGTAGAAGTCGACGCTCTCGCTCGTGGCGGCCGCCGCGGGCTCGACGTCGAGCCGGCTCGCGAGGCAGGTCTGGCCGGGGGCGCTGCGCGGCACGAGGTACGCACGGCCGTAGGACGACGAGACGTCGTCGCTGTACGTGTACCTCGTGCGGTGCCGCACCTCGTACGTGCGCTGCGTCGTCCGGGCCTGGTCGGTGGTCCTCATGCCTGCCACCCCGGGGTCGCGACGGGCAGCGGCCGCAGCGGCGCCGCGTGCACGAAGTGCGCCTGCTCCACGGCCCGCGAGAGCGTCGCGACCTCCCGCAGGAGCGCGTCGAGCAGGTCGTTGAGCGCCGTCCGCGCCCCGTCGTCCGCGGTCGCGGCGAGCGCCGCCGGGTCGGCCTCCCGCAGCCGGGCCGCGACGGCCCGCAGCCCGGTGTCGAGGACGGCGTTGCGCGGCGGGTCGGGCAGGTGCCGCAGGTCGGCCTCGGCCCGCTCGAGCTGGTAGACCAGCGACCGCGGGTTCGTCCGGTCGAGCAGGAGCAGGTCGAGGACGCCGGCCACGTGGGCCGACGAGCCGCCGCCGGTCCCGCCCGGCGCACCCGCCGGCGCGCCGCCGTAGGCCGCCCCGCCGGCCGCGTGCCGGCGGCGGAAGGTGATGACTGACTCGCCGGCGACGAGCACCGACTCCAGGACGAGCGCGTCGACGGCCGGCCCGCGGCTGCGGGCGAGCGCCGCCCGGAGCACGCTGACGAGCTGGAGGCCGCGCTCGAGCCGGCGGCCGAGGTCCATGAAGTACCAGCCGGTGTCCCGGACCATGCTCTCCGCGCCGAGGCCGGCGAACGCGAGCAGCCCCTCGAGCACCCGGGCCAGCGTCGGCTGCAGCGGCGGCTCGTCGCCCGGGGCGGCCGCCGCGGCGTGCTCGGACAGCTCCGCGACGACCCGCTCGATGCTCCCGAGGACGACCCAGGTGTCGAGCGAGAGCTGCTCGCGGACCCCGTGCGCGACCTCCGCGGTGCGCCGGACGGCGAACCCGAGGGTGCCGGGCCGGGCGGCGTCGACGACGAGCCGCAGGAGCTCGCCGTGCGGCGGCTCGAGGGTCGCGCCCTCGTCGAGCGCGACGAAGCCCGGGTACGTCGTCGTCACGTGCGTCGTCGCCGTGAGCAGCACCGCGAGCGCCCGCCCGCCGACCGTCTCCGGCCGGCGGCCGTGGTCCTCGGCGAGGTCGTCGACGACGCGCAGCAGGCGCGCGGTGTCCTCGGCCCGCTCGGCGTAGCGGCCGAGCCAGACGAGGTCCTCGGCCACGCGCGGCGCGAGCGCGGGCGTCAGCGGGGACGGCGCCGCGAGGGTCAGGCTGTCGGCGACGCCGGCGATCGCCCCGGCCCCGCTGCCGGTCGCGTCCGGGCTGAGCACCCAGACGTCCTTGGCGAGCGCGCCGTCCGAGCTCGACACGAACCGGCTGCCGACCCGGCCGGCGACCCGGGCGAGCCCGCCGGCCATGAGCCGGTACTCCCCGCCCTGGGCGACGGCGAAGGTGCGCAAGACGAGGTGGCGGGCCTCGAGCCCGCGGCTCGTGACGACCGGGGCGGTGCTCATGTCGAGCGGCTCCTGGGCGCACCACGCCCCCGGGTCGGCCTCGACCCGGCGGCGCTGCTCGTCCCGGGCCGCCTCCGAGAGCTCCCACCCGAAGACGCTCGCGCGGCCGACGCCGCGGCCGATCGGCTTGAGCACGTAGCGGTCGAGGTCGGCCAGGACGTGCCGGCGGGCCGCGTCGTCCCCGAGCCAGAGCGTCGGCACCGACTCCAGCAGCGGGTCGCCGCCGAGGAGCACCCGGCACGCGGCGGCGAGGAACGGGGCCAGGCCCGGGTTCTCGAGCACCCCGGCGCCGAGCGGGTTGACGACGGAGACGGCGCCGCTGCGGGCCGCGTCGAGCAGCCCGGGGACGCCGAGCCGGGAGTCCGGGCGCAGCTCGAGCGGGTCGCACCACGAGGCGTCGACCCGGCGCAGGACGACGTCGACCGGCTCGAGCCGGCCGACCGAGCGCATCCAGACCCGGCCGTCGCGGACCGTGAGGTCCTGGCCCTCGACGAGCGGGTAGCCGAGCAGCGTCGCGAGGAACGCCTGGTCGAAGGCGGTCTCGCTCGCGGCGCCGGGCGTCAGCAGGACGACGCGGGGCGCCTCGACCCCGGCCGGTGCGGCCTCCTGGAGCGCGGCGCGCACCGTGTGGAAGAACGCGCGGAGCCGCTCGAGCGGGGTGTCCCGGTACAGCCCTGGCAGCACCCGGGAGACGACGCGGCGGTTCTCCATCGCGTAGCCGGCGCCGGACGGCGCCTGGGTGCGGTCCGCGAGCACCCGCCAGACGCCGTCCGGGCCGCGCCCGAGGTCGGTCGCGGTGAGGAACAGGCTCCGCGACGCCGTGCCGCGCACCTGGTCGGCGACCCGGAGGAACCCCGGGTGGGCCAGCACGACCTGCGCCGGGACGACACCCTCGCGCAGCAGCACGCGCGGTCCGTAGAGGTCGGAGAGGACCGCGTCGAGCAGCTCGGCGCGCTGCCGGACGCCGGGCGCGAGCGCGGCCCACTCGTCGGCGTCGAGGACGACGGGCAGCGGGTCGAGCTGCCAGCGCCGGACCGGGCGCGCGGTGTCGCGCAGCCCGTCGCGGGCCTCGTCCGGGGTGCCGTACGTGACGCCGTCGTCCTCGACGAGCCGGCGCACCTGGGCGCGCCGGGTCAGCAGGCCGCCGGTGCCGAGCAGGTCGACGCTCGCGGCGAGGTCCCGGCTCGCGGCCCGGACCGCACCGTCCGGCCCGACGAGCTCGTCGAGCGAGACGCCGCCGGGCGCGGCCGCGGGCGCCGTCCCGGGGACCTCGAAGAGGGCCGCCCGGGCCCGGTGCCCGACGTAGCCCGCGACGGCGCCGCCGGCCTCCGGGGAGGACGGCGCCGGCCCGCTGGTCTGTGCCGTCATGGCTTCATGGTGCCCGCTCGACGCAGGTCGAGCGTGCAGGGGTACTCCCCTCCGGCGGGTCCGAGCAGGTCACGGGACGACGGCCAGGCCGCGACGTCCACCGGCCCCGGGGTGTGGCCGGTCGCGGTGAAGCGGGCCGCGCGGCGCGCCTCGGCCGACGCGGCGTTGACCGGGTAGGTGTCGTAGGACCGGCCCCCGGGGTGCACGACGTGGTACGTGAACCCGCCGAGCGAGCGGCCGTTCCACAGGTCGACGAGGTCGACGACGAGCGGGGAGTGGACGCCGATCGTCGGGTGCAGCGCGGACGGCGGCGCCCACGCCCGGTACCGGATGCCGCCGACGCTCGTGCCCGGCGTCGCGGTCGGCGTGAGCGGCACCGGGACGCCGTTGCACGTCACGGCGTGCCGGCCCTCGACGAGCCCGGTCACCGCGACCTGGACCTTCTCGACCGAGGAGTCGACGTACCGCGCGGTCCCGGTGCCCGTCGCCTCCTCGCCGAGGACGTGCCATGGCTCGACGGCGTACCGCAGCTCGAGGTGCACGCCGGCGACGTCCACCTCGCCCAGGCGCGGGAAGCGGAACTCGAGGAACGGCTCGAGCCAGGAGTCCTCGAAGGCGATCCCGTGCGCCCGCAGGTCCTGCGTGACCTCCGCGAGGTCGGCCGCCGCGAAGGCCGGCAGCAGGAACCGGTCGTGCAGCCGGTGCGCCCACCGCACGAGCGGGCCGGTGTACGGCGTCTCCCAGAACCGCGCGACGAGCGAGCGCACGAGCAGGGCCTGCACGAGCGCCATCTGCGCGTGCGGCGGCATCTCGAACCCGCGCAGCTCGAGCAGCCCGAGCCGGCCGCGGGCCGAGTCCGGGCTGTAGAGCTTGTCGATGCAGAACTCGGCGCGGTGCGTGTTGCCGGTGATGTCGGTGAGCAGGTGCCGCAGCAGCCGGTCGACGAGCCACGGCCGCGGCTCGACGGGGGCGCCGTCGTCGTCGGTCTCGGCGAGCATCCGGCTCAGCTCGCCGAACGCGATCTCCAGCTCGTAGAGCGTCTCGTGACGGCCCTCGTCGACCCGCGGCGCCTGGCTCGTCGGGCCGATGAAGCGCCCGGAGAACACGTACGACAGCGCCGGGTGGTGCTGCCAGAACGTCACGAGGCTGCGGAGCAGGTCGGGCCGGCGCAGCAGCGGCGAGTCGGCCGGCGTCGGGCCGCCGAGGGTCAGGTGGTTGCCGCCGCCGGTGCCGGTGTGGGCGCCGTCGAGGTCGAACTTCTCGGTGCCGAGCCGGACGGCGCGCGCGTCGTCGTAGAGCGTCGTCGTGAGGTCGACGAGCTCGCGCCAGGCCCGGGTCGGCTGGCCGTTGACCTCGATGACGCCCGGGTCCGGGGTGACCGACAGCGTCTGCACCCGGGCGTCGCCGGGCAGCGGGTAGCCCTCGAGGACGACGGGCACACCGACCTCGCGGGCGGCGTCCTCGACCCGGGAGAGCAGGTCGAGGCCGTCGTCGAGGGACTCCAGCGGCGGCAGGAACACGAAGACGTGGCCGTCGCGCTCCTGCACGGTGAGCGCCGTCCGGGGCGCCTTCTCGATGTCGACGACCTCGGCCGGCGGGACGTCGCCGCGGCCACCACCGTCAGCGGCGTGCGCGCCCGGCGGGTACGCCGTCGGCAGCGCGCCGCGGGGCGCGAGCGGGTCCGCCTCCGGGGTCACCGGGGGCGGCGCCCACGCGATGCTGTCGAGCGGCAGCCGCAGGCCGAGCGGGCTCGAGCCGGGCAGCAGGAACAGGTGCCGCCGGCGGGGCCGCCAGCGCGCCGTCCCCCACGACTCGCCGTCCTCGGTGCGGAACAGCGGCACGACCCAGCCCGCGGGCACCCCGGGGTCGACGTCGAAGGTGCCGACGACCTCGGCCCGCCGGTCCGGGCGGCGCAGCGCCTCGTCGTCCGGGTCGGCGTCGACCTCGGGCGGCGGCCCGGCCGGACGCCGGGCCTCGTCGAGCAGCACGGAGAGCAGGTCCTCGTACGCCGGTGCGACGTGGTCGCGCGGAACGCCGAGCCGGGCGGCCACCGCGACCGCGAGGTCCCGGACCACGCCCGCGGCCGAGGCCGGGTCCGCGACGGCCGGGACCGGCGGTCCCCACGGGTCGTCGAGCAGCCCCGGGTCGCGCCAGAGCGGCTCGCCGTCGGGGCGCCACGTGAGCTGCACCGCCCACCGCGGCAACGGCTCGCCCGGGTACCACTTGCCCTGGCCGTGGTGGGTGACGCCGCCCGCGGCCCAGCGGCCGCGCAGCCGCTGCGCGAGGTCCGCGGCGCGGGCCCGCTTCTGCGGCCCGTCGGCGTCGGTGTTCCACTGCGGCGACTCCATGTCGTCGACCGCGACGAACGTCGGCTCGCCGCCCATCGTCAGCCGGACGTCGCCCGCCTCGAGCAGGCCGTCGACGCGCTCCCCGAGGGCGTCGATCCGCTCCCACTGGGCGACGGTGTACGGCCGGGTCACCCGGACGTCCTCGTGCACGCGCCGAACCGTGTTCGAGAAGTCGAACGAGACCTCGCACGGGTCGATCGCGCCGGTGATCGGTGCGGACGTCGCCGGGTGCGGGGTCGCGGACAGCGGGATGTGCCCCTCCCCGGCGAGCAGCCCGGACGTCGGGTCCAGCCCGACCCAGCCGGCCCCGGGGACGTACACCTCGGTCCACGCGTGGAGGTCGGTGAAGTCGGACGTCGGCCCGCCCGGGCCGCCGAGCGGGTCGTCCGGGTGCGGCACGAGGTCGGGCGCGAGCTGGACGAGGTAGCCGGAGACGAACCGCGCGGCCAGGCCGAGCTCGCGCAGGACGCTCACGAGCAGCCAGGCGCTGTCCCGGCAGGAGCCGAGGGCCCGGCCGAGGGTCTGGTCGGGCGTCTGGACGCCGGGCTCCATCCGGACCGTGTACGCGACGTCGCGCTGGAGCCGCTGGTTCACCTCGACGAGGAAGTCGACGATCCGCCGGCCCTCCGCGGGCACCGGGGCGGCGTCCGCGAGCCAGGCCCGCACGAGCGGACCGGGGCCCGCGCCGTCCGGCGTCCCGTCGGCGCCGGGCTCGGCGACCCGGCGCAGGTACGGCTCGAGGTCGGCCTTGACCCCCGCCGGGTAGTCGAACGGGTAGCGCTCGGCGTAGTCCTCGACGAAGAAGTCGAACGGGTTGATGACGGTCATGTCCGCGACGAGGTCGACGACGACCTCGAGCTCGCGGGTGCGCTCGGGGAACACGAGCCGCGCGAGGTGGTTGCCGAAGGCGTCCTGCTGCCAGTTGAGGAAGTGCTCGCCCGGGCTGACCCGCAGGCTGTACGCGGTGACCGGCGTCCGGCAGTGCGGCGCGGGGCGCAGCCGGACCACGTGCGGGTGGACCGTCACCGGCCGGTCGAACCGGTACGTCGTGCGGTGCTCGAGTGCGACGCGGATCGTCATCGGGCGGCTCCCGTCGTGGCGTGCGGCGTGCGGATCCACCAGGTCTGCCGTACGCCGTCGGACGGGCTCGGGGATGGTGGCAGGCTACCGGGCCCGCGCACGCACGGGTCCACAGGAAGCTCCCAGGTTGCGCCCAGGCTCCCCGCTGGTGAGCAGGTCACGCTCTTCCCATGACCGAGCCCCGTACCTCCACCGCCACCCGCCCCGGCCGCCGTCCGATGCGCCGCGTGGACGGGACGCCCGTGCGCATCCTCGTCGTCGACGACGAGCCGTCCCTCACCGAGCTGCTCTCCATGGCGCTCAAGTACGAGGGCTGCGACGTCCGGACCGCCGCGGCGGGCAACGCCGCCGTCCGGACCGCCCGCGAGTTCCGCCCCGACGCGGTCGTCCTCGACGTCATGCTCCCCGA
>JACRAB010000231.1 GCA_016213575.1 Actinomycetota bacterium
CCCTTGCACTCGGCGCTCATCACCCCCGGCGGCGTGTCCCAGCGGCGGGAGCAGCTCGAGAAGCGCGGCTACGGGACGCCTCCCGTCCGCCGGGAGGCCCGGCGCCGGGTCGAGGTGCAACTGACCCCGGCCGGGGTCGAGCTCGTCGACTCCGTGGTCGCGGACGTCATGGAGAACGAGTCGAAGCTGCTCGCCGGTCTCACGGCGCAGGAGCAGGAGCAGCTGCGAGGTCTGCTGCGCAAGCTGCTCGGGACGTTCGAGTGACGCCCCCCGGTGGTGGCCCGACGTCGGGCTGCAGCCGGGGACCGGCGATCGCGAGGGCGTCGGCCAGCGTCCGGCCGTGCGGCTGGCGCGCCGCGGCCACGTTCTCGCGGGCGTAGTCCCGCAGCGCCCGCAGGCGCGCGGCCCGGCGGGTCACGTGCGGCGCGTACCGCTGGGCGACGTCGAACAGCGCCGCCGCGTGCGCGTGCAGGTCCGGGTCGGCCAGCCCCGACCGGGCCGCCCGCAGCAGGAGCGCGTCGACGTCGGCCCCCTCGTCGAGGCCGGTCGTCGCGAGCGCCGCGCGGACGGCGGCCGCGGCGTCCGGGTGCAGCGCCGCCGCCGTGACGACGGCCGCCACCTCGCGCACCTCAGGCGGCAGCGCGTCGAGCACCCGGACCTCCAGCCAGCCGCGCGGGCGGACCGGCGGGAACAGTGTCGTCGCGTGGTAGGCCAGGTCGTCCGGGGTCGGTGGCCGGTGCAGCGCCCCCGCCGTCCACTCCCGGAACGACAGGCCCGGCGCGACCGGGGTGACGTCCTCGCCGTCCCGCACGAGCATGACGTCGGCGTCGAGCACGTAGTCGAGCCAGGCGCGGGCCGGGTCGCCCTCGAGCCGCGGGCTGCGGGTGCGGCCGGGGTCCATGCCCTCCCAGGCCGCCCGGCGCAGGCTCGCCCACGGCCGGCCCGCGGCGTCGTGCCCGGGCGAGCTCGCGAAGACGGCGACGAGCACCGGGGCGAGCAGGTGGGCGAGCCGCCAGCCGCCCGCGGGGTCCGCGCCGTGGCCGAGGTTCACCTGGACCGATGCGGTGTTGCACATCATCCAGCGTCCTGACGGCCCGCCGGCGTCGAAGAACGCCTCCATGGCGCGGTACCGGCCGAGGTCGAGGACGCGGCCGGGGGCCCGGACGAGGTCGACGGGGGTGTCGACGCCGAGCAGCCCGCGCTGCGCGAGCGCCGCGTGCACGACGTCCGCCTCCTGCGCGAGCCGGTCGAGCGCGTCGTCGAGGTCGGCGACCGCCGCCGTCGAGAGCTCGACCTGGCCGCCGGGCTCGAGCGTGACCCGCCCGTCGAAGCGGCAGGCCAGCTCCGCGAGCGCAGCCAGCTCGGCGTACGCGGGACGGCGGCCCGGGTCGTCCACGGGGTGGACGACCCACTCGACCTCGAGCCCGACCAGACGTCGTGCGGACGGCGCGAAGGCTTGCCGTGCAACGTGTTCCGCGGTCCGCGGGTCGAGTCGAGGCGTCGTCGCCATCGCGTCCTCCATAGGGTCCGGCGCGGCGACCATAACTCTCTGAGGATCTCAGAAACAAGTAGTTGCTTTCGAAGTATCTTAGTTCTATGGTTTCGGCATCCGATCGTCGATCCGCCGCCTGACGGCCGATCGATCCGCGACTCCGCCGGGCTCTCCGGTGGTTCCGAGAGGGGGAGCCGATGCCAGGTCCTCTGGAGGGCATCCGGGTCGTCGACCTGTCGTCGATGCTGTCCGGCCCGTGGGCGACGGACATCCTGGGCGACCAGGGTGCCGACGTCATCAAGGTCGAGCCGCCCGGCCAGGGCGACCACGTGCGCTCCCTGCCCAACCGCTCCGGCGGGATGGCGTCGATGTTCGTCAACGTCAACCGCTCCAAGCGGTCCATCACGATCG
This sequence comes from Actinomycetota bacterium, assembly GCA_016213575.1. Lineage (GTDB taxonomy): Bacteria > Actinomycetota > Actinomycetes > Actinomycetales > Kineosporiaceae > R-H-3. Next base: position 1,904 of record JACRAB010000231.1, read on the forward strand.
ACCTCAAGTCGGACGCCGGGCGCAGGCTCCTCGGGCGTCTCGTCGCGACCGCCGACGTCGTCGTGCAGAACTTCCGGCCCGGTGTCGTGGAGCGCCTCGGCATCGGCTACGACGACCTGCGCGCGGTCAACCCGGGCCTGGTGTACCTGTCGATCAGCGGCTTCGGCGAGCACGGCCCGTACGCCGGCCGCCGGGTCTACGACCCCGTCGTCCAGGCGCTGTCCGGCCTGACGACGATCCAGGCCGGCTCGGACACCGAGCGGCCGCGGCTCGTCCGGACGATCCTCCCCGACAAGCTGAGCGCCGTCACCGCTGCCCAGGCGATCACGGCGGCCCTCGTCGCCCGGGGGCGGACGGGTGAGGGGCAGCACGTGCGGCTGTCGATGCTCGACGCCGTCATGGCGTTCCTCTGGGCCTCCGACATGGGCGCGTACACGTTCGTCGACCAGCCCGTCGCGCCCGAGAAGGCCGCGAGCTTCATCGACCTCATCTACGAGACCGCCGACGGCTGGATGACGATGTCGACGATGAGCAACGCCGAGTGGGCGGCCTTCTGCCGGGTCGCCGGCCGCGAGGACCTCGTCGACGACCCGCGGTTCGCCACCCCGGCCGCCCGGGACGCCAACGTCAACGAGCGGCTCGAGCTCGTCCAGAGCATCCTCCTCGACCGCACCGCGGCGGAGTGGCTGGAGATCCTGCCGGCGCACGACGTCCCGTGCGCCCCGGCCCTGCGCCGGTTCGAGCTCATCGACCACCCGCAGGTCGTCGCGTCCGGCTCGATCATCGAGACCGAGCACAAGGTGGCCGGCCGGCTGCGGCAGGCCCGGGTCGCGGCGCGCTTCGAGGGCACCCAGGTCGCGCCCCCGCGCGGCGCCCCTCTCCTCGGCGAGCACACCGCCGAGATCCTCGCCGAGCTCGGGCTCGACGACGCCGAGCGGGAGACCCTCCTCGCGTCCGGCGCGGTCGGCCCTGCCGAGCGCGAACTCACCCCGACCCCCTGACCCACGGGAGGACCTCGTGATCACCGCACTCGTCGTCGGCGCGGACAAGGGCATCGCCCGCTCGATCGCCGACCAGCTCCACGCCCGGGGCGACCGCGTCGTCGCCGCCTGCCTCGGCAGCGGCGCCGACCGCGCCGCCGACGGCGGCGAGGTGGTCCCGGACGTCGACGTCACCAGCGGCGAGGCGGTCGCCCGGCTCGCACAGACGTTGCGGGACAGGCAGATCGCTCTCGACTGGGTGCTGCACGTCGCCGGCGTCCTCGGCCTGGACACCCTCGGCGAGATCGACTACGACGACGTCCGTCGCCAGCTGGAGATCAACACGATCGGCCCGCTGCGGACCGTCGAGGCCGTCGCACCGCTCGTCGTCGACGGCGGCAAGGTCGGCATCGTCACGAGCCGCGTCGGGTCGTTGGGGGACAACACCTCCGGCGGGATGTACGCCTACCGGGTCTCGAAGGCCGGCGCCAACATGGTCGCCCTCAACCTGCACCACGACCTTTCCGTGCGCGAGATCAGCGTGCTCGCGCTGCACCCCGGGATGGTCGCCACCGACCTCACGAAGGACTACCCGGGCGACTACGCCTACATCACCCCCGAGGAGGCCGCCGCCGGTCTCGTCAAGGACCTCGACAACCTCACGCCGGAGAACTCCGGCCGGTTCCAGCACTCGAACGGCACGTTCCTGCCCTGGTAAGTCCCTGCACCACCCCGGCCCGCGCACACCTCAACGGAGAGGACACGCAATGATCACCATCTACGGCTACATGCCCGGCTTCGGCGTCCCGGACATCAGCCCGTACGTCACGAAGGTCATCAACTACATGACGTTCACGGGTCTGGAGTTCGAGCACAAGTCGCAGGACCTCGCGCGGCTGGACCAGGACTCCCCGACCGGGAAGCTGCCGTTCATCATCGACGAGGACGGCACGAAGATCGCCGACTCGAACACGATCATCGAGTACTTCAAGGACAAGTACGGCGACAAGCTCGACGCCGACCTGTCGCCGGCGGAGGCCGCGAACAACCTCGCCTGGAACCGGCTCGTCGAGGAGCACCTCTACTGGAGCGGCATCATCGAGCCGCGCTGGCGCCTCGACGAGGGCTGGGAGGTCTACATGGGGATCATCGTCGGCGGCGAGGTCACCGACGAGATCCGCACCGCCCTGGCCCCGTTCCGCCAGCGCATCATGGACGGCTTCAACGGCCAGGGCATGGGCCGGCGGACGTCGGAGGTCGTGCAGGTCTTCTTCCGTCGCGACATCGACGCGCTCTCGGACTACCTGGGCGACAAGACCTACTTCACCGGCGACCGGCTGCGTTCGCTCGACGCCTCGGTCTACTCGACCGTCAAGCACATCGCGAACCAGCCGCACCCGTGGCCCGGCACCGGCTACGTGCAGACCAAGCCGAACCTCGTGGCCTACCTCGACCGGATCCAGGAGCAGTTCGGCGTCTGACGTACGCCCCCGCCGTTTCCCCGGCCCGCGCCCAGCGTGCGGGCCGGGGAACGGCCCGAACCCGCCCGCACCGGGAGACGCCCGTGATCGACCTCTACTACTACACGAGCCCGAACGCCCGCAAAGCCCTCATCGCGCTGGAGGAGCTGGGCCTGGAGTACCGCGTCGTGTGGACGGACATCTCCGCCGGCGACCAGTTCACGGACGCCTACCGGGACGTCAACCCCAACTCCAAGGTGCCGGCGATCGTCGACTCCGACGGCCCCGGTGGCGGGCCGGTCCGGGTCTTCGAGTCCGGCGCGGTCCTGCTCTACCTGGCGGAGAAGACCGGCCGCCTCATGCCCGCCGACCCCCGGCTGCGTTGGGAGGCGACGTCCTGGGTCGTCTGGCAGGTCGCCAACCACGGCCCGATGGCCGGCCAGGCGGCCCACTTCCACAGCCACGCGCCGAAGCACGGCATCGTCGACGAGTACGCGACGCGGCGGTACGTCGGGGAGGTGGAGCGGCTCTACGAGGTGCTCGACGAGCGGCTCCGGGAGCGCGAGTACCTCGCCGACGAGCTCTCCATGGCGGACGTCGCGACGTACCCGTGGGTGCGCGTCGCCGCCGGGCACGGCGTCGACATCGCGCGGTTCCCCGCCGTCGTCGCGTGGGTCGAGCGGCTCTCGGCCCGGCCGGCGTTCCGGAAGCGGCTCGACGACCCGCGCGAGGACAAGGCCCGCCGCAACGAGTACACCCGCGAGCAGTTCACGACCCTCTTCCGCGCCACTCCGCCCGGCGACACCCCCACCACGCCCCAGGAGGCCGCACGATGACCGCCGCCGACCTCACCACCCGCCCCGCCGTCACCGCGCCCCGGCTGACGATCGACGGCGCCGCCGTCGACGGCCCGGACGGGATCGACGTCGTCGACCCCGCCACCGCCGCGCCCTTCGTCAGGGTGCCCGGGGCGTCGGTCGAGCAGCTCGACACCGCCGTCGCGGCCGCGAACCGGGCCGCCGCGGGCTGGCGCCGCACCGACCCCGCCGAACGCCGCCGGCTCGTGCTCGCGTTCGCCGGCACCGTGCGTGCCCACATCGACGAGCTCGCGCTGCTGCTCACCCTCGAGCAGGGCAAGCCGCTGGCCCGGGCCAAGGGCGAGATCGAGTCCGGGCTGCGCTACGTCGAGGCCGCCGCGGCGACCGGGCTCGTCGACGAGGTCGTCCGGGACGACGCGAGCGAGCGCATCGTCGTCCGCCGCGTGCCGCTCGGCGTCGTCGCCGCCATCACGGCCTGGAACTACCCGCTCCTGCTGGCGCTGTGGAAGATCGGTCCCGCGCTCGCGACGGGGAACGCCGTCATCGTCAAGCCGTCGCCGTTCACCCCGGTCGCGACGCTGCGGGTCGGCGAGCTCGCGCAGGAGGTGCTGCCGCCCGGCGTCCTCCAGGTGCTCGCCGGCGGGGACGACCTCGGCCGGGCGCTCGTCGAGCACGAGGGCGTCCACAAGATCTCGTTCACGGGCTCGCAGCGCACCGGCAAGGCGATCATGGCCGGCGCCGCGGGCACCCTCAAGCGGCTCACCCTCGAGCTCGGCGGCAACGACGCCGGCGTCGTCCTGCCCGACGCCGACCCCGCCGCGATCGCGTCCGACCTCTACTGGGGCGGGCTGTCGAACTGCGGGCAGGTGTGCGCCGGGCTCAAGCGGCTCTACGTGCCGGCCGCGCGCGCGGCCGAGTACGCCGAGGCGCTGGCGGACGTCGCGCGGACGGTCCGCGTCGGCAGCGGGCTCGAGGACGGCGTCGTCATGGGCCCGGTGCAGAACGCGCCGCAGCTCGCCCGGGTCAGGGGTCTCGTCGAGGACGCCGCGGCCCGCGGCGCGGACGTCGTCTTCCGCGGCGAGGCACCGGACGGCCCCGGCTACTTCCACCCGGTCACCCTGCTGCGCACCGACTCCGACGAGGTCGCGGTCGTCGCCGAGGAGCAGTTCGGCCCCGTGCTGCCGATCCTCGCGTACGACAGCGTCGACGAGGCCGTCGAACGGGCGAACGGGACGCCGTTCGGGCTCGGGGCGTCCGTATGGTCCGCCGACCCCGAGCGGGCCGGCGACGTCGCCGATCGGCTCGAGGCCGGCACCGTCTGGGTCAACCAGCACCCCATGCTCTCGCCGGACACCCCGTTCGGCGGCCTCAAGCAGTCCGGCATCGGCGTCGAGGCGTCGGTCCACGGCCTGCTCGCCTACACCGACATCAGCGTGCTGCGCGCCAAGCGCTGACGTCGACCGCGCACCGTCGTCCGCGCACCGCCACCCCACCCGCACCCGACTCGTCAGAGTCAGAGCCAGAGAGGACCAGCGATGCTCCTGACCCGAGACGACTGGTACGAGCTGTCCCGCGACGTCGACTGGGAGCTCGACCACGTCGACCGCGCGACCGCCTTCCCGGCCAACTGGACCGGTGCCGACGGCATCCCCGAGCAGGCCTGGGACGCCTGGGAGGAGCCGTTCCGCGTCTCCTACCGCGACTACGTCCGGCTCCAGCGCGAGAAGGAGAGCGGCGTCAAGGCGGTGAGCCAGGCGCTCGTCCGCTCCGGCACCTACGAGAAGCTCGACCCCGGGCACGTCGCCGCGTCCCACCTGCACATGGGCACGACCTGCATGGTCGAGTACATGGCGGTGACGATGCAGAGCCGGATGTGCCGGTTCGCGCCGACGCCGCGCTGGCGCAGCCTCGGTGTCTTCGGGATGCTCGACGAGACCCGCCACACCCAGCTCGACCTGCGCTTCTCCCACGACCTGCTCAAGCACGACCCGCGGTTCGACTGGGCGCAGAAGGCGTTCCACACCAACGAGTGGGGCGTGCTCGCCGTGAAGAACTTCTTCGACGACATCATGCTGTCGGCGGACTGCGTCGAGGCCGCGATGGCCACCAGCCTCACCGTCGAGCACGGCTTCACGAACATCCAGTTCGTGGCCCTGGCCGCCGACGCGATGGCCGCCGGCGACATCAACTGGTCGAACCTGCTGTCGTCGATCCAGACCGACGAGGCCCGGCACGCCCAGCTCGGGTTCCCGACGCTCCAGGTCCTCATGGAGCACGACCCGCAGCGTGCGCAGCAGGCGCTCGACGTCGCGTTCTGGCGCTCCACGCGGCTCTTCCAGACCCTCACCGGGCCGGCCATGGACTACTACACGCCGGTGGACCAGCGGAAGATGTCCTTCAAGGAGTTCATGCTCGAGTGGATCGTCAACCACCACGAGCGGATCCTCGAGGACTACGGCCTCGCCAAGCCCTGGTACTGGGACCGGTTCCTGCTGTCGCTGGAGAACGGCCACCACGCGATGCACCTCGGCACGTGGTTCTGGCGGCCCACGCTCTTCTGGAAGCCCAACGCCGGTGTCTCCAAGGCCGAGCGGGAGTGGCTGCGCGAGAAGTACCCGACGTGGGAGGACAACTGGGGCGTCCTGTGGGACGAGGTCATCGCCAACGTCAACGCGGGCCGGATGGACAAGACCCTCCCGGAGACGCTGCCGTCGCTGTGCAACCTCACCCAGCTCCCGCTCGGGTCGGCGTACTCGCGGCACGAGCTCGCACCGCACCAGCTCACCTACGGCGGGCGGCTGTACAGCTTCGACTCCGAGGTCTCGCAGTGGGTCTTCGAGCTCGACCCCGAGCGCTACGCCGGCCACCGCACCGTCGTCGACCGGTTCATCGGCGGCGAGATCCAGCCCATGAGCCTCGAAGGCGGCCTGCTGTGGATGGGGCTGACGCCGGACGTCATGGGTGACGACGTGTATCAGTACGCCTGGGCGCGCGAGTACGCCGCGCTCGTCGAGACCGAGGCGGGGGCGCTCGCCGGCGTCCCCGTCGCGGGCGAGTGAGGAGGACGTCATGGCCCTGTTCCCCGTCACCGGGCGGTTCGTCGGCGACTTCGTCCCGCACCTCGTCGCCGTCGACACCGAGGACACGATGGACGTCCTCGCCGAGAAGGTCGCCGTGCACAGCGTCGGCCGCCGGATCCCCGTCCCCGACCCGCACCCCGGCTACGAGGTGCTCCTCGCCGACGCCCCCGTCCCCGCGGCGACGACGGTCGGCGAGCTGGGGCTGCAGCCCCTGCAGTGGCTGGACGTGAGGTTCCGTGGGCACGCCTGAGGCGTCGTCCGGCGAGCACCTCCCGGACGACGAGTTCGTCGCCGTCGCGGCCGACGACGAGCTCTGGGACGGCGAGATGGAGGCGTACGACGTCGGCGCCGCCGAGGTGCTCCTCGTCAAGCTCGACGGCGAGTACCGGGCGTTCGACGGGATCTGCCCGCACCAGAGCGTCTCCCTCGTCGAGGGCACCCTCGACGGGGCGACGCTGACCTGCCGGGCGCACGAGTGGAGCTTCGACGTGCGCTCCGGTGCCGGCGTCAACCCCCGGACGGCCTGCCTCGTGCGGCACGCCGTCCGGGTCCGGGACGGGCAGGTGCTCGTCAGCCGGACACCGCTGCCCGCGACCGAACCCGCGCACTGACCCCGCCGACCCGCTTCCCACCCCGTGGAGGACCGATGCCCATCGTCGAGCTCGACACCGACCAGGCGCTCGACACCGACCTCGTCGGCCCCGTCATCCGCTCCGGCGAGCTCGCCGAGGCCGTCATCGACGCCGTCGCCGAGGACAACCCGGACGCCGAGGTCGTCGTCGTCGACCGCGACGACTACGTGCGCGTGCACACCCGCAAGGAGTGCCGGCTCACCCTGACCAGCCTCGTCAAGCACCTCGGCCGCCCGTACCAGCTGTCGCTGCTCGAGATCGACATGCCGTCGTTCAAGGGCCGCCTGCGCACCCGGGTCGACGAGTACGTCTGGTTCTACGACCGCTGACCGGACCGCTGACCCGGACCGCTGACCCCCGCCCCTCGACGAAGAGGACCTGCGATGACGAACGTGAGTGCCCCGCGACCCAGGAGCCGCGGACTGAAGACCTGGAGCAGCTTCGGCAACCTCGGCCGCCGCCCGACGGAGTACGAGGTGCTCACCTGGAACATGAACCACACCGCCGGTTCGCCCGCGCTCGAGCTCGGGCCCGACGTCAACGGCAACGTGTGGCTGCGCGAGCACCGCGACGCGATGCGGTTCGTCGTCCCCTCGTGGGACGCCTTCCGCGACCCCGACCAGGTGACCTACGGCAGCTACGTCGCGATGCAGGACGACGCCGAGACGTACGTCGAGGGCCTGCTCGCGCAGTTCG
>JACRAB010000011.1 GCA_016213575.1 Actinomycetota bacterium
GGGCCGGGGCCGCCGCGCGCGCGGCGTTCCTCGCGGACGTCCGGCACGCGGCCCACGACGTCGGCTTCTTCTTCGTCACCGGTCACGGGGTGCCCGCCGCGGTGACCGACGGCGTCATGGCCGCCGCGCACGAGTTCTTCGCCCTCCCCGCCGAGGCCAAGCTCGCGATCGAGAACGTCCACTCTCGGCAGTTCCGCGGCTACACCCGGGTCGGCTCCGAGGTCACGGCCGGCTCCGCCGACCAGCGCGAGGTGCTCGACGTCGGCCCCGAACGGCCACCGCTCGACCTGCGCCCCGGCGACCCGGCGTACCTCGGGCTCGTCGGGCCGAACCTGTGGCCGGACGCGATGCCGTCGCTGCGGCCCGCCGTCCTCGACTGGCTCGCCGAGGCCGACCGGGTCATGCGCGAGGTGCTCCGGGTGCTCGCGGCCGCCCTCGGCCAGCCCGAGACGTACTTCGACGCGTGGTTCGACGACGAGGCGTGGCGCAACCTCAAGCTCGTCCGCTACCCGGGGCGAGACACCGTCGAGACCGACCAGGGCGTCGGCGCGCACAAGGACTACGGCTACCTCGCGCTGCTCCTCCAGGACGACCTCGGCGGCCTGCAGGTCGAGGCGCTCGACGGGGCGTGGATCGACGCGACCCCGGTGCCCGGCGCGTTCGTCGTCAACATCGGCGAGATGCTCGAGATCGCGACCCAGGGCTACCTGCGGGCCACGAAGCACCGGGTCGTCAGCCCGCCGGCCGGTCGCGACCGGTTCAGCGTGCCGGCGTTCCTCGGCCCGCGCCTCGACGCCGTCGTCGACCCGCTGACCCTGCCCGCCGACCTCGCGGAGCAGGCCCGCGGCGTCGAGGCCGAGAGCCACAACGTGATCGTCCCCCACTTCGGCGAGAACACCCTGCGCGGCTGGATGCGCTCGCACCCGCGGATCGTGGCGCGCTGGTGGGACGGCGTGACGCCGCCGGCCTGACGACCGGCCCGCCCCCTGCCCCGGCCCCCGGGGCTGCGCGAGTGCACCCACATCCGGACGATGCGCCCGCTTCCTGACAGACCGCTGGGCGATCGCTGACCGTCCCCGGTGCGTCCCCTGCTTGATCCGTGAGGCATACCGGGTATACCGTCGATCATCGGCATACCGGGTATGCATCGAAGGAGGGGACGATGTCGATCCGGCACAGCCTGCTCTCGCTCCTGGCGGAGGGGGACCGTCACGGGTACCAGCTCCGCCAGGAGTTCGAGGCGCGCACCGGCGGCACGTGGCCGGTGAACATCGGGCAGGTCTACACGACCCTCGGCCGGCTCTGCCGCGACGGTCTCGCCGAGGAGGTCGGCAAGCAGGACGACGGCTCGGTGACCTACCGGATCACCCCGGCCGGCAAGGCCGAGGTCGACACCTGGTGGGCCGGCCCGGTCGCCCGCACCGCACCCGACCGGGACGAGACGTCGATCAAGGTCGCGCTCGCCGTCAGCTCGCCGGGGGTCGACGTCCTCGACGTCCTCGAGGCCGAGCGCGAGGAGACGCTCCGTGCGCTCCAGGCCTACACGCGGGCCAAGACCCGGATCCCGGACCACCCGACGGGCGGCGAGCTGGCCCGTCTGCTCGTGCTCGACCAGCAGATCTTCACCGCCGAGGCGCAGGCCCGGTGGCTCGACCACTGCGAGCAGCGGCTCGCGGCCACCACTCAGGGGAGTGCTCGATGACGGAGCAGACGACAGGGGACCTGCTGCGCATGACGGACGCCGGTCGCGTCCACCACGCCGGCACGCCCACCGAGGTGCACGCGCTGCGGTCCTTCTCGCTCGCGGTCGCGCCCGGTGAGCTCGTCGCCGTCATGGGCCCGTCGGGGTCGGGCAAGTCGACCGTGCTGCACCTCGCGGGCGGGCTCGACGTCCCGACGTCCGGCGAGGTCGTCCTCGACGGGGTCTCCCTCGGCGGGCTCTCCGTGCGCAAGCGGGCCGCCCTGCGCCGCCGGGCCGTCGGCTACGTCTTCCAGGACCTCAACCTCGTGCCGGCGCTCACCGCCGTCGAGAACGTCATGCTGCCGCGCGAGCTGGACGGCGTCCCGACCGCGGCCGCCCGCGCCGAGGCGCTCGCGGCGCTCGCCGAGGTCGACGTCGCAGACCTCGGCGACCGCTTCCCCGAGGAGCTCTCCGGGGGCCAGCAGCAGCGCGTCGCGATCGCCCGGGCCCTCGTCGGCCCGCGCCGGCTCGTGCTCGCCGACGAACCGACCGGCGCGCTGGACTCGCTCGCCGGCGAGGCGGTCATGAAGGTGCTGCGGGCCCGGGTGGACGCCGGTGCCGCCGGCCTGCTCGTCACGCACGACGCGCAGCACGCGGCCTGGGCGGACCGGGTCGTCCGGCTGCGCGACGGGTTCGTCGTCGGGACGACGGGGGAGGTCGTGCACGGCGTCGGCGAGGCGCCGGCCGGCGTCGTCGGGGGCGTCGCCGGGGGGTACCGGTGAGCCGCTGGCGCGCGGTCCTGCGCCTCGCCGCGCGGGACGCGCGGCGGGGGCTCGGCCGCAGCAGCCTCGTCGCGCTCATGGTGCTCGTGCCGGTGCTCCTGGCGACCGTCGGGTCCGTCGTCGGGCGGTCGGCCGAGCTCGACCCGCAGGACGTCGTCCGGGAGCGGCTGGGGACCGGCACCGTCCAGGCACGGGTCTTCGGCAGCTTCGACGGCAACCCCGCGGAGCAGGACGTCACCGCGGAGAGCACCAGCGGCTCGGGAGCGGGCGGGCTGCGGAACGCCGAGGTCGAGCGCCGGCTGCGCGAGATCGTCGGCCCGCGGAACCGGCTCGTCCTGCAGAGCTACTCGCCGGGGCGCGTCCTGGTCGTCGGCGAGCGGATCGTCCGCGCCGACGTCGGCGAGCTGGACCTCACCGCCCTGGGCGGCGGTGCACCGGTGACCGTCGCGACGGGCCGGGCGCCGGCCGCGGACGACGAGGTGCTCGTCAAGGCCGGGACGGGCGGCAGCACCGTCGTCCCTGTGGGGGGACGCTTCTCGTTCCTCGACGAGACCCGGGTCCTCACCGTCGTCGGCACCTACCGGTCGAGCGACCCGTTCGGCCTCGCGCAGGTCCTCGGCCGCCCCGGCGCGCTCATCGACCCGCGCACGATCGAGACCGGCCCGTACTACGGCGGCTTCGACCGCGGCTGGTTCGTCCTCGGTCCCGACCCGGTCACCTGGGCGCAGGTCCAGCAGGTCAACGCGTTCGGCGGCTTCGTGCTGAGCCGGGCGGCCGTCGCCGAGGACCCCGCGATCGACCCCCTGGAAGGCGGGTTCGGTCCCGACGTCGAGGAGGTCGTCACCGCCGGCGTCGTCATCGCCCTGGTCCTCCTCCAGATCATGCTCATGGTCGGCCCGGCGATCGCCGTCGGTGCCCGGCGGAACGAGCGGCTCCTGGCCGTGGTCGGCGCCTCCGGCGGTGCCCCGCGGCACCTGGCCGGCGTCGTCCTCGCCGGGGCCGCTGTGGTCGGGCTGCTCGGCAGCCTCGCCGGGGCCGCCCTCGGCATCGGCGCGGGCGCCGTCGTCGTTCGGCTGTACGCCTCCTACGCCGGCGAGGCGGTGCCGCGGGTCGACGTCCACGCGGCCGACCTCGCCGGGCTCGTGCTCGTCGGGACGGTCACGGCCGTCGTCGCCGCGGTGCTCCCGGCGCTGCGCGTCGCCCGGCTCGACGTGGTCGCGGCGATCACCGGCCGGCGCACCCAGTCCGCGCCCCGGATGCGTGTGCCCGTCCTCGGCGTGGGCCTGTCCGCGGCCGGGGCGGCGCTCGCCTGGTGGGCGGGCGGCGAAGGGCTCCAGGCCGTCGTCGTCGTCGGCATCGCGGTCGGCGAGATCGGTCTCGTCCTCGCGTCGTCCGCGGTCGTCGCGGTCTTCGCCCGGCTCGCTCGCTGGGCGCCGGTCAGCGCCCGGTTCGCCCTGCGGGACGCCGCCCGGCAGCGCAGCCGTACCGTCCCTGCGCTCGCCGCGACGGTGGCCGCGGTCGCGGCCGCGTCGGCGGTCCTCGTCCTCGGTGCGAGCCAGGCAGAGGCCGACGCCCGGTCCTACCGTCAGCAGGCCGCGTTGGGCACCGGGTGGGTCCAGTTCGGCAACGGCGACCCCAGCGAGCCGCAGGACCGGGCCGCCACGGTGGCCGCGGCCCTGCGCGACGGCCTCGGTGTCCAGGGCGTCGCGCTCGGGTACGGCGCCGGCCCGGCGACGGACACCGAGCCCTTCCAGGACGTGAGCGTGCTCCTGCCCGAGGTGTGCCTGCCGACGCGGGGCTGCTCGCAGACCGGGTACCGGGTGGTCTTCGTGGACCCGGCCGCCGCCGCGGTCGTCGCCCCGGACGCCGACCGGGTGCGTGCTGCGCTCACCGCCGGCAGCGCCGTCGTCTTCGACCGGCAGGTCCTCGACCGCGACGGCCGGCTCCCGCTGACCGGGGCGGCGTACGACGGCACCACCGCACCGGTCACGACCCCGGTACCCGCAGTGGTCGTCGACGGCCCGCAGCGGCTGGACTTCGTGCTCGCGCCGCGCGCGCTCGCCGAGCGGCTCCGGGTGAACCTCGTCGCCGAGACGGCCTACGTGCGCCCGGCGGCGGCGCCGACCCCGCGGCAGCTCGCCCGGCTCGACCTCGCGCTGGCGCGGATCCGGCCGGACCTCGGCTACGCCGTCGAGGCGCCCCAGGAGCGGTCCGCCGACGAGGAGGTGTTCCTCGTCTTCGGTGCCCTCGCCGTCCTCGTGGCGCTCGCCGGCACGTTCATCGCCGTCGGGCTCGCCGCCGCCGACGCCCGGCCCGACCTCGGCACCCTGGCCGCCGTCGGCGCCGACCCGTCGGTCCGGCGCCGGATCGGGGCCGGGCAGGCCGGGGCGATCGCGGTCCCCGGGGCGCTCGTCGGCGGTGCGGCGGGGATCCTCGCCGGGGCGGTCCTCGTGCGCCTCAACAGCGTGTCCGGGAACTACCAGCTCACCGACCTCCAGCTCGTCGTGCCGCCCGGCCGGACCCTCGCGCTCGTCGTCGCCGTCCCGCTCCTCGCCGTCGCCCTCGGCTGGCTCACGGTCCGCTCCCGGCTCGACGTCGTCCGCCGCCTCGGCGAGTGAGGCGCGGGCGAAGGCCGGGGCGAAGGGTGATAGGCATGCCCCGTGACGACGACGCGCCCCTGGGACTGCCCTGAGCTGACCGCCGTGGGGCGGTCGCCGATGCACACGCTGGCGCACCGCGGCGAGGACGGCGTCCCGCGCCTCGGCCTCGACGGGGTCTGGCGGTTCGAGCTCTTCGGTACCCCCGAGGCAGCGCTCGCCGCCGTCGCGCAGCGGACGGCGGGCGGCGCCGGCATCGGGGCGCCCGCCGGGCTCGCGACGACCGCCGAGGTGCCGGGCTGCTGGACGATGCAGACGTTCGACGACGTCCACGGCGTCGCCGACCTGCCCTGGTACACGAACGTGCAGATGCCGTGGCCCGACCTGCCGCCGCACCCGCCGACCGCGAACCCGACGGGCGTCTACGAGCGCGACGTCGACGTCCCGGCCGAGTGGGCCGGGCGGCGCGTCGTGCTCCACGTCGGCGCGGCCGAGTCGGTGCTCCTCGTGAGCGTCGACGGCGTCGAGGTCGGCGTCAGCAAGGACTCCCACCTCGCCGCCGAGTTCGACGTGACGGACGTCGTCCGGCCCGGCGGGCGGCACGTGCTGCGGTGCGTCGTCGTCAAGTGGTCGGACGCGACGTTCGTCGAGGACCAGGACCAGTGGTGGCACGGCGGCATCACCCGCCCGGTCTTCCTCTACGCGACCGCACCGGTGCACCTCGCGGACGTCCGGGTCACCGCCGGGCTGGCCCCGGTCACATCTGGCGGCACGGACGGCGGGGCGCCGGCCCCGGGCCCGGCCGCGACCCGCACCGGGACCCTCCGGGTCGACGTCGACGTCGAGGGCCCGTCGGGCTCACGGACGTTCGGGTCGGACGGCGTCCCGCCGGGCTGGTCGGTGCAGGCCCGGCTCGCGGCGCGCACCGACGTCGGCGGGGCGGGCGTGCCGGTCGTCCCCGTGCCGCCCGTCGACGTGCCGGTGCTCGGCTCGTCGGTGCCGCCGTCGGCCCCGGTCGACTCCGGCCCCCGCGAGGAGCGCTCGCCGATCGACCCCGCGTTCGCGATGCGGACCGTCTACGCCAAGGCCGCGGGCGCCCCGATGGACGAGGGCGAGCGGTTCGTCGCCGACGCCGTCCTCGCCGTCCGCCGCCCCCTCGGGATGGGCCGGCTCCGGATGGAGACCGAGGTGCCGGGCGTGGTCCCCTGGTCCGCCGAGGTCCCGGTGCTCTACGACCTCGTCGTCACCCTGCACGACCCGGCCGGCGCGGTCGCCGAGACCGCTTCGTACCGCGTGGGTTTCCGCACCGTCGAGGTCGTCGGCCGGGACCTGCTCGTCAACGGCGTCCGGGTCTTCCTGCGCGGCATGAACCGGCACGACTTCGACCCGCTCACCGGGCGCGTCATCAGCGCCGCGACCGCACGCGAGGACCTGCTCGCGCTCAGGCGGTTCGGCTTCAACGCCGTCCGCACCTCGCACTACCCGAACGACCCGGTGCTCCTCGACCTCGCCGACGAGATCGGCCTGTTCGTCGTCGACGAGGCCGACATCGAGTGCCACGCCTACGCCCACCACATCGCCGGCGACCCGCGCTACCTCGCGGCGTTCGTCGACCGGGTCTCCCGGATGGTGCGCCGGGACCGCAACCACCCGAGCGTCATCCTGTGGTCGCTCGGCAACGAGGCGGGCTACGGCAGCAACCACGACGCCGCCGCGGGCTGGGTGCGCTCGGCCGACCCGAGCCGCCCGCTGCACTACGAGGGCGCGATCATGTTCGACTGGGGCTGGGAGCAGACGGCCACCGACATCGCGTGCCCGATGTACCCGCCGATCGACGCGATCGTCGCCCACACGACGTCCGGCACCCAGCGGCTGCCGCTCATCATGTGCGAGTACTCGCACGCGATGGGCCACAGCAACGGCACGCTCGCCGAGTACTGGGCCGCCATCGAGTCGACCCCGGGCCTGCAGGGCGGGTTCGTCTGGGAGATGTGGGACCACGGCATCCTGCAGCCCGCGGCCGGCGGCGCACCGGTCGGTGTCCAGGGTGCCCGGGCGCTCGCCGCCTCCGAAGCCGTTGACGTGCAAGGGATCTCGGCGTTGCAGCACCGCCGTCCCGGCGTCGCGCCCGCGGGGTACCGCTGGGCCTACGGCGGTGACTTCGGCGAGACGCCGCACGACGGCAACTTCATCACCGACGGCATGGTCTTCCCCGACCGGACGCCCAAGCCCGCGATGTTCGAGCACCGCCAGCTCGCGGCGCCGGTCCGGGTGCACCCGGGCGAGCGCTGGGGCGAGGTCGTCCTGACGAACGCCCAGCACTGGCGGGACCTGTCCCGGCTCGAGGCCGAGTGGGCGCTCTTCGTCGACGGCGGCCAGCGCCGCCCGGCGGTCGCCCGCACCGCGCCGGCGCCGCTGCCCGCGCTCGCTCCCGGGGCGAGCGCGACCGTCGCCGTGCCGCCCGACCTGCTCGCCGACCTGCCGTCCGGCCCCGGCGGCGACGGCGAGGCGTGGCTCGTGCTCCGCGTCGTCACCGCCGTCGACGAGGCGTGGGGCCCGGCCGGGACCCCGGTCTGCCACGGGCACGTCCTCGTCCGCGCCGAGGCCCGCCCGCTCGCCGTCCGGGCCGCGACCGCCGGGGCCGCCTCGCAGCCCGCCGGCGCGCCGTCCGCCGGCCCGGCCGGCGTCGTGCTCGACGACGACGCCCTCCTCGTCCACCCCCTGCTCGCGTCCGCGCCCCGGCTCGCGCTGTGGCGCGCCCCGACGGACAACGACCGGATCGGCGGTTTCGCGGCGCGCTGGCAGGAGCAGGGGCTGGACCGGCTCTCCCGCCACGTCGTCGCGGTCGACCGGCTCGACGCCGGTGCGGTCCGGGTCGTCGCGGACGTCGTCACGGCGTCCGGGGCCGTCGTCCGGCACACGCAGGAGATCGCGCCGCTGCCCGGCACCGCGGGCGGCCTGCTCGTCACCGAGACCGCCGAGGTGCCCGCCGTGCTCGACGACCTGCCGCGGGTCGGCACGGTCCTCGAGACGGTGCCCGGCCTGGCCTGGGTCGACTGGTTCGGTGCCGGCCCCTGGGAGACCTACCCCGACCGCCGTGCCGCCGGGGAGATCGGCGGCTTCGGGATGGACGTCGACGGCTGGTTCACGCCGTACGTCCGCCCGCAGGAGAGCGGCGGCCGCAACGGGGTGCGCTGGTTCACGCTCTCCGACGGCGGCCCCGGCGGCGGGGCGGGCTACGCCGGCACCCGGGCGCTCGCCGTCCACCTCGACACACCGCGCCAGGTGAGCGTGACCCACCACCGCGCGCACGACCTCGCGGCCGCGACCCACCACAGCGACCTCGTGCCGTGCGCGGAGACGGTCGTCCACCTCGACGCCGCCCACCGGGGCATCGGGACGGCGTCCTGCGGCCCGGACACCCTCCCGGCGTACCTGCTGCGACCCGGCACCTACCGCTGGTCGTACGCCCTGACGACCCCGTGAGCCACCGGCCGCCGCACTGTGACCCGGGTCGCCTCCCGGATCGGGGACCAATCTCGCCCCGCCGGCCGTTGAGAAGGATGTGAACACCGTTCCGAGCCCCGACACCCAGCTCGACACGACCCTCGTCGACGACCCGACGGAGTCCTCGAGCACCGCCCGCGAGCTCGACCCGCTGACCGTCTTCGACCGGTGCGACGCGAAGGACTGCTCCGCGCAGGCCTACGTCCGTGCCCGCCTCGGCAGCGGTCTCGAGCTCGTCTTCTGCGGCCACCACGGCCGCGAGCTCGTCCCGGCCCTCGTCGGCCGCGGCGCCACCGTCCGCGACGACAGCCACCTGCTCGCCGCCGAGGGTGCGCGCTGACCAGCCCCTGACGTCCTCCTGAACCACCGGACGGCAGGCCGCTCCTCCCGGGCGGCCTGCCGTTCGTCGTCCCGCGTCGAGGACCTCCGCATGCGCATGACAGTTGCGGGCCGGCGCGTGACACGTTCCGCCGTCACGGCCCGGTCACGCCGGGTCGGGCTACCGTGAGCGTTCCGCAGGGCGATCCACCCCCTGCGGGACGACTCGCGGGAGTACGACGATGAGCCAGACCGAAGGACCCGGCGCGGTCCTTCCGCCCGGTGCAGCCGGTGCGCCCGGTGCGCCCGACGCCGCGGGCGAGATGCCGCGCGCCGCCGTCCCCGACCCGCTCGCGGACTCGATGCGCACCCTGCTCGAGGGGGCGCCGCTCGTCGACGGCCACAACGACCTGCTCTGGCAGCTGCGCGAGCGGGTCGGCTACGACCTCACGCGGATGGACGTCGCAGCCCGGGTCCGCGGTCTCCACACCGACCTCCCGCGGCTGCGCGAGGGCGGTGTCGGTGCCCAGTTCTGGTCGGTCTACGTCCCGTCTGACCTGCCCGGGGACACCGCGGTCACCGCGACCCTCGAGCAGCTCGACGCGTTCCACCTCCTCCTGCGCCGCTACCCGGACCGGCTCGGGCTCGCGCTCGGCAGCGCGGACGTCGACCGGCTGCGCTCGCTCGGCCGGGTCGCCTCGCTCGCGGGTGTCGAGGGCGGCCAGTCGATCGGCTCCTCGCTCGGGGCGCTCCGGATGCTCTACGCGCTCGGCGCCCGGTACATGACCCTGACCCACAACCACAACACCGCATGGGCCGACTCGGCGACGGACGAGCCGGTGCACGGCGGGCTCACGGCGTTCGGCCGCGAGGTCGTCCGGGAGATGAACCGGCTCGGCATGCTCGTCGACCTCTCGCACGTCGCGCCGACGACGATGGTCGCCGCGCTCGAGACGAGCCGGGCGCCGGTCCTCTTCAGCCACTCCAGCGTCCGCGCGCTGTGCGACCACCCGAGGAACGTGCCGGACGGCGTCCTCGGCCGGCTGGCCGCGAACGGCGGCGTCTGTATGGTGACGTTCGTGCCGGGCTTCGTCTCCCAGCCCGCCGCGGACGTCTACCTCGCCGAGGACGCAGAGCGGAAGAAGCTCCTCGCCCGCACCGGAGGCGACCTCACGGCGGTCGAGTCGCGCCTGCGGCAGTGGCGGGCCGAGCACCCCGTCCCGCGGGCGACCCTGTCCGAGGTGGCCGACCACATCGACCACGTCCGGGCGGTCGCCGGGGTGGCGCACGTCGGGATCGGCGGCGACTTCGACGGCGTCGGTGACCTGCCGGACGGTCTCGGTGACGTCTCGACCTACCCGGACCTGTTCGCCGAGCTGTCCCGACGGGGCTGGAGCGACGAGGACCTGCGCGCGCTCGCGGGCCGCAACGCGCTCCGGGTGCTGCGGGACGCCGAGGCGGTGGCCCGCGACGAGCAGACCCGGCGCCGCCCGTCGCTCGCCCGGATCACGGAGCTGGACGGGCCGCCCGCCGCCTGACGGACGACGCAGCGGCCCGCCCCGTGCGCGGTGCACGGGACGGGCCGCTGCGCTCGAGCAGGTGCCGGGCGGTCAGCCGCGCTCGCCGACGGGCTCGGGCGTGACGCCCGGGTCGCCGTCCTTGCCGGTGCGGACGCTGCCGTTCGCGGTTCCGTTCGTGCTGCCGTTGCCCTCGCGGGCGGTCTCGGCGTTCTCCACCGCCTGGGAGTCCCCGGCGGCCCCGTCGCCCATCGCGGCCGCGGCTGCGGCCTCCTGGGACTGACGGGCCTGGATGCCGGACTGCGTGCGCAGCTTCTCCTCGGGAAGGAACCACACGACGACGAAGGCGACGGCGAGCACGATCGTCGCGAGCAGGAAGACCGTCGAGATCGAGTCGGCGAACCCGACGACGAACGGCCGGGCCAGGCGCGGGTCCATGGCGTTGATGAACGACGAGTCGTTCGTCGCACCGGCGCCGCTGGCGGCTGCCGCCGGGTTCTTCAGCAGGTCGAGGACGACCTTGTTCGCCGGGTCGGCGAGCACGGCCGGATCCTTGAGCGCGGCCTGGAAGTCGGCCGTCGGGGCGATCTCCCGGAAGGCCGTGGTGATCCGGTCCGGCACCGAGTTGAAGAGCACGGAGAGGAAGACCGCGGTCCCGAGCGTGCCGCCCATCTGCCGGAAGAACGTCGCGGACGACGTCGCCACGCCCATGTCCTGCGGCGGGACGGCGTTCTGGATCGCGAGCACCAGCGTCTGCATGTTGAAGCCGAGACCGAGGCCGAAGATCAGCCCGTACAGGTCGACGACGGCGATGGAGGTGTCGGCGTCGATCTGGCTCATGAGACCGAGGCCGATGACGAGCAGCGTCATGCCCATGATCGGGAAGATCTTGTAGCGACCGGTGCGGGCGATGAACTGGCCCGAGATCACCGAGCCGCCCATGATGCCGATCATGAGCGGGATGAGGAGCAGGCCCGCCTCCGTGGGCGACTTGCCCTTGACGATCTGCATGTAGAGCGGGAGCGCGGCGAGACCGCCGAACATCCCCATGCCGACGATGAAGTTGAGCAGCGAGCCGACCCCGAAGGTCTTGCCGCGGAACAGGTGCAGCGGCAGCAGCGCCTCCTTGCCGTAGGCCCGCTCTGCCGCGAGGAACGCGACGATGCCGATGGCGCCGATGACGTAGGAGGCGATCGAGCGACCGGACGTCCAGCCCCATTCGCGGCCCTGCTCGGCGACGAGGAGCAGCGGGACGACCCCGACGATGAGCGCGACGGCGCCCGGGTAGTCGATGCGGTGGTCGCTGCGCTGGTGCGGCAGGTGCAGCGTCCGCGCGACAAGCAGAAGGGAGACGATGCCGACCGGCACGTTGACGAGGAAGACCCAGCGCCAGCCGGTGATGCCGAAGATCGTCGCCTGCCCGGCGAAGAAGCCGCCGACGACCGGGCCGAGGACGCTCGAGGTGCCGAACACCGCGAGGAAGTAGCCCTGGTACTTGGCGCGCTCGCGCGGCGGGACCATGTCGCCGATGATCGCCAGCGCCAGCGAGAAGAGGCCGCCGGCGCCGATGCCCTGGAACGCCCGGAAGATCGCGAGCTGGTACATCGACTGGGCGAAGCCGGAGAGCAGCGAGCCGGCGATGAAGATGCCGATCGCCGCGAGGAAGAACGGCCGCCGGCCGTAGATGTCGGAGAGCTTGCCGTACAGCGGCGTCGCGATGGTCGACGTGATGAGGTACGCGGTCGTCGCCCAGGCCTGCAGGCTCAGGCCGTTGAGGTCGTCGGCGATCGTCCGGATGGCCGTCGACACGATGGTCTGGTCGAGCGCCGCGAGGAACATGCCGGACATCAGTCCGGCGAGGATCACCATGATCTGGCGGTGCGTCAGCTGCGTGATCCCGGCCGCGGGCGGAGCCGCTGCCGTCACTCCTGACCGAGCCGTTTCTGCGGTGGACATTCAGTTCTCCTTGAGGCTGACACCGGTCGGTCCGGTGTCGGAGGCGTGCGCGTCGTGGGAGGGGGTGGCGGCGGGTGCGCCGTCCGGCGCGAAGGCGGACCGGCCGGCGTCGACGTCGTCGTTGAGCCGGGTGAACATCGCGGTGAACGTGCGCAGGTCGGCCTCGCTCCAGCCGGCGAGGACCTGGCGCAGCGCGGCGTTGCGGCGGTCGATCATCGCGTGCGCCGTGTCGTGGCCCCGCTCGGTGGCGACGAGCTGGACGGCGCGCCCGTCGGCCGGGTCCGGCCGGCGCTCGACGAGCCCGCGCCGGGCGAGCTGACCGACGTAGCGGCTCACGGTGGACGGGTCGAGCATCGCGAGCTCGGCGAGCTCGCCCTGCCGGCGCGGCCCGCACTTCACGAGCTGCATGAGCAGGGCGATCTCGGCGCCCTCGAGGCCGTTCGGGGTGGCCGCGGAGAGGCCGGTCTTCACGACGTGGAGCAACCGGACGTGCCGGACCATCTCGTGCGCGAGGGCGCTGACCGCGTCGGCGTGCTGCTCGGTTGACACCAGTTAGTTGTAGCACCCAACTACTTGTATGCGCCAATCAAGAGAGTTGATCACGCTCCCCTTCGCGACCGGCGGGCGACATGCGTGAGAATGCCGCGAACGTGACCGGTCAGGACGGCTCCGTCGGTGCCGACAGGACAGGCCGACGGCGGTGACGGCGAGGGAGCGGCATGACGGTCGGAGCGCAGGGGCAGCCGCGGCTGCCCGCGGCGCCCGCGCGTGCCGCGGGTCCGCCGTCCGACCCGCTGGCGGACCTGCCGGACGACGGGCCGATCGGCGCCCGGGCGATCCGCGCCGCGCTCGAGCGCGACCTCCTCGAGGTGCACTACCAACCCGTGGTCGTCCTGCCCTCCCGGCACGTCGTCGGCTTCGAGGCGCTGGCCCGGATCCGGCTGCCCGACGGCCGTCTCGTCCAGCCCGCGCGGTTCATCCCGGAGGCCGAGGGCACCGGCCTCGTCGTCCCCCTGGGCCTCGCCGTTCTGCGCAAGGCCGCCGCGGCCGCCGCCCGGTGGCGGGCCGGCACCTCGCCGGTCGCGACGGCCACCGTGAGCGTCAACGTCGCCTCGCCCCAGCTCGAGGAACCGGGGTTCCTCGACGTCGTCCGGGCGGTGCTCGCCGACAACGACCTGCCCGGCTCCGCGCTGGTCCTGGAGATCACCGAGTCGGTCGCGACGTCCGGCCGGGTCCGCCCCCTGCTCGAGCAGCTCGCTGCGCTCGGCGTGCGGATCGCGCTCGACGACTTCGGCATCGGCTTCGCGACGCTCGACAACCTGCGCCGGCTGCCCGTCCAGGTGCTCAAGCTCGACCGCAGCTTCGTCGCGGGCGTCGTCCGCCCGGGCACCGACCGGGCGATCGTCCGGGTCGTCGTCGACCTCGCGGACACCCTGGGCCTGTCGGTCATCGCCGAGGGCGTGGAGACGGTCGACCAGGCCGACGTCCTGCTCCGGCTCGGCTGCGCGCACGTGCAGGGCTACCTCTTCGCCCGCCCCGGGCCGTCGCCGGAGACCGTCGCCGCCGGGGTCGCCGCCGCCGGACCGCCGCAGTCCGGGCAGCGGCCCGGTCACGACGACGACGGCTGGGACCCGGCGCTCGACGCGGGCGTGCTCGCCGCCACCCGGCTCCTCGCCGGTCCGGACGACCGGGCGCGGGCCGCCGTCCACGCCGTCGCGACCCAGCTCGGCCGGGTCGCCGGGCTGTCCGAGGGCGCCGTCCGCACCATCGGCCGGCTCGCGCTCCTGCACGACCTGCACCGGATCAGCGTCGACGGCGTGCTCCCGCCCGCCTTCGCGGCGGCCCCCGTCCTGTGCCGGCTCGCCGGGGTCCGGCTGCCGGCCGTGGGGCCGGGCGAGCAGGGCGGGCCGCGGCCGGGTCACCGGTGCGGCGCCGACGCGCACGACGCCGTCCGGGACGACACCGAGCTGCACGTGCTGCTGCACGCCGTCGAGGCGGTCGCGCAGGCGCTGCACATCGACCCGGACCTGTCGCCCGGCGCGCTCGCGGCCGGGCTCCGGGTCGTGGCCGCGCGCTACGCCGCGGCCGAGCACGAGTGCGGCGGCGGCGGTGACACCGTCGTCCCGCTGCTCACGGCGCTGTCGCTCGACCCGCCGGACCTCGTCCCGCTCGTCGACCTGCTCGACGACCTCGACCGCCGCCGGCTCGGCCGCCGCGGCATGGAGGAGCGGCTCCGGTCGCTCGTCGGCATCACCCGGGTCCTCGCCGGCTCCCGGGACATCCGCGAGCTCCTGCGGGTCGCGCTCGAGGAGGTGCGCCGGATCGTCGGTGCGGCGTCCGCGTCCCTGGAGCGCTGGGAGCGGGAGAACTCCCAGATCCGCACCCTCGTCAACGTCGGCGTCCTCGGCCCCGGGGAGCAGGTCTTCCCCGAGTCCGAGACGTACGCGCTCGCCGAGTACGCCCAGATCCGGCACACGATGCTCGGCCGGCTGCCCTACATCCACACCGTCGACGACCCGCACGCCGACCCGGCCGCGATCGCGCTGCTGCGCTCGCTCCACAAGTACTCCTCGGCAGCCGTCCCGATCTACCTCGAGGGCCGGGTCTGGGGCCAGCTCTGGCTGACGACGGAGGTCGGCGAGCCGGCGTTCGGGGTCGGGGACATCGAGCTGCTCACCGCGGTGGCCACCCTCATGGGGACGGTCGTCGTCCAGGCCGAGAACCTCGACCGGGCGGCCCGGCTCGCCTTCGAGGACCCGCTGACCCACGTCGGCAACCGGCGTGCGCTCGACGACGCGCTCGGCGAGCTCGCGGCCGCTGCCCGGCCGGTGTCCATCGCGCTGCTCGACGTCGACCTGCTCAAGCAGATCAACGACACCGAGGGCCACGCGGTCGGCGACCAGGCGCTCATGCGGCTGGCCGACGTCCTCTCGGCGCACGCGTCGGGCGCCCCGGGTGCCCTCGTCGGCCGGCTCGGCGGCGACGAGTTCTGCGTCGTCGTCCCGGACTGGTCCCCGGGCCAGATGGAGCGGCTCGTCGAGGACATCCTCTCGACCCTCGCCTCGGGCGGCGGGCCGACGGTGTCGTACGGCATCGCGAGCGCGATCGGCCCGTGGGAGCCGCGGATCCTGCTGGCGACGGCGGACGCGAGGCTCTATGCGGCCAAGGGGCGGCGTCGCCTACCCTGACCGGATGCGCGTCCACGTCGTCCAGGTCGCCTACGGCGACGACGAGCCCGTCGCCGACCGGGTCGCCCGGGTCGCCGACCTCGTCCGCGCCCAGCGGGGTGCCGATCTCGTCCTGCTGCCCGAGCTGTGGGCCCCGACCGGGTTCTCCTACCGGAAGTGGCCCGCCGCCAAGGAGACCGTCGACGGTCCGACGGTGGCCGCGGTGGCCGCGGCGGCCAAGGAGATCGGGGCCGTGGTGCACGCCGGCAGCATCGTCGAGACCGTGCCGGACGACGCGGCGCCCGACGCCCGCGGCGAGACCGGGCGCGGCCTGTGGAACACCTCGGTCGTCGTCGGCCCGGACGGCGACGTCGTCGCCACCTACCGCAAGATCCACCGCTTCGGCTTCGGTGAGGGCGAGCCGACCCTGCTCGAGGCAGGCGAGGACATCGTCACGTTCCCGCTCGCCGACGGCACGGTCGTCGGGCTCGCGACCTGCTACGACCTGCGGTTCCCCGAGATGTTCCGGCGGCTGCTCGACGCGGGCGCGCAGGTCGTGCTCGTGCCCGCCGCCTGGCCGCTGCCGAGGGTCGAGGCGTGGACGCTGCTCGGCCGGGCCCGGGCCATCGAGAACCAGTTCGTCGTCGTCCAGTGCAACACCGGCGGCGAGCACGGCGGCTACCCGATGGGCGGCCACAGCCAGGTCGTCACGGCGACCGGCGAGGTGCTCGCGCAGGCCGGGACTGGGGAGGAGGTCCTCGTCGTCGACATCGACGTCGCCGACGTCGCCGCGTGGCGCGAGCGCTTCCCCGTGCTCGCAGACCGGCGGCTGTGACGGCGGGTCCCTCGGGGGAGGACGACGCGCAGCACGACCGGCAGCACGACCCGCAGCGGCCGACGCCGTGGTGGCGGCCGCGGATCCACGCGACGCCGGCCCGGGCCTGGATGAACGACCCGAACGGGCTGATCCTCGACGGCGGGCGCTACCACCTGTTCTTCCAGCACCACCCGGACGGCGTCGTCTGGGGCCCGATGTCCTGGGGGCACGCGACGAGCCCCGACCTCGTGCGCTGGACCGAGGAGCCGGTGGCGATCGCGGCGACGCCGACGGAGCACGTGTTCTCCGGCTGCGCCGTGCGGGACGGCGACCGGCTCGTCGCGGTCTACACGTCGGTGGACCCTGCGACGCAGGTGCAGTCCCAGGCGCTCGCGACGTCCGTGGACGGTGGCACGACCTGGGAGCGGCACCCGAAGAACCCCGTGCTCGACATCGGCTCGACCCAGTGGCGGGACCCGAAGGTGTTCCGGCACAGCGGGTCCGGCGAGCCAGGCCGGGACGACGCCTGGGTCATGGTCCTCGTCCGTGCGGCCGATCGCGTCGTCGAGGTGTGGCGGTCCGGGGACCTGCTCGACTGGGAGCGCACCGGCACGGTCGGGCCCTACGACGTGCCGTCCGGCGTGACGCCCGGGGAGCCGTTCTTCTGGGAGATGCCGGACCTCGTCCGGCTGCCCGTCGTCGACGAGCCCGGGCGCTCGGAGTGGGTGCTGCTGCTGTCGGTGAACCCCGGCGGCCCGGCGGGCGGCTCCGGCCAGGCGTACGCGGTCGGCCGCTTCGACGGCCGGGCCTTCGCGCCGGACCCGTTGCCCGGCAACGCCTTCGGTCCGTTCTCGTGGGCCGACCACGGCCCCGACCTGTACGCCGCCTCGACGTTCAGCGGCCTGCCCGACGGCGACCCGCCGCTCTGGGTCGGCTGGATGAGCAACTGGCTCTACGCCGACCGGACCCCGACGTCGCCCTGGCGCGGTGCCGCGACGCTCGCGAGATCCCTTGCGCTGCAGGAGGTCGAGGGCCGGCCGCGGCTCGTGCAGCGCCCGGTGCTGCCGACCGGGCGGGACGTCTCGTCGTCTGCCGCGCTGCCGGACGCCGCGCTCGTACGGATCGAGGTCAGCATCCCGCCCGGCGGCACCGCCGGGGTCGACGTCCTCGTCCCGCAGGCCGGCACCGAGCGCACCCGGGTGCTCGTCGAGCACCCCGCGGACGGCGCCCCGCACCTCGTCGTCGACCGCACCCGCTCCGGCACGGCCGCCGTCTACCCCGCCTTCCCGGCCCGGATCACCGCCCCGCTGCCCGGCGTCCGCCCCGGCCCCGACGGCCTCCTGACGACGACCGTGGACGTCGTCGTCGACACCTCGTCCGTGGAGGTCTTCGCCGCCGGCGGCGCGACGTCCGTCACCGCGCTCGTCTTCCCGCCGCCCGGCTCGCGCGGCCTCGCCGCGGTGGCGTCCGGCGGGGGAACCGTCGAGGTCGCCACGCTCCGGGACCTGGGCCCCTGATCGTGCAGGACGACGAGCCGAGTGCCCGAACGTGCTGCGGACCGACGGACGACGACAAGTCCGCCGTCACGCTCCAGAGCGACGGCAACGTCGTCGTCTACGGTTCCGGCCACGTCGCCAAGTTGGCGTCGGGCGTCCGGGGGCGGCGTCCACCGAGCCCGATCGCCCGCTGACAGGTCGGAGCAACGCGGAGGGGCCGGTGCGTCGTCGACGCACCGGCCCCTCGCCGCTTCTCGGCATGTCGTCGATCTCGGGCTGTGGACGCGTGGGGCGCTCCCGACCGCCCAACGGGTAGATCGGCCGCGATCTCGACGGGCTGAGCGGGAGGATCGGCAGGTGAGCGACGAGGAGGTCCCGCCGGGCGGGCGGGTGGTGACCGAGGCCGACATCCCGTGGGCCGCGTGGACGCCCTGGCAGGTCGCGGAGCGGCTGCGGGCCGTGGACGTGCCGTGGGGGGTCGCGGGCGGGTGGGCGGTCGACCTGGTCCTCGGGGCGCGCGGGCCGGGCGACGCGACGCGCGACCACGAGGACCTCGAGATCGTCGTCCCGGCGGGGTCGTTCGGGCCGGTCAGGGCGGCGCTGCCGGACCTGTCGTTCGACGTCGTCGGGGACGGCCGGACGTGGCCCGAGGCCGACGGGCGGGCGATGGCGCTGCTGCACCAGACGTGGGGCTGGGACGCCGGTGCGCAGGCCTACGTGCTCGACGTCTTCCGCGAGCCGCACGAGGGCGGCACGTGGATCTGCCGCCGGGACACCACGCTGCGCCGGCCGTACGCCGAGGTCCTCGACCGGACGCCGGACGGCGTGCCGTACGTCGCCCCCGAGATCGTCCTGCTCTTCAAGGCCAAGGCGGCCCGGGCCAAGGACGAGGCCGACCTCGCCGCTGTCCTGCCGCGACTGGACGGCGACCGGCGGGCCTGGCTCGCCGCGGCCCTCGACCGCGCGCACCCGGGCCACCCGTGGGCGGAGCGGGTGCGACCGGGCGGGTGACCGGCCCGCCCTGGCTCCCCGGGCCCCGGGGCGGCTGCCTAGGCTGGTGCGGTGACCCCGGGGACCTCTGCACGCGCCGTCCGCACGACCGTCCGGCTGTCGCTGCGCACGGCGACGGCCGTCGCGCTCGCGCTGCTCGCCGTCTGCGCGACGGCGACGGCCGGCTCCGCGCACGCGCGGCTCACGGGCACCGACCCGGAGGACGGCGCACGGCTGAAGGCCACGCCGGACACCGTGACGCTCACCTTCAGCGACCCGCTCGACCGGGAGTTCGTCCGGGTGCGGCTCACCGGCCCGGGCGACGCCGCGCTCCCGGTCGCGCCGCGGGTCACGGCCGGCACCGTGACCTTCACCGTGCCGTCGAAGCTGCCCGGCACCTACTCGGTGGCGTTCCGGGTCGTCAGCAAGGACGGGCACCCGGTCTCCGGCACCCTCTCCTTCGTCGTCACCGGCGCCCCGCCCGTCTCGCCCTCGCTCGACGCCACTGCGACGCCGACGGAGACGGAGACCGGCACCGCGACGACGTCCGCGGCCCCGACGCCCCCCCCCCCCCCGGACCCC
>JACRAB010000222.1 GCA_016213575.1 Actinomycetota bacterium
GCCTGCTGCCGCCCGACCCGGGCGACGTCACCGCGGCGGTCGCCGCGTGCGCCGCGGAGGCCGACGCCGCGCTGGCCCGGTCCGGGCCGGCCGCGGCCGCCGGACCCCTCGCCGGGGCCGCCGCGCTCGCCTTCCACCGGACCCTGCACTTCGACGGGACGACCTCGCCCCTCGTCAACTCGTCGAATGCCTTCATGCAACCGTTGCTTGACAGCGCCGCATGGGTGCGGGCGACCCGGCCGCAGCCGCCGCGCCTGCAGCCCCCCGCCGCCGGCCCGACGGACCGGCCGCACCGGCTGCTGCTCGTGACGCTCAAGAACTGGAAGTTCCTCGAGCCGGTCGCGGCGCACTACTCGGGCCGCTCCGACGTCGAGGTGCACAGGCTCGACCTCGCCGACCTGCCGGGCCTGCCGCTGTCACCGCTGCAGCAGCTACGGCTGCGGCTGACCGGCCCCGACGACGCCCGGTCGCTGCCCTGGGCGCGCCCGCTCGCCGAGGCGGTGGACGGTGCCGACACCGTCTTCCTCGACTGGCTGCAGCGCGGGGCCGTCCTGCTGACCGCCCTGGATCCCGGCCGGGCCCGGGTCGTCGTCCGCCTGCACAGCTTCGAGGCGTTCACCGTGTTCCCGCACCTCGTCGGGTACGACCGAGTCGACGACCTCGTCGTCGTCGGCCCGCACCTGGGCCGGCTGCTCAACCACCTGGTGCCGGACGCCGCCGCCCCGCGCCGCCACGTCCTGGCCAACCTCGCGGACCTGCACCGCTTCGAGCGGCCGAAGCCGGACGACGCCCGGTTCACGCTCGGGGTCGTCGGGTACGGCGTCGTCGCGAAGGACCCGCTGTGGGCGGTCGAGACGCTCGCCGTGCTCCGCGCGCAGGACCGGCGCTACCGGCTGCTCCTCGTCGGGGACGACCTCGACCCGGCCGGTCCTGCCGGTGCGGCCGGCTACCGGCGCCGGCTCGAGGAGCGGCTCGCCGCACCGGACGTCGCGGGTGCGGTGGAACGGGTGCCGTTCACCCCCGACGTGCCGGACCTGCTCCGCCGGGTCGGCGTCGTCGTCTCCTCGAGCGTGCGCGAGTCGTTCCACCTCGGCCTCGTCGAGGGGGCCGCGTCCGGTGCCGTGCCCGTCGTCCGGGACTGGCCGCTGTTCTCCGCCGTCGGTGGACCGAGGGACCTCTTCCCGGGGGACTGGGTCACGCCGGAGCCGGCCGCGGCCGCGGCCCGCGTGCTCGCCCTCACCGCGGACGTCGCGACCTGGCGCGCGGCGGGGGCCGCGGCCGCCACCTGGGTCCGCGACCGGTACGACGCCCGGACGACGCAGCCCCGCTACGACGACCTCCTGCTGGGTCGGTAGCGGGGCCGGTCGCGGCAGCGGCGACGTCGTCCGGGTGCGGTCAGACGGCGAGCGCCGGTGCCACCGCCGGGCCGGGGACCGGCCCTGCGAGCAGCGGGCCGTCCGCCCCGAGCGCGGACGGCCGGCCGGTGAGCGCCGACTCGAGGCAGGCCTCGGCGACGGCCACGGTCGTGAGGCCCTGGCGCAGCGTGACGACGTCCGCACCGAGGCCCAGGACGGCGTCCCGGAAGGCCTCGTGCTCGGTCCGCAGCGGCTCGGGCTTGGGGATCGCGTAGCGGACCATGTCGCCCTCGGCGACCCCGCGGAACGTCGCGAGGTCGTCCCACTGGGTCGGGATGACGCCGTTGGCGTGGAAGGTCAGGTCGGCCGTGAGGGTGTCCGCGACGAACGCGCCGCGCTCCCCGGTGACGACCGTGACGCGCTCCTTGAGCGGGGACAGCCAGTTCACGAGGTGGCTCGTCACCGCGCCGTTCTCGAGCTGGCCGACGACGGCGACGAGGTCCTCGTGGGCGCGCCCGCTCTTGTGCAGCGTCCGGGCCGCGACCGAGGTGAACCGGGAGCGGGTCACCCAGGCGGTGAGGTCGATGTCGTGCGTCGCGAGGTCCTTGACGACGCCGACGTCGGAGATCCGGGCCGGGAACGGGCCCTGGCGGCGGGTGACGACCTGGTAGACGTCGCCGAGCTCGCCGGCCTCGAGGCGGCGCCGCAGGCTCTGCAGCGCCGGGTTGAACCGCTCGATGTGGCCGACCGCGCCGACGAGCCCGCGGCTCTCGAAGGCCTCGACGATCCGCAGGCCGGACGCCACGTCCGGGGCGAGCGGCTTCTCGACGAGGACGTGCACACCGGCCTCGGCGAGGACGAGCGCGGTCTCCTCGTGGAAGGCCGTCGGCACGGCGACGACGCAGTAGTCCACCCCGGCGTCGATGATCCCCTGGACGCCGTCGTGGAGCGGGACGCCCGTCGCGGCCTGGTGCGGGTCGCCGCCCGGGTCCGCGACGGCGACGAGCTCGACGCCGTCCAGCGAGCGGAGCACACGGGCGTGGTGACGCCCCATCATCCCCAGGCCGACGAGCCCGGCGCGCAGCGCGGCCATCAGGCACCCGCCCCGGCGACGGCGTTCACGGCGGAGACGACCTGCTCGAGCTCGGCCTCGGTGAGCCCGGGATGGACCGGCAGCGAGACCACCTCGCGCGCGGCCTTCTCGGTGGCGGGCAGGTCGAGGTCGAGCCCGAACGAGGCGAGCCGGTGCACCGGCACCGGGTAGTAGACGCCGCTGCCGACACCGTGCTCGGCGAGGGCCGCGACGAACGCGTCGCGGTCGCCCGGGACCCGGACGGTGTACTGGTGGTAGACGTGCGTCGCACCGTCGACGACGGTCGGGGTGACGACACCGTGCAGGTTGTCGTCGAGGAACGCGGCGTTCTTCTGGCGGCGCTCCGTCCACTCCGGGAGCCGGCCGAGCTGGACGCGGCCGATCGCGGCCTGGAGGTCGGTCATGCGGCAGTTGAAGCCGACGACCTCGTTCTCGTAGCGGCGCTCCATGCCCTGGTTGCGCAGCAGCCGCACCGCGCGGGCCAGGTCCTCGTCGGCGGCCGAGACCATGCCGCCCTCGCCGGCCGTCATGTTCTTCGTCGGGTAGAGGCTGAACATCCCGAAGCGCCCGAACGAGCCGACGGGGCTGCCCTGCCAGGTCGCGC
>JACRAB010000039.1 GCA_016213575.1 Actinomycetota bacterium
CGCGGAGACCGCGCGGCGGGTGCTCGAGGCCTCCCGGGAGCTCGGGTTCCGGCCGAACCACCTGGCCCGCTCGCTCGCCTCGGGGCGGCAGAGCGCCGCCGTCGGCCTCGTCGTCTCGAGCGTCTCCGACCACTTCATGGCCGCGATCACCGGCACCGTCGAGGGCATCCTCGCGCCGCGCGACCTGCAGCTCGTCACCGCGAGCCACGGGGACGACCCCGACCGGCAGCGCCGCCTCGTGCGCACGCTCGTCGAGCGCCGGGTCGACGCGCTCCTGCTCGTCCCCGCCCCCGGTGACGCCACCTACCTCCAGCCCGAGATCGAGCACGGCCTCGTCGTCGTCGCGGTCGACCGCCCGCTCGAGGGCGTCGAGGTCGACACCGTGACCGTCGACAACCGCGAGGGCGCCCGCACGGCCGTCGCCCGGCTCATCGCCGCCGGCCACCGCCGCATCGCCATGCTCGGCTGGGACCGCCGCGTGTGGACCGTCGAGGAGCGGCACGCCGGCTACCTCGCGGCGTTCGCCGACGCCGGTCTGACCGTCGACCCCGACCTCGTGCTCCTCGACTACGCGCTCGCCGAGGACCCGGAGGCGGCCCTCGAGGCGCTGCTGTCCGGGCCCGACCCGGCGACCGCGGTGATGTCGGCGCAGCACTCCGCCGCGCGCTCGGCGCTGCGGGTCGCGCAGCGGCTCGGACGGGACGTCGACATCGCCGTCTTCGACGAGATCCACGACGCGGACCTGCTCGTCCGGCCGCCGCTCGTCGTCGTCTCCGGGGCCGAGCGCCTCGGCGCCGCAGCGACGACCCTGCTCCTCGAGCGCCTGGACGGCGCGGCCGGTCCCAGCCGCCGCGTCGTCCTGGCCCCCGAGTACGTGGACGCCGGCGCACCCGACGCGCACGCCCGCTTCCAGGCCGTCGAGCCGACGCCGCTGCGGCCCTTCGGCGGCAGCACCAGGCCCGACCGTGCCGCCGCGCAGGTGACCTCGTGACCGGCCGCGACCTGCTCGTCGGCGTCGACGTCGGGACGACCCGGGTCAAGGCGGTCCTCCTCGACCTCGCCGGGAACGAGCTCGCGGACGCCGCGGAGCCGACCCCGTGGCTGCGCCTCGAGGACGGCTCCGACCTCGACCCGTCGACGCTCGCCGACCTCGTGCGCACCCTCGTCGGCCGGGTCGGCGAGGCGGCGGCCGACCTCGGCGGCCGGGTCGTCGGCGTCGGCACGACCGGGATGGGCGAGGCCGGCGTCGCCGTGGACGCCGACGGCGCCCCGCTGGCCCCTATCCGCGCCTGGTTCGACCGCCGGGCCGACGTCGACGCGGTCCGCGAGGCCCTCGGCGAGGACGCCTTCCACCGCGCGGTCGGGATGCCGCTCGACGCGCAGCCGTCGCTGCCGAAGCTCGTCCGGATGCAGCGCGAGCACCCCGCGGTGCGCTCCGCCGTCCGGTTCTACTCCGTCCCCGAGTGGGCCGCGGTCGCGCTCGGCGGCACCCCCGGCAGCGAGGTCTCGCTCGCGAGCCGCACGGGGCTGCTCGACGTCGTCACCGGCCGCTCGTGGACGGCGGCCGCCGACCTGCTCGGGGCGGACCTGCTCGGCGAGCCCGTCCTCGCGGGCGCGCCGGCCGGGCACGCGGACGCCGCGGGCCTGCCGGCCGCCGTCCTCGGGGCGGTCCTGTCCGTCGGGGGCCACGACCACCAGACCGCAGGCATGGTCGCCGGTGCCGCCCGCGACGGGATGCTGTTCGACAGCCTCGGCACCGCCGAGGCGCTGCTGCGGTTCGCCCGGCTCGTGCCGACGCCGGACCTCGCCGCGGCCGCCGTGGCGGCCGGCCTGACGCTCGGCCGCACGGTCGTCGGCGGCCACGCGTGCCTGCTCGCCGGGCTGCGGACCGGCTTCGGTCTCGAACGCGTCGCCGGCGCCCTCGGGCTGGCCGACCGCGAGGCCCGCGCCGCCGTGGCGACCGAGTCGCTCGCCCTGACCGGCCGCCGGCTCGCGTCCGTGACCCTCGAGGGCGAGGCCGTGGTCCTGCGCCTGACGGACGGCGTCACACCGGCCGAGGTCTGGCGCTCGGCGGTCGGCGACCTCGTCGACGCCTCGGCCGACGTCACCGACCGGATGGCCGCGCTCGTCGGCCCGCACACCGGCACCGTCGCGACCGGGGGCTGGCTCGCCAACCCGATGGTGCGGCACGCCAAGGCCGCCCAGCTCGCGGGCCTGCGCGTCGTCCGGCTCCACGAGGCGGGCGCCGCCGGCGCCGCCTACTTCGCGGCCGTGGCAGCGGGCGCGATGCCGGAGCCGGCGGCGCTCGACGGCGCGCCCTGGCCCGTCGGCGACGACCCCGCCGACGTGCCGACCGCACCACCCGGACCACCCGCACCGACCCGCACGACGGGCGAACCGGCCACCGCCGGGGGAGCCACGACCGACGGGGCGCCCGACCGGGTGCCCCACCCGACGGACGGCTCCGACGCCGCCCGTCGCGCAGTACCAGTTCCCGAGAGAGAGGTTCCGTGATGTCCCGCAGCGGTCTGGACGCCATCGCCGACGCCAACGGTCGGTTCGCCGTCCTCGCCATGGACCAGCGCGGCACGCTGCGCCGGATGCTCACCGGCGCCGGCAAACCGGCCGAGGACGACGACCTGAAGTCGTTCAAGGTCGACGTCATCTCCGCGCTCGCCCCGCTCTCGAGCGGCGTCCTCACCGACACCGAGTTCGGCGTGTCCGCCGTGCGCGCCGCCGGCGCGATCCCGGAGGGGGTCGGCCTGCTCATCGCCGCCGAGCCCGTCGAGAAGGAGAAGTACGGCGAGGAGTACCGCAACGTCCGTGACCCGCTGCGCACCGCGGCCTGGGTGCGGGAGAACACCGGCGACGCCGTGAAGTTCCTCGTCTACTGGCAGCCGGACCGGGTCGCCGTGGACGGCGGCCCCGACCTCGCGGCCGAGACGATGGACGTCGTCCGCGCCGTCGTCGAGGACTGCCGCGCCGAGGGCGTGCCCTCGGTCATCGAGCCGCTCGTCAGCTTCGCGCCCGGTCACACCCCGACCGACGAGGAGCGCTTCGAGGCGGTCATCCTCTCCGCGAAGCGGCTCGCGACGCTCCAGCCGGACCTGCTGAAGCTCGAGTGGCCCGGCGGTGCCGACGGCTGCCGGCGGGTCACCGAGGCGCTCGGTGACGTCCCGTGGGCGCTGCTGTCCGCCGGCGTCGGCTACGAGGCGTTCGTCGAGCGGTGCATCACCGCCCTGGACGCCGGCGCGAGCGGCATCATCGCCGGACGCGCGATCTGGAAGGAGGCCGTCGACCTCGAGGGCGACGAGCGTCGCGCCTTCCTCGCCGACGTCGCCGTCCCGCGGCTGCAGGGTCTCGTGGACGTGCTGGAGAAGCACGGCACGCCATGGCAGGAGGCCGGCGCATGAGCCAGACGTCCGCCGGCGCGTCGCCGGCCGGGACCGCCGCGGGGCGGGTCCCCGCCGTCGCCGCGTACGGGATCGAGAAGCAGTACGGCCAGGTGCGTGCGCTGCGCTCGGCGTCCTTCGAGGCCTTCCCGGGCGAGGTGACGGCCCTCGTCGGCGACAACGGCGCGGGCAAGTCGACGCTCGTCAAGTGCCTGGCCGGCGTCATCCAGCCCGACGCGGGCCGGATCCAGGTCGCCGGCCGCGACGTCGTCATGCACAACCCGGTGCAGGCCAACGGCTTCGGGATCGAGACGGTCTACCAGGACCTCGCTCTGGCTCCCGACCTGGACGCCGCGGCGAACGTCTTCCTCGGCCGCGAGCTGCGGCGCTGGAAGGTGCTGCACAACGCCAAGGAGATGCGGCGCCGGACGGCCGAGAGCTTCGCCCAGCTCGGCGTCGGCATGGTGCAGGACCTGCGGGTGCCGGTCGCGTCGTTCTCCGGCGGGCAGAAGCAGTCCGTCGCCAT
This sequence comes from Actinomycetota bacterium, assembly GCA_016213575.1. Taxonomy (GTDB): domain Bacteria; phylum Actinomycetota; class Actinomycetes; order Actinomycetales; family Kineosporiaceae; genus R-H-3. The sequence goes on from JACRAB010000039.1 coordinate 3,919, forward strand.
CGCCCGGGCGGCCATGTGGGCCAAGAACGTCATCCTCATGGACGAGCCGACGGCGGCGCTCGGGGTGATCCAGACCAAGAAGGTCCTCGAGCTCATCGAGCGGGTGCGGGACAGCGGCCTCGCGGTCGTCTTCATCTCGCACAACCTGCCCCAGGTGCTCGAGGTCGCCGACCGGATCGAGGTCATGCGGCTGGGCGCCCGCGTCGCGCGGTTCTCCCGCGACGACGAGGGCCTCACCGTGGACCGGCTCATCGCGTCGATCTCCGGCGCGTACCGCAACGAGCCCGAGACGGGCTCCGAGAACGGGCAGGGGGCAGCGGCATGAGCGACGAGGCCAAGACCGCGGTCGAGCTGGTCGCGGAGCAGCGGACGGACGCCGAGAAGGCGGCCGTCCAGCAGCAGGCCGACGCGCTCGTCGAGGGCGCCGGCATCAGCGTGGACAAGGCCGCGACCGTCTGGCAGCGGCTCATGGGCACGCAGGCGACCTTCACGTTCGTCGCCCTGCTCGCCCTCGTCATCGGGTTCTCGGTGATGGGCGCCGGCAAGTTCAACACCGGCTCCAACTTCGTCAACCTCGCGCAGAACGTCGCCATCCTCACGGTCCTGTCCATGGGGGCGACGTTCGTCATCGTCACCGCGGGCGTCGACCTGTCGGTGCCGAGCGCCGTCATCCTCGGCGAGGTCTTCGCCGTCAAGGCGCTGTCCTTCGTCACCGTCGGGGACGGCACCGGCGTCGACGTCAGCGGGGAGAACACCACGGCGACGCTGCTGCTCGTCGCCCTCGCCGGCTCGTTGTTCGCCGGGCTCACCGTCGGGCTCATCAACGGGTTCGTCGTCGGGTATCTCAAGGTGCCGGCGCTCATCGCGACCCTCGGCACGCTCGGGGCCGGGCTCGGTGTCGCGTACCTCATGCAGAACGGCGTGAACGTCGCGACCTACGCGCTCGCCCCGGTCGCCACCGGGCAGCTCATCCCCGGGCTGCCCAACCTGGTGCTGGTGGCGGTGTTCGTGGCCCTCGGCAGCGGGGTGCTGCTCCACCTGTCGGTGTTCGGTCGCCACACCTACGCGATCGGCTCCAACGAGGAGGCGGCCCGCCGCTCCGGCATCAAGGTCGAGCGCCACCTGCTCAAGGTGTACGCGTTCGCCGGCCTCATGTCGGGCCTGGGCGGCTACCTCTCGGTCGCCTACTTCTCGACGACCTCGGTCGCCGGGCACTCGACGGACAACCTCAACGCCATCACGGCCGCCGCCCTCGGCGGCACCAGCCTCTTCGGCGGGATCGGGACCATCGTCGGCACCGTCATCGGCGTCTGGATCCCGGCCGTGCTCAACAACGGACTCATCATCGTCGGCGTGCAGGCCTACTGGCAGCTCGTCGTCGTCGGGTTCGTCCTCATCCTCGCGGTCTGGTCCGACCAGCTGCGACGTCGGTCGCGCAGCAGACGCTGACCGGGCCGGACGGCGCCGCGCCCACGAGGCGGTGCGTCGTCCGGTGCTCCACCGTCCACCGGAACGGCACCACCCAGCCCCACCGGCACCACCGCACCACCGCACGAAGGCACCACCGTCCTACCGACCCCCTAAGGAGCACATCAGTGAAGACGACTCGACTCATCGGCGCGTCGACGTTCGCTGTCGCTGCGCTCGTCCTGTCCGCCTGCGGCGGCGGCTCCAGCGCCGGCACCACGTCCAGCGACACCGGCACCGCCGGTGCCTCGTCCTCCGCCGCGACGGGTGGCAAGAACATCACCCTCATGGTCGGCGTGAAGGGTGACCCCTTCTACGTCTCCATGGAGTGCGGCGCCAAGGAGGCGGCGGCCGCGGCCGGTGCCACCCTCACCACCCAGGGCCCGGACAAGTTCGACGCGACCCTGCAGAACCCGCTGCTCGACGCGGTGGCGGCGTCCAAGCCCGACGCGCTGCTCGTGGCGCCGAACGACGTCAAGGCGTCGGTCGGCCCGCTCAAGAAGATCCAGGACGCCGGCTCGAAGGTCGTCCTCGTGGACACCGTCGTCGACGACGCGTCGATCGGCGTCTCCCGGATCGCGACCGACAACAAGCTCGGTGGCGTGAAGGCCGCCGAGGCGCTCCAGACGCTCGGCGTCCCGGCCAAGGGCAAGGTCCTCGTCATCTCGACGAACCCGGGCGTCTCCTCGGTCGACGCGCGCGTCGACGGCTTCAAGGAGAAGGCGGCCGAGCTCGGCTACACGCTGGTCTCGGACACGCAGTACTCGAACAACGAGGCCGCCAAGGCCGCGCAGATCATGTCCGCTGCGCTCGCCAAGGACCCCGACCTCGCGGGTGTGTTCGCGACGAACCTGTTCACCGCGCAGGGTGTCGCGACCGGTGTGAAGCAGGCCGGCCAGTCCGGCAAGGTCAAGGTCGTCGGCTTCGACGCGGGCCCCGACCAGATCAAGCAGCTCGAGGCCGGCGACGTGCAGGCCCTCGTCGCGCAGAAGCCGTACGACATCGGCGTCCAGGGCGTCGAGCAGGCCATCGCGGCGCTGTCCGGCGGTTCGGTCACCGCGAACATCCAGACCGAGTCGCTCGTCGTGACGAAGGACAACATGGCGCAGCCGGACGTCGCGAAGTACATCTACAAGGCGAGCTGCTGACCTCCGGGTCGTAGC
>JACRAB010000223.1 GCA_016213575.1 Actinomycetota bacterium
CAACGCAGCCACCGCACCCGCCTGACAATGGCGGGACACCCCGCGCGGCAACGAGTCTCACCACCACGGCTCCGCCCACACCTCAGCGACGCAGATTCACGCGACAGCCTCGCCTGTGCCCTGCACACCACCAAGCAGTGCACGCCGGACTGTGGCTGGTCGAGGTCCACGACGGGATCCCCTGGGTGCGGCCACCGTCCTGGATCGACCCCGAACGGCGCCCGATGCGGAACCTGCACCACCAGACGCACGCCGCCGCACAACGGATCGGACAACAGCTTCGCCTCGCCCTCGACGACGACGCGGACGCCCGCGGCATCGGCCCGAGCCGCACCGGGTTGACCCCGATCGACCTCACCCCGCCGATCTGGACGCAGGTACCTCCGGACGACACGTGGAGACGCACCGCCTGACACCGGTCAGCCGCCGGGGTCGCGGGCCGACAGGAGGATCGTCCCTTCCGCGTCGGTCCGCAGGACCCGGGCCGTGCCGAGCATCGTCAGGGTGCGCGGCGACGGGTGGCCGTAGTCGTTGTCGAGACCGACCCCGATGAGGGCGGTGGGTGCGCCGAGCCACTGGTACAGCTCGGGTTCCTGCGTCGCGGAACCGTGGTGGGCGACCTTCACGATGTCCGCCGGGCCGCCTGTGGGCGCAGCGCCGGACTGCAGCGACCGCAGCAGGGCGCGTTGGCCGTCGGACTCGAGGTCGCCGAGTCCGACGATCCGGAAAGCGCCACCTGGTCCGGTGACGACGAGCTCGGTCGCGACGCTGGAGTCGTTGACGTCGGCGTCCTCGGTGCCGCTGCCCCGGGAGATCCTGCTCGGGGCGCCGGCGGCTGGGGCCGGAGCGCCCGGTTCGCCGTCCGCCTGCAGGACGTGCCAGGCCACCCGCCACTCCCCCGACCCGACCTCGCCGGTGGCGCCGACCGTTGCCAGGGACTCCGGGGTCCCCGCGGCGCCGAGCCACCCGGTGACGCTGCGCGCGTTCTCGGCTGGCTCGGGCAGGCGGCTGACGATCGCTGCGGTGACTCCTCGGCCGCGGGAGAGGACACCGGGCAGCCCCAGCACGTGGTCCGCGTGGAAGTGGGTCAGGACGAGCAGGTCGACGTGGCGGACCCCGAGCCGGGTCAGGCAGCGGTCGGCGAGGTCCGGGTCGGGGCCGACGTCGACGAGCACCGCGGAGTGCTCGCCGCTGCGCACCGCGAGCATGTCACCCTGCCCGACGTCGCACATCGCCACAGCCCAGTCGGTGCTCGCGCCGCCACGGGACCGGCCGAGGATCGACGGTGCCGCCAGCCACCCGGCGGCCAGTGCGACGACGACCGCTGCGACGACGAGCACCGTCGCCGCCGAGGAGGAACCACGGTCGTGGTCACGACGGCCGGGACCCGTCGACCGGGGCGCATCGGGCGGCCCCGAGGAGTGCGGACGGACCCGGAGGGTCAGGGCGACGAGGAGCAGCGTCAGGGCGGCGAGGAGGAGGGCGCCGCCACGCCCCGACGGCCACGGGACCGACGAGCCGGGCAGGGCCGCAGCACGGTGGGCGACGAGGGCGATCCAGCTCGTCGCGACTCCGCCGAGCCAGGCCGGGACGACGGCCGCGGGCGGGGAGACGACGGAGACGAGAGCGGCGACGACCCCGAGGACGGTGGCCGGGGCGACCGCCGGGCCGGCGAGCAGGTTCGCGGGGACCGCCGTCGTCGGCACCGCGGGGTTGAGCAGCACGACGATCGGGCCGCAGGCCGCCTGGGCAGCCGCCGGGACCGCGAGCGCGAGAGCCACCGGTCTCGGCAGCCATCGTTCGAGCCGGGCCGACCAGGCCGGGGCGAGCACCATGAGGGCCGCCGTCGCGGTGACGGACAGCGCGAAGCCGGGGCTCCGGGCCAGCGCCGGGGAGGCCACGAGCAGCACGAGCACCGCCGCGCACAGCAGCGGCAGGCCGCGCGACCGTCTCGCCCGGAGCAGCGCCACGAGGGCGATCGACCCCATGACCGCGGCCCGGAGCACGCTCGGCTGCGGCCGGGCCAGCACGACGAACCCGGCCACCGCGGCCAGGCCGAGCCAGACCCGGGCCCGGCGCCCGGCGCCGAGCGCGGCGACCGCCCAGACCGCGGCGGCGATGACGACCGCCACGTTCGCGCCGCTGACCGCCGTGAGGTGGGTGAGGCCGGCGGTGCGGAGATCCTCCACGAGGGTCGGCGGCAGCCGGGTCGTGTCGCCGACGACGAGCGCCGGCAGCAGGCCCCGGGCGTCGGGAGGCAGCCCCGCGCAGGCGCGGCGCAGTCCGGCGCGGACGTGATCGGCCGCTCGCCAGAGGCTGCCGCCGGCCGCGGTCCGCGGCGGACCGAGCGCCTGGACGAAGGCGGCCGCGCCGTCGGCCGGGTCCGCGCGGTCGAGCCGGCCCGTCAGGCGGACCTGCTGCCCGGCACTCACGGCGGCCCAGGACGGGCCGCCGAGCACGACGACCGACACGGGTGCCGTGACCCGGCTGCCCCGGGCCTCGACGACCCGGGCGGCGACCCGGACGACGTACCGCGGCGGTCCCGGGAACGGCCCCGGTCGGACGGCCACCGCGTCCGACCGGACGACGCCGCTGATCTCGGCGACGACGCCGCCGGCGGCCCAGCCACGGACCGGCTCGGCGTCACGTCGCAGCGCTGCGCCGCCCTGCACGGCGAGCATCGCGACGAGGAGGCCGCAGGTCAGGGCGACGAGAGCGGCGACGCCCGTCGCCGTCGCGGCCGGTTCTCGCGCGCCCATTGCCCTCGCGGCCGCCCGTTCCCGGTCCGTGCCCGCGGCAGCCGCTCCCACGGCGACGACGAGCAGGAGCGCGACGACGGCTCCGGCCACGACCAGCGCGGGGAACTCCTGGGGCAGCGCCCAGGCCGTCACCGCCCAGACGACGAGCGCGGGAGCGACGAGCCGCAGGTCCTGGCCGGTCACACCACCACGAGCGGGCGCAGCCGCTCGAGGACCTTGTCGCCGATCCCGGCCACCTCGGCGAGTTCGTCGACCCGGGTGAAGCGCTGGTGCTGCGAGCGCCACTCGACGATCCGGCCGGCGAGCACCGGGCCCACGCCGGGCAGCTCGTCGAGGTCGGCCGCGGTCGCGGTGTTGAGGTCGAGCGGACCGGACGGGCGCGCCGCCCCACCGGGACCGGACGTGGCGGCGGGGGCCGCAGGCGGCGCGGGCAACGGGTCGTCCGCGTCGGGGACGACGACCTGCTCACCGTCGGAGAGGACGCGCGCGAGGTTGATCCGCGGCAGGGCCGCCGCGTCGGTCGCGCCGCCCGCCGCGGCGCCGGCGTCCGCGACCCGCGACCCGGCCGGCAGCCGGACGAGCCCGGGGCGCCGGACCTTGCCGACGACGTCGACGACGACCGGGCCGGAGGACGCGGCCCCCGTTCCGGAGGCGCGCACCGCGCCCGCGCCGACCGCCGGGCCGGCCCCGCCGACCGCCGCCCCGGACACCG
>JACRAB010000225.1 GCA_016213575.1 Actinomycetota bacterium
CGGTCGGTGCGCTGGCACCGCTGGGACGACGACCGCTGGAACGGCGCGACCGCGTGGGACGCCCCGTGGCCGTCCGGCGACCTGCTCGCGCCGGCCCCCGCCTCGGCCGGCCTCGACGTCATGAGCCCCTACCCGGGCGCGCTCTTCGGCCTCGTCGTCGCCGTCCAGACGCTGCGCCTCGCCGACTCCGGCCGGCTCGACCTCGACGCGCCGTGGACCTACCGCGCGGGCGGTGCCGAGTCCTGCCTCGACGGGGCGGCCCCGGCCACCGCGACGACCCGGGCCCTGCTCGACCGGGCGCTCGCGTCGAGCGACCACGCCGCGACGTGCATGCTCCTGGCCCAGCTGCACGCGCTCGACGAGGTCGGCGCGATGAACGACTGGCTCGCCTCGGTGGGCCTGTCGACGATCCACGTCGACGGCACCGACCCGGCCACGGGCGGGCGCTGGACCCCGGGGCGGATCACCATGACCGCGCTCGACACCGCCCGGCTGCTGCTCCTCGTGCGGGGCGCGACCGGCCCGCTCTGGGACGACGCCCGCGGCCGCCCGGTGCGCAGCACCGACGTCCTCTCCGCAGGCTCCCGCGCCCTGCTCCTGCGCACGCTCGGCGAGCAGGGCTTCAACGAGGCGCTCTCGACGACGAACTGGTGCGGCCGCCCCGACGTCGCCCGCGGCATCCCGCACGCGGTCGCCCCGCGCTGGGTCGACCCGGCCCACGGCACGGTGACCGTCGGTGGCGTCCCCTACGGGCAGGACGTCCGCCCGTGCAACACCGACGCCGAGGTCACGTTCGCGCACAAGACCGCGACGACCTACACGTTCGGCGCGGACGCCGGCATCGTCGACGCGCTGCCGGGACAGCGGCAGCGGCACTACGTCGTCGCCGTCCTCGGCACCCTCGGGTCCCGCTACGCCGACGCCCGCTACGCGTCGTCGCCGACGCTGCCGTGCGAGACCGACACCTGCTACCCGAGCGCGCTGGCCCGGTTCGGGGCCACGGTCGACGCCGCCGTCGGGGCGTCCCCGGCGGCCCCGCGGACCCGCCCGACGGGCGGTGCGGGCCGGACTCCGCCGCCCGCCACCACCCCGACCCCCGCCGCACGCCCCCGCCACGACCCCAGCGCCCCCGCCCCGCGCCTGCGCCGCTCCCGCTGAGGGGGCGACGGTCAGAACCTCGTGAAGTCGGTGCGGGCCAGGGTCTGCGCGTCGTGGGCGGCGATGCCGCCCGTGGTCACGGTCCACACCGAGCCGTCGCCGACGAACGTCCGCAGCGGCGCCGGGCCGGTCTCGCCGGTCGTCGGGTCGACCGGCTGCGGGCCGGAGCCGACCGGCCGCAGGACGACGGGCTCGGTGAACCGGCTGCCTGACCCGGTGCCCGTCATCCGGACGGCGACGACGCCGGCGTCGAAGCCCTGCTGGCCCGGCGCCACGGCGACCGTGTCGTCGGACGGCGCGACCGGGGCATCCGGGTCGATCCACCGGGTGTAGGGCACGAGGGCGAGCCCGTCGGCGAACGTGAAGGCGTGGTGGTCGCCCTCGACGTCCGACCAGGCGCCCGGCATGTTCACGGTGTCGACCCGCCGCGGCTGGGCCGGGTCGGAGACGTCGAAGAGCGCCATCTGGAGCCCGGTCGTGCGGCCCTCGGCGGTCGCGTCCTGGCCGACGCCGAGCACGAGGCCGTCGCCGACCGGGTGCAGGTAGGCGGAGTAGCCGAGGATCTTCAGCTCGCCCGCCACCCGCGGCGCGGCCGGGTCGGACAGGTCGATCGTGTAGAGCGGGTCCGTCTGCCGGTACGTCACGACGTAGCCGACGTCACCGAGGAAGCGGACCGCGCGGATCGTCTCCGTCCTGCCGAGCCCGCCGACCGAGCCGGCCTTCGTGAGGCCGCTCTCCCCGATGCGCAGCACGGTGACCTGGATGGTGCTCGGCGTCCGCTCCCGGTCGCCGCCCCACCAGTCGGGCATCGTCGTGGAGGCGACCCGCAGGTAGCCGGCGTTCTCGTCCATGGAGAACTGGTTGAGCAGGAAGCCCGGCACCTCGCCGGAGCCGACGTACACGGGCGAGGCGCCGCCGGTGGTGTCGAAGAGGTGGATCTGGCTGCGCTGGGCGCGCATCGCCACGAGCTGCTTGGCCGGGCTGAGGACCGCCCAGTCCTGCCAGGGGGTCGTCGCGACGTACGTGCGGTCGGCCGTCGCGTAGAGCTGCGCGCCGGAGGCGACGACGCCCGCGGCGTCCCAGCGCGAGATGCCGGCCGCGTCGCGCAGGTCGAACGTGAGCATCGACATCGTGTCGAGGCCGGAGAACGTCTTCGGGGCGGACACGTCCTCGCACGAGAGCAGGGTGCCCTCGGACGTCGGCCGGGAACCGGTGCCCTCGGTGAGCTCGTACGTCGGCAGCCAGGCGTCGACCGTCGACCGGGCGACGACCTGCCGGTTCGCGGCGGTGGCCTTCTTCTCGGCCTTCTTCACCGCGCCCTCGTCGTAGGGCGGCGAGACGACCGGGGCGTCCGGGCCGCCGTCGGCGAGGGGAGGCACGACGCCGCCCTGGTCCGGGTAGAGCGGCTGCACGAACTTCAGCCGGTTCGTCGCGCCGCTCACGGTGATCCGGGCGACGCCGTCGACGAGCCGGGTGCCGACCGAGGAGCCGTCGACGACGAGCGAGCGGACGACGCGCGGCGACGCGGGGTCGCTGACGTCGACCTGGACGACCCGGGTCCGGTTCGCGAACCCGTAGCCGGGCATGATCCGGGCCGGGCCGGGGGCGACGACGTCGCCGTCCTTCCACGGGGCGCCGCCGACGAGCAGCACCGTGGTCCCGTCGACGAGCATGCTCTGCGCCGTCCAGCCGTCCAGGCGCAGCCGGCCGAGCACGTCGCTGCGGCCGTCGCGGGTCCGGGTCACCGTGAGCGCGGCGAGCGACGAGCCGTTCGGGTCCTTCTGCCAGTCCACGATGCCCGGGGCCGCGGAGTACACGAGGTCCCCGACGCGCTTGGCGACGTCGGCCTCGTCGACGCCGGCGACCTGGACGTTCGTGCCGGTGGCGGACGTCGTCCCCTCGGCCGCCGCGTTCGGCGCGGCGGCGGGCGCCGGGGCCCCGCCCGCGGCCCGGGCCGCGCTGGTGGCCCCGCCGACGGTGTCGAAC
>JACRAB010000230.1 GCA_016213575.1 Actinomycetota bacterium
CCGAGCAGCTCGCCGACCTCGTGGCGTTCCTCGACGGCGGGTTCCCGCCCGGCCACCCGTACGCGGCGATCCGCGCGGTGCCGGCCCCGGCGGGCCGGCTGCCGGTCTGGCTGCTCGGCTCGAGCGGCTACAGCGCCCAGGTCGCCGGCGCGCTCGGCCTGCCCTTCGCCTTCGCCCACCACTTCAGCGCCCGGAACACGCTGCCCGCGCTCGACCTCTACCGCAGCGCCTTCACCCCGTCGGCCGTGCTGGACCGGCCGTACGCGGTCGTCGCCGTCCAGGTGGTCCTCGCCGAGGACGACGAGCGGGCCCGCTTCCTCGCCGGCTCCGGGGCGCTGTCGTTCGTCCGGCTCGCGCAGGGCCGCCCCGGTCCGGTGCCGACCCCGGAGGAGGCCGCGGCGTACCCGTGGACCCCGGGCGAGCTCGCGATCGTTGCCGACCGGCTGGACGGCCAGGCCGTCGGCGGGCCGGCGACGGTCCGCCGGGCGCTCGCGGACCTGCTCGCGGCCAGCGGTGCCGACGAGCTCATGGTGACGACCGTCGTCCACGACCCGGCGGAGCGGCTCGCGTCGTACCGGCGGCTGCACGCGATGTTCGGCGGCGACCTGCCCCTGGGGCTCGGCGCGGCCGACGAGCGGGTCGGGGGAGAGCGGACAGGTACGTCCCCGATCGGCTGATCGCATGACAGGGGTCGAGAACCGGCTCAGATGTGCCGAAAGCCCGAGTACGGTCACCTCGCACGCTCCGCCCGGACGGTCCCCCGTCCGGGATGGCCCGGGACGTCGATGACCAGTGGGGCTCCTGCGTCGCGCGGTCCGCGTGCGGCCGCGGAAGCCTGACGTCCGGGTCCGGTCAGCCGATGGGAACCTCGTGCACCTGCTCAGAACGACCGTCCCGGCCGCGGCCGGGACCAGGACGCGGCCGTCGTCCCCGGTCGGCGCCCGTGACGTCCGTGCCGTGCTCGGCCGCCTCCCGCTGTGGGCCGGCCCGGTCGCGCTCGGGCTGATCTGCGCCTCGGTCTACGTGACGACCGGGTCCGCGGCGCTGCGCTCGGCGTCCTTCCTCGTCGTCGCCGTGATCGCGGTCGCCGCGATCCTCGCCGGGGCGTCGCTGCACGCGCCGGCCCGGCCGTTGTTCTGGCACCTGATGGCCCTGGGATCCGCTCTCTTCGTCGTCGGCGCGCTGGTGCGGCCGTGGGCCGTCACGCAGCCGGGCATGCTCGCGGCCACCGCCGACGTCTTCACCCTCGCCGGCTACCTCGCGTGCGTGGGCGGCCTGCTCGGCATCGCCGGGCCGCACGCGCGCTCGAACACCTTCGCGATGCTCGACGGCCTGGTCGCCGTGGTCGGGTGCGCCTGCGTCGTGGTGATCTTCCTCGGTCTCCCCGCCGTCGCCGTAGCCGGCCGGCCGGTGTGGGTGTCCGTGCTGGCCGGGGTCTACCCGATGCTCGACATCGCCGTCGTCTTCGTCATCCTCCAGCTCGGGTTCACGTCCGCCGGCGGCACCGTGAGCTTCCGGGCGCTCACCTGCAGTCTGCTGTTCTTCCTCGTCGGGGACGTCGGGTACGCGTGGATCGGTGTGCAGGGCCGGCTCGTCGGCCCGCCGCTGCTCGACCTGCCCTACTTCGGTGCCTACACGCTCTTCGCGGTGGCGGCGCTGCACCCGACGATGACCCAGCTGACCTCCGCGGTGCCACGGCCGGCCCAGGCGTGGTCCCGGCGCCGGCTGGCGCTGCTCGTCCCGGCGCTGTGCCTGCCGTCGCTCACGGTGCTGCTGTCCTCGGCCCAGCCCCTGACCGCCCGTGCGGTCGAGGCGGGCGCGGGGCTCGTCGTGGCCCTGCTCGTCGTCCGCCGGGCGCTGTCCGCGGTGGAGCGGCACGTGGCGGCCCAGCAGACCCTGCTCTACCAGAGCACCCACGACGGCCTCACCGGCATGGTGAACCGGGTGGCCGCGACGGACGCCCTCGACCGGATCGCGGCGGGTGCCGCGGCGGACGGCGGTGCGGTCTGGGCCGCTGTCCTCGACCTCGACCACTTCCGGCTCGTCAACGACACCTGGGGCTCGGCGGTCGGCGACCGGCTGCTCTCGGCGATGGCCGCCCGGCTCACCGGGGTCGCGGCGGAGCACGCCTGCCCGCTGGTGGCCCGGCAGGGCGGTGACGAGTTCGTCTTCGCCGGTGCGGCGCCCTCCGCCGAGGCGGCGACCGGGACCGCGCTACGGCTGGCGGTGGCGCTGCGCGAGGCGGCGAGCCGGCCCGTCCTCGTCGACGAGCTCGAGTTCGCGGTGAGCGTGTCGATCGGGGCCGCGGTCGGCCCGGGGCCGACGTCGGCCGTCGGCCTGCTCCGCAACGCCGACACCGCCCTGGGGCGGGCGAAGTTCGAGGGCCGGGACCGCTGCGTGCTCTACGACGAGGCCATGAGCGCCGTCGTCGCCAAGCGGCTGCGGCTGGGAACGGCGCTGCGCCGGGCCATCGAGCTCGAGGAGCTCGAGGTCTTCTACCAGCCGATCGTGCGGATCGACGGCGGCCGGGTGCAGGGCTGCGAGGCGCTGCTGCGCTGGACGCTCAAGGGCGAGGGCCCGGTGTCCCCGGCCGAGTTCATCCCCGTGGCCGAGGAGAGCGGGCTCGTCGTCGAGCTCGGCGCCTGGGTGCTCGAGCAGGCGGCCGTGACGACGATGCAGTGGCGGCGCTGCGGCGTCGTCGACAACGACTTCAGCGTCTCGGTCAACGTGTCGGCCCGCCAGCTCGTCGAGGGCGACTTCGTCGCCACGGTGCACGACGTCCTCGAGCGGACCGGGCTGCCGGCGCGGTGCCTCGTCCTCGAGATCACCGAGTCGGTCATGCTCACCGACCCCGACACGTCCATCGCGCTGCTCGAGGAGCTGCGCTCCGGCGGCGTCCGGCTCTCGCTCGACGACTTCGGCACCGGCTACTCGTCGCTGTCCCACCTCGACCGGCTCCCCGTGCACACGGTGAAGCTCGACCGCAGCTTCGTCGCCGCGCTCGACGCCCCGAACGGCAACGCCGCCATCGTGCGCGCCGTCCAGGGCATCGCCGAGGCACTCGGGCTGAGCGTCGTGGCGGAGGGTGTGGAGACCCCTGCCCAGCTCTCCACCCTGCGGGCGCTGCGGGTGGGCCTGGGTCAGGGCTGGCTGTGGGGGCCTGCCGTCAGCGCCTCGGACTTCGCGTCGAGGTGGAGCGTGTCGGCGGGCAACACCATCACCGTGCCGGCCGCGGCGGGCTCCGACGGGACGGCGAAGCCCTGGCCGGACGGCTGGGGCACCTCGTAGGCCCAGAACGTCTGGGCGTCGAGCCGGTGCAGCACCGACTCGGCGGAGACCACCCGGCCGAGGGTGCGGATCGAGCGGGCCAGCCGCAGGGTCTCCTCGTTGAAGTCGCAGATGTCGACCCCGACGACACCGCCGCTCACAGCGGCCTGCGCGCCGAGCGCCCGGATGAGCAGCGCCGAGACGGACGTCCGGTGGTAGGCCGGGTCGATCCCGAGGAAGCCCACGTACCAGACGTGGCCGGCCGCGAAGTGCTCCGGCCAGCGGGCCTGGAAGTACTCCGGCGAGATGAGCGGCACGGCCGACAGGTCGTTCGTCAGCGTGGCCAGCGCCGCCACCCGAGGCCCGTCGAGGGCGACGTACTTGCCGACCCGTGGATCGGACATCACCTCGTCGAACTCGGTACGGTGCATGAGGTGCCGCTGGACGGCGCGGGCGCGCAGCGGCCCGAAGGCACGCTCGTAGACCGCCCAGCACTCCTCCCGCATCGCCTCGTCGGCCACGGTGAGCTCGTGAACCTCCACGATGATCCTCTTCTCGACAGTTCCGGTGGACGTTCGCTCACCGTAACTGTCCAGTTTCGAAGAGTCACACTTCGTGGGATCGTGTCGCGGTCAGGCCGTTGCGGCGCTGTCCGCTCCCGCCAGGAGGAACTTCATCGCCTGCTCCTCGTCCCGGAAGGGTGCAGCCCGGTTCCCGCCCGCGACGGCGTTGAAGGTCCGCAGGCCCATGACCGCGACCGGCGGCAGGCCGAGGATCGCCATCTTCGTCCGCAGCGGGCGGTAGACGGTCCGCCCGTGGTCCATGGCGAGCCGGGCGTGCTCGACGCTCGGCAGCCGCGCGTCGTTGTGGACGAGCACCCGCACGCCGGGCGGCTCCGCCCGGATGATCTCGACGCTCTCCAGGAGCAGTGCCTGCGCCCCGGCATCGTCGAGCCCGCGGTAGTCGAGGACCAGGTACCGGATCCCGCTGTGTTCCTGCCACGCCCAGCCGCCGGACACCGTGCACCTCGTCCCGTTCGTGTCGGCGACCCTGCCGCGCCGACGGATGCTCTGTGTCGAGCATGAGGCCGCGCAGGGTGGCGGGCCATGCGCCGTCCGGGTGGTGACGGGTCGGCGGACGGGTGGTCCTTCAGAGGGCGCGTGGCGCCAGGCGCACCGCGACGAGCGCGACGTCGTCCTCCGGTGTGGGGTCGACGAGCCGGGACATCACCCGGTCGCAGAGGTCCTCGAGCCCGAGGAGGTGCGTCCCGGGGACGGCGAGCAGGTCCTCGAGGCGGGCGAGCCCGTCGTCGATGGACTGCCCCCGGCGCTCCACGAGCCCGTCGGTGTAGAGCAGCACGGTCGCGCCGGGGGCCAGCACCCGGCCGTGCTCGGTCCGGGGTGCGTCCGGCAGGACGCCGAGCAGCAGGTCGTTCGCGGCGGCGGCCAACTGGGTGACCGTGCCGTCCGCGCCGACGACGAGCGGCGGCGGGTGGCCGGCGTTCGCCCAGGTGAGGACCGTCGGGGCCGGCTCCGGGCCGGTCGGCGGGGAGAGCCGCGCGACGACCGCGGTCGCCGTCGTCGACAGGTCCAGGCTCGTCATGGCCCGGTCGAGGCCGCGCAGGACGTCCGCCGGGCCGGTGCTCCCGGTGGCCCCGGTGAGGGCGATCCCGCGCAGCATCGACCGCACCTGGCCCATCGCCGCGGCGGCCTCGGTGTCGTGGCCGAGGACGTCGCCGATCGCGATGACGCTCGAGCCGTCCGCCTGGCGGAAGAAGTCGTACCAGTCGCCGCCCACCTGCGCGGACTCGGCGGCGGCGACGTACCGCACGGCCACCTGGAGGTGCTCCGGCTGCGCCGGCTCGGTGAGGAGCGAGCGCTGCAGCCCCTCGGCGAGCCGCCGCTGCTGCCGGTACAGCCGGGTGTTGTCCAGCGCCAGCCCGGCCCGGCCCGCGACGTGCGTGGCCGTGACGAGGGCGTCGTCCGGGAAGGGGCCGTGCCCGGCGTCGAGGCAGAGGCTGAGGATGCCGACCGCCCCGGTCGAGCCGATGAGCGGCAGCACGACGACGGCGTCCGGCGCCAGCCGCGCCATGAGGTCCCGGGACGGGCCGGGGCCGAGCATCCGCATGACCTCCGTCACGGCGTCGTGCTGGATGACCTGCGGCTCGCCGCCCTCCATGGCGCCGGCGACGAGGGTCAGGTCGGGCAGGTGCGGCAGCCGGGAGACGGCGTACTCCTGGACGAGCGCGGACAGCGCCGGGTCCCGGTGCGCCGAGGCGACCTCGACGAGGCCGCGACGTGAGCCGGCGAGGCCCTCGTCGCCGGTGAGGGTGACGACCGCCCAGTCCGCGAGGTCGACGACGAGCAGCCGGGCCAGCCGGCGGGCCGCCTCGCCGGGGTCGACCGTGCCGAGCAGCTGCTCCATGACGTGACCGAGGAGCCGGCCGCGACGGGCCTCCTGGTCGGCCTGCTCCTGCAGCCGGCGGCGCGCGGTGATGTCGAGGAAGGACACCGCGAGGCCGTCGAGGTTGCGCCAGGCCCGGACCTCGTACCAGGCGTCGAGCGGGGCCGGGTAGTGCGCGTCGAACGACGTGGGCTCGCCCGTCGTCATCGTGCGCCGGTAGCTCGTCTCGAAGACCGACCCGACGGCGGCCGGGAACAGGTCCCACACGACCTCGCCGACGAGCTCGTCGCGGGCCAGGCCCAGCAGGTGCTCGGCCTCACCGTTGACGTACGTGAACCGCCAGTCGGGGTCGAGGGTGAAGAACGCCGTCGACATCGACTCCAGGACGCGTTCGAGCTGGACCTGGCCCTCCCGGCGGGCCGTCGTGTCGTACGCGGCGCCGAGCAGGCGGGCGGCGCGCCCGTCCAGGCCGGCGAGCGCGCGGCCGCGGGCGCCGACGAAGCGCACCTGCCCGTCGGGCAGCACGATGCGGTACTCGGTGTCGAGGATCCCGACCTCGTCGACGGCGGCCGCGATCTCCGCCCCGACCCGCTCGGCGTCCTCGGGGTGCAGCCGCGCGGTGAAGCCTTCGATCGTCTCGTCGAACGCGCCGGCCACGTAGCCGAACATCGTCATGAGCCGCTCGTCCCAGAGCAGCCGGCCCGTCGCGAGGTCCCAGTCGAAGGTGCCGATGCCGCCGGCCTCGACGGCCAGCTCCGAGAGCACCCGGCGGGCCTCGGCGTCGGTCAGGGGAGCGACGGGCTCACCCGGAGGCGTGCTCCCGTCGCGAACATCGTTCGACATCCTCAGCGAACTCCAGCAGTCAGGCCCACCAGGACACGACATGGCGGCCCGCGGCTGCCGCTGCTCGACAGGTCACGTCCGCGACCACCTAACCACGCCCGGATCACCGCCGTCGACCGGCTCCCGGCCGGACGGCGTGACCGCGTTTGCATCCGGCCCGCGTGGGTACTGCCGACCTCGGGCGGCCGGGGTCATCGGCCGCCGACGAGCGGCAGGAGAGCCGGCATGAGCGCCGTCGGCGCAG
>JACRAB010000224.1 GCA_016213575.1 Actinomycetota bacterium
CGCGGCCGCCGTCCGCCCCGAGTGGGAGGACCGCCGCTGGGAGGACGAGACCGGCCCGATCTACGGCGTCGAGCGCCCCAACCCGCTCGCCGGCGACGACGGCTGGGCGCCGGTCGCCGTGCCGCGCCCGGTGTACACGATGAAGCCCGTCGTGCCCCGCCCGCAGCCCCGCCCGTGGACGGCCGAGCGCGACTTCGCCGACGACCTCGACCTCGACGCCGTGCTCGCCAAGCGGCGCGCCGTCAACGGCTGACGCGCCCCTCCCGACGCTCCCGGCGGTGCTCCCAGGTAGGGCCGACACACGCCGGATACCGATTCGGAGCAACGCGTCCGGTCCTGCTAGTCTGCTCAGGCCGCAGGGCAAGGGGCTGTAGCGCAGCTGGTAGCGCACCTCGTTCGCATCGAGGGGGTCAGGGGTTCGAGTCCCCTCAGCTCCACCGAGACATCCCAGAGGGCTCCGGACATGCTTCTCGTCCGGAGCCCTCTGCGATGCGGGGGTGGTTGCAGGCGGTTGCCCGTCATGACGTGTATCGGCCCGCACCCATGGCTGCATCGACGGCCGCCCGAGCTCGGGTCCGTGCTCGGGCCCTCGGGGTCGTGATCACGGCTGCGCGGACCCGAGCATCGACCCGAGCATCGACCGGGCCCCGGCGCGTGCGAGATCCGGCCGTTCGCCTCTGGGGCAAGGGGTTCCGCCGCGCCTAGCGTGGAGAGCAGGAACCCGTCGCACAGCGAGGGGATGAGGACGATGTGTTCCTGCGCAGCACGTCCACGCCGGGCCGCGCTCGCTGCGGCCGTCTCGACCACCGCACTGCTCTGCGCGGCACCACCCGCGCTCGCCGCCCAGGCGCCGCCACCCGCGGCGGCCACGCTCTCGACGGTCGCGACCTCCGCCGTCGCGGCCACCCCCTGGCGCTCAGCTGCCCGACCGACGGTGCGCCTGGGCTCGCACGGCGCGGCCGTCGTCGCCCTCCAGGACCGGCTCACGACGCTCCACTACGACGTCGGCCCGGTCGACGGCGACTTCGGCAGAAGCACGCTGCACGGCGTGTGCGCGTTCCAGAAGGTGCAGGGCCTGCGCGTGGACGGCGTCGTCGGCCCGCGGACCTGGGCGGCGCTCGCCGCACCGCGGGTGCCGCAGCCGCGGCACACGCTCACGGCGTCCGCCGTCGAGATCGACCTGACCCGCCGGGTCGTCTACCTGACGAAGGGCGGCGCGGTGACGCGGATCGTCGACGCCTCCCCGGGGAAGGCGAGCACCCCGACGGTCACGGGCGCGTTCACCATCACCCGGCGCATCGACGGCTGGCGGAGGAGCCCGCTCGGGCTGCTGTGGCGGCCGAACTACTTCCACGAGGGCTACGCGCTCCACGGCTCGACGTCCGTGCCGACGTACGCCGCGAGCCACGGCTGCGTGCGGGTGACGGTGCCCGCGATGAACCGGCTCTGGCCGACGCTGTCCGTCGGTGAGCGGCTGTGGGTGTACCGCTGAAGGCACTCATGCCGTCGCGAGCGACGCGGTGACGAGCCGCTCGACGTCCCGCCACGAGGGCGTGCGGAGGAGGCCCGGTGCAGCGGTCCCGCGCTGGGGGCCGAAGAGGTACTGGTACCGGACGGCGCCCCGGATCGCCGCATGGACCTCGGGATGGTCGTCGACGAAGTGCGTCAGACCGAGCTCCTCGCAGTGGATTCGCTTGTCCGGCCGGGTGCGGCAGAAGCGGACGTGGTCCGGCGCCAGGCCGGTGCGTCCGTAGAAGTCGTGCCCGTCGAGCCAGCGGAGCGTGCGCTGCTGCACGCGTGGGCCGCACTTCGACACGAGCCAGACGCGCCCGTCGAAGGCGGGGACGAGCCGCGCGATCGTCTCGACGGCTCCCGGCATCTCCGGGGTCGCGAGCATGGTGGCCTCGTTGCCGCTGAAGAACGCGGTGTCGCCGCCCTCCGGGTGGCTCGAGCCGTCGATGACGACCCGACCGATGTCGATCCCGAGGGCCGGGGGGAGGTGATGGGTGATCGTGTCCATGGTTCGACGATGACGGGCCTGCCTCGACAGGGGAACTATTGATCTATGAGGGATCAATAGGCATGGACTATGACTGCGGTAAGGTCCGCGTCATGCTCGGCCGGGACCTGCTCGAGGCGGACGCCGTCCGTGCCTTCGAGGTGTTCGCCGAGCACCGGAGCTTCACGGCGGCCGGCGCGGCCCTGCACCTGAGCCAGCCGTCGCTGCACGCGAAGATCGGGCGGCTGCAGACGGCGCTCGGGGTGCCGCTCTACGAACGCCACGGGCGTGGGCTACGGCTCACGGTGGCCGGCGAACGGCTCGCGGTCTTCGCCCGGGACGCCGGACGGCGGGCGGACGACCTCGTGGCGCAGCTGCACGCAGGCGCGGCGCCGATCACGCTCGCCGCCGGGCGAGGCACCTTCCGCTGGGTCGTCTCCGACGGTCTGCGGCGGCTGGGAGCGACCGGCCGACCGGTCCGGGTCCGTACCGCCGACCGGGAGGCGGCGCTCGGGGCCGTGACGTCCGGGCAGGTCGACGTCGCCGTCGTCGCCCACGACCGGCCGCCCCCGACGCTGGAGAGCCGTCAGGTCGCCGTCTACCCGCAGACCCTCGTCGTCGCCCGACGGCACCCCCTCGCCCGCCGCGAGAGCGTGCGGGTCGTCGACCTCGACGGGCTCGCGCTCGTCGTCCCGCCGCCCGAGCGCGTGCACCGGCGGACCCTCGAGCGGGCGCTCGGTGACGCGGGGGTGAGCTGGCAGGTCGCCGCCGAGGTCGACGGCTGGGACCTCCTCGTGCACTTCGCGGCGATCGGGCTCGGTGCCACCGTGGTCAACGGGTGCGTACGGCCGCCCCGAGGGCTGGCCGCGGTCCCGATCGAGGACCTGCCCGTCGTCCGGTACTGGGCCGCCTGGCGGCCCGAGCGCGGTGCGCTCGCCGAAGACGTCCTGCAGCATCTCGTTCCCGCGCAGGCGACATGAGCGACGACGACGTCGCCGTGAGCCGCTTCCTCGCGTACGTCCTGCGGCATCGCCCGGACGCCATCGGTCTCACCCTCGCCCAGGGCGGCTGGGTCGACGTCCCCGAGCTGCTCGCGGCTCTCGCCGCGCGCGGCCGACCGCTCGACCGGGCAGGGCTCGACCGTCTCGTTGCCGGCCCGGGCAAGGTGAGGTTCGAGCTCGTCGACGGTCGGGTCCGCGCGGCGCAGGGCCACAGCGTGCCCGTCGAGCTGGGGCTCCCGCCGCTCGCGCCGCCGGACGTCCTGTGGCACGGGACCGGGGACAGGAGTGTCGAGGCGATCCTCGCCGACGGGCTGGTCCCGGGCCGTCGACGGCAGGTCCATCTGTCGGCCGACCCCGGGACCGCGCGCGACGTCGGGGCCCGGCACGGCCGACCGGTCGTGCTCAGGGTCGACGCCGCCGGGCTCCACGCGTCCGGCGGGGTCTTCACGTGCGCCACGAACGGGGTCTGGCTCGTCGACCGGGTCCCGGCGAGGTTTCTCAGCAGGACCGCGCCCTGAGTGGGGAGGGCCGCGACGGGCGGCCCGTCCCGGCGTCGTCAGGCCGTCAGATCCAGCTCGGCAGCCACATCCGGTCCTGCCAGTCGTTCTTGGGGATGATCGGTGCGGCGTAGATCGGGTAGAACCACGCGAACGCCAGCGCCGCGAGGACGACGACGGAGCCGGCCGCGAGGGTGCCGGCGAGGCGCCGCCGGGGGGCGGCGTCCGGCGGGCCGAGCATCAGCCCCAGCACGTAGGTGAGGGCGAGGACGACGAACGGCACGAAGGCGACGGCGTAGAACGAGAAGATCGTGCGCTGCTGGTACTGGAACCAGGGCAGGTAGCCGGCGACGAACCCGGCGAGGATCGCGCCGGCCCGCCAGTCCCGGCCGAGCGCCCAGCGGACGACGAGGACGGCGACCGCGATCGTCGCGCCCCACCAGATGACCGGGTTGCCGAGGGCGAGCACCGTCTGGGCGCACTCCTTGCCGGCGCACGTCTTGTCCTCGTACCAGTAGTCGACGGGCCGGGCGAGGATGAGCCAGGACCACGGGTTCGACTCGTAGGGGTGCGGCGACGTGAGGCCGACGTGGAAGGTGTACGCCTCGGCGTGGTAGTGCCACAGGCCGCGCAGCGCGTCCGGGACCCAGCCGGCCACCTTCGACGGGTGCTCGGCGCCCCACTGCCGGAAGTACGCGTCGGTGGAGAGGAACCAGCCGGTCCACGTCGCGAGGTAGGCGGCGAAGAACGCCGGGACCATCGCGAGGACCCCGGTGAGGCCGTCGCGCAGGAACGTGCCGGTCAGCCAGTGCCGCACGCCGACGGCGCGGCGGGCGGACAGGTCCCAGGCGACCGTCAGGAGGCCGAACACCGCGAGGAAGTACAGGCCGGACCACTTGACGCCGGTGCAGAGCCCGAGGCTCACGCCGGCGGCGATCCGCCACCAGCGGATGCCGAGCCCCGGTCCGAAGAGCAGCAGCGAGGCCCCGCCCGAGACCCGGTCGGCGAGCCGGGCGCGGGCGACGTCCCGGTCGACGAGCAGGCAGCCGAACGCCGCGAGCGCCCAGAACATGACGAAGAGGTCGAGGATGCCGGTCCGGCTGTGGACGAAGTGCTGGCCGTCGAGCGCCAGCAGCAGGCCGGCCGTCGTCCCGAGGAGCGTGGAGCGGAACAGCCGGCGCGCGATCCGGGCCAGCATGAGGATCGAGAGCGTGCCGCACAGGGCCACGGAGAAGCGCCAGCCGAACGGGTCGTCCGCCCCGAAGATCCACTCGCCGAACGCGATCATCCACTTGCCGAGCGGCGGGTGGACGACGAAGTCGGCGGCCGTGCCGAAGACGTCGGTGTTGCCGGTGTTCCAGAGCTTGTCCGGCTCCTTGATGTCCGGGTCGTTGACGAGCTCGTACCCGACGTCGAGGAGGGACTTGGCCTCCTTGACGTAGTACGTCTCGTCGAACACCAGGCCGGGCGGCCGCTCGAGGTGCCAGAACCGCAGGAAGCCGCCGATCGCCGTGACGACGAGCGGTGCGACCCAGCCCCAGAACCGGTCGGTGAGCCGCACACCGAGCAGCTTCGCGGCGAGGGCCTGCTGGGCGGCGAGCAGCGGACCCGGTGGGGGCACCGGCGGACCGGGCTCCTCGCTCTGGGTCAGGTCCGGCCTCAGCGTCTGCGGCGGGGACGTCACCCGCGACATCGTAAGCCGCCCGGCGGCGCGTCCCGGGCACGGGCGGAGGAAGATGCCCGGGTGACCGACACCGCCGGCCCGGGCCGCCTCGTCCTCGCCGCGACGCCGATCGGGGACGTCGACGACGCCCCGCCCCGGCTGCTGCGCCTGCTGGCGACCGCCGACGTCGTCGCCGCGGAGGACACCCGGCGGCTGCGCCGGCTCACCGCGGCGGCGGGTGTCACGCCGGCCGGGCGGGTCCTCAGCTACCACGAGCACAACGAGTCGACCCGGACGGCGGAGCTCGTCGCGGCGGCGCTCGGCGGCGCGACCGTGCTCGTCGTCACCGACGCCGGGATGCCGAGCGTCTCGGACCCGGGGCTGCGCGCCGTCCGGGCGGCGGTCGAGGCGGGGGTCCCGGTGACGGCGGTCCCCGGGCCGTCCGCGGTGCTCACGGCGCTCGCCCTGTCCGGTCTGGCGACCGACCGGTTCTGCTTCGAGGGGTTCCTCCCGCGCAAGCCGGGGGAGCGCCGCCGCGCGCTCGCCGCGCTGGCGGCCGAGCCGCGGACGACGATCTACTTCGAGGCCCCGCACCGGCTCGCCGCGACGCTCGCCGACATGGCCGAGGTGTTCGGCGCCGACCGTGCCGCCGCGGTGTGCCGCGAGCTGACGAAGACGTACGAGGAGGTCCTGCGCCGCCCGGTCGGCGAGCTCGCCGCCTGGGCGGCGGCCCGCGAGGTGCTCGGGGAGGTCACGGTCGTCGTCGCGGGCGCCGCCCCCGTCGAGGCCGGGCCGGACGACGTGCCCGGGCTCGTCGTCCGGGTGCACGACCTCGTCGCGGCCGGGACGCGGCTCAAGGACGCCGTCGCCCAGGTCGCCGCGGGCAGCGGGGTCGGCAAGCGCGACCTGTACGACGCCGCGGTCCGGACCCCGCGACCGGGTGTCACGGACGGTGGCCGGCCGACTCCCCCCACGCCAGGCTGATCGGGACCCCGGTCCCTGGGTGACCCTTGACGGTGCCGACGACCGGGCAGGTCGGGCGGCGGACGACGCCCCGGGCGAAGGGTGCGGCGGACCCGGGCGAAGGGTGCAGGGGCGATGAGCGGCAGGGCTTCCACGTGCGCGGGTGCACGGTGACGACGCTCGCGCCCGCCCCGAGCCCCAGGACCCGCGCGGCGTCCCGCGCCCGGACCCGGCAGCAGGCCCGCCGCGGGGGCACCGTCCGGGTCGACCTCCTCCCCACCCGTCGCCCGGCACCGCGGCGCCAGGCGGGCGCCGCCGGCCTGCGGGTCGCGGTCTTCCCGCTCGTCGTCCTGGCCGTCCTCGTCGGGGGCGGGTGGCAGGTCGGCCGGGCCGTCGTCGCCGCCCAGCCGCTGACGACGACGGTGACCTCGCCCGCTGTCACGGCATCGTGGGGGCGGCTCGTCGTCCTCGGTGCGACCCGGTACGACCGGACCACCGCCCCGGCCGGCGGCGTCGTCGTCGACGTCGTGGTCCGGCTCGTGCCGACCGGCGGCAGCGGACGGTTCGACCCGGCGTCCGTCGTGCTGCGGCGTCCGGACGGCCGCGAGGTCCCGGCGACCCTCGGTGCGCTCGCCCCGGTCCGGCTGCCCGCGGACGGCTCCGTGGAGGGCCGTCTCGGGTTCGTCACCGCGCCCTTCGACGGAACCCCCGTGCTCGTC
>JACRAB010000249.1 GCA_016213575.1 Actinomycetota bacterium
CCTTCGATGATCTGGTGCGGGTCACCCGCAGCGGAAGTCCTGGTGCTGTGGTGCGCCGCAGGGCGCGCCTCGTTGTGTACGCCCCCGCATCGCCGCAGCTGCGGCCGGGTGCGAACCGGGCGAGCAACCATGACCGATGAGCAGGGAGTTCCAGGTGTACGCGATCGTCCGCGCAGGCGGCCGTCAGGAGAAGGTTTCCGTCGGCGACGTCCTCATCGTCGACAAGCTCGCCGGTGAGACCGGTTCGACGGTCGAGCTCCAGCCGCTGCTCCTCGTCGACGGCGGCACCGTGACCAGCGCGGCCGACGCGCTCGCCGCGGTCAAGGTCACCGCCGAGATCGTCGAGCCCACCAAGGGCCCGAAGATCCGCATCCTCAAGTTCAAGAACAAGTCGGGGTACCGCAAGCGTCAGGGGCACCGTCAGCACCTGACCCGGATCAAGGTCACCGGCATCTCGAAGTGACGTCGCGCCGCCCCTCGCCGGGCGGCGCACCACAGCACCAGGACTTCCGCTGCGGGTGACCCGCACCAGATCATCGAAGGCAGGCAACGACTCATGGCACACAAGAAGGGCGCGAGCTCGACCCGGAACGGGCGCGACTCCAACGCTCAGCGGCTCGGCGTCAAGCGCTTCGGCGGCCAGGTCGTCAACGCCGGCGAGATCATCGTGCGCCAGCGCGGCACCCACTTCCACCCGGGCGACAACGTCGGCCGCGGTGGCGACGACACGCTCTTCGCCCTCGAGGCGGGTGCGGTCGAGTTCGGCACCAAGCGCGGCCGCAAGGTCGTGAACATCGTGGTCCCGGCCGGCGAGTGAGGCTCGCCCTCCGGGATCAACGCCACAGGTGCTCAGGCGCCTGAAGACGTCGCAAGGGCGGGCCGGTCACCGGCCCGCCCTTCGCGCTTTGCCCCGACGACGCGGCCCGGCACCCGCAGCTCAGCATGTGGCTGAGCACGCAGCAGAACACGCAGCACCAACTGAAGGAGTCGAGCACCGTGACGACGTTCGTCGACCGGGTCGTCCTGCACGTGGCGGGCGGTGACGGGGGCCACGGCTGCGCGTCGGTGCACCGGGAGAAGTTCAAGCCGCTCGGGGGACCGGACGGCGGCAACGGCGGTGACGGCGGGGACGTCGTCCTCGTCGTCGACCCGCAGGTCACGACGCTGCTCGACTACCACCACCGCCCGCACCAGAGCGCGACGAAGGGCAAGCCCGGCCAGGGCGGCAACCGCTCCGGCGCCTCCGGCTCCGACCTCGTGCTCGCGGTGCCGAACGGCACGGTCGTGAAGTCGCCGTCCGGGGAGGTCCTCGCCGACCTCGTCGGGGCCGGGACGACCTACGTCGCCGCGGCCGGCGGCAAGGGCGGCCTCGGCAACGCGGCGCTCGCGTCGACCCGGCGCAAGGCGCCCGGCTTCGCGCTCCTCGGCGAGCCCGGCGAGACCGGCGACATCACGCTCGAGCTGAAGACGGTCGCGGACGTCGCGCTCGTCGGCTACCCGAGCGCCGGCAAGTCGAGCCTCGTCGCCGCGCTCTCCGCCGCCCGCCCGAAGATCGCCGACTACCCGTTCACGACCCTCGTGCCGAACCTCGGCGTCGTCGACGCCGGCCAGGTCCGCTACACGGTCGCCGACGTCCCGGGCCTCATCCCCGGCGCGAGCCAGGGCAAGGGCCTCGGCCTGGAGTTCCTCCGGCACGTCGAGCGCTGCTCGGCCCTCGTGCACGTCCTGGACTGCGCGACGCTGGAGCCCGGGCGCGACCCGCTGACCGACCTCGACGTCATCGAGGCCGAGCTCGCGGCCTACACCGTCGACGAGGGCATGGCCCCGCTCCTCGAGCGGCCGCGGATCGTCGTCCTGCACAAGACCGACGTGCCCGAGGCGCGTGAGCTCGCCGAGCTCGTCAGGCCCGACCTCGAGGCCCGCGGGCTCGACGTCTACCTCGTGTCGTCCGCGAGCCACGAGGGCCTGCGGGAGCTGTCCTTCGCGATGGCCAGGCTCGTCTCCCAGGCCCGCGCGGACCTCGCCGAGCCCGTCGTCGCGCGCATCGTCGTCCGGCCGAAGGCCGTGGACGACAGCGGCTTCACGGTCAGGCCCGAGAACCTCCCGGACGGCGTCCGCTACCGCGTGCGCGGCGAGAAGCCCGAGCGCTGGGTGCGGCAGACCGACTTCACGAACGACGAGGCCGTCGGCTACCTCGCCGACCGGCTCGCCCGGCTCGGCGTCGAGGACCAGCTCCTCGCCGCCGGTGCCGTCGCGGGTGCCGAGGTCGTCATCGGGGACGACGTCAGCGGCGTCGTCTTCGACTGGGAGCCGACCCTCATCGCCGGCCCGTCCGGTCCGGCGGCGCCGCGCGGCGGCGACGTCCGGCTCGAGGAGAACGCCCGGCCGAGCCGCAACGAGAAGCGCGACCGGTACGAGGAGCGGCGGGTCGCCAAGCGCGAGGCCCGGGCCGAGCTCGCCGAGGAGCGCAAGGCCGGCGTCTGGGTCACCCCGGACGAGGACGCGATGCCGACCTTCGTCGACGTCGACCACGACGGGCCGCCGATCCCGGTGGACCTCGACGACGTCGACGACGACCTGGACGACGACCTCGAGGACGACCTGGCCGACGACCTGGCCGACGACGCTGCCGGCCCGACCGGCACCGAGGCGCTCGCGACGACGGACGGCGGGTCCGGCGAGGCCCGTCGATGAGCGCCCGCAGCGCCGCCCGCCCGACGATCACGCGTGAGCAGGTCGCGACCGCGGGGCGCCTCGTCGTCAAGGTCGGCTCGTCGTCCCTGACGACCCGCGAGGGCGGTCTGGACGCCGAGCGGCTCGACACCCTCGTCGACGCGCTCGCGAGCCGGCGGCTCGCGGGCCGCGAGGTCGTGCTCGTGTCCTCGGGCGCGATCGCGGCCGGGCTGTCCCCGCTCGGCCTGCCACGCCGTCCGCGCGACCTCGCGACCCAGCAGGCCGCGGCGTCCGTGGGGCAGGGGCTGCTCCTGGCCCGGTACACCGACGCATTCGCCCGGCGCGGGCTCACCGTCGGCCAGGTGCTGCTCACGGCGGACGACGTCATCCGGCGCGGGCACTACGTCAACGCGCTGCGGACCTTCTCCCGGCTGCTCAACCTCGGCGTCGTGCCGATCGTCAACGAGAACGACACCGTGGCGACGCACGAGATCAGGTTCGGCGACAACGACCGGCTCGCGGCCCTCGTCGCGCACCTCGTCGACGCCGACGCCCTCGTGCTCCTGTCGGCCGTGGACTCGCTCCTCGACGGGCCGCCGTCCCGCCCCGGGGTGCAGCGGGTGCCCGTCGTCCGCGGCCCGGCCGACCTCGAGGGCATCGAGATCGGCCGGACCGGCTCGGCCGGTGTCGGGCTCGGCGGGATGGTGACCAAGGTCGACGCCGCCGGCATCGCGACCGCGGCCGGGATCCCGACGCTGCTCACGTCGGCCGCCAACGCGGCGAAGGCGCTCGCCGGGGACGACGTCGGCACGTGGTTCGAGGCGTCCGGGCGGCGTGCGAGCAGCCGGATGCTCTGGCTCGCGCACGCCGCGCAGACCACCGGCGCGCTCGTGCTCGACGCGGGGGCCGTGACCGCCGTCGTCGACCGCCGGTCGTCGCTGCTGCCCGCCGGGATCACCGCCGTCGAGGGCGGGTTCACGGCGGGGGAGCCGGTCGACCTCAAGGACCCGGCCGGCAAGGTCGTGGGCCGGGGTCTGGTGAACTTCGACGCGACCGAGCTGCCCAGCCTGCTCGGTCGCTCGACGAAGGACCTCGCCCGCGAGCTGGGCGCCGGGTACGAGCGGGAGGTCGTGCACCGCGACGACCTCGTGCTCGTCCGCGACCGGCGGCGCTGACACCGGGGCCCGTGTGGTCATGTCGCTCCGGGTGACGTGCCGCGACGCTCCGTCGAGGTGATCACCCGGGCGTGTCGGCGTCGGCGCGCCGACCCGGCGTGTCCGGTCCGCCGACCCGGTGAAACGCGTGTGGCAGCCCGAAAGGTATGCGAAACACGTGACGGGAGGCGAGGAAGCCTGGTGGACTGGATACGTGACGACGGATGATGACGACCTCGCGACGCTGACGCCGCTGCGGGGGATCGACCTGAACCAGATCCGCCGTCGCCGCTCGCACCGCGCGCAGGAGCCCGCTCTGTGGTTCGTGACGATCACGGTGAGCGGCCGCAGGATGGACGCCGAGCAGGTGCGCCAGAGCCTCGAGCGGCTCGGCGAGGAGCAGCCGTTCCTCGTGTCGGCGAGCTACGCGAGCAGCCGCGCCGAGGTGAAGTACTGGGACGAGTCCGTCGACATCGAGGGCGCCGTCGCCCAGGCCCTGCGGCTGTGGCGCGACCACGAGTCGTCGGCCGGCCTGCCGCCGTGGACCGTCGTCGGCATGGAGGTCGTCGACCGCGACACCGCCCGCCGCCGCTGGAGCCAGGACGTCAACCTCACGGTCTTCGGCCTCGGCGAGATCCGCCCCATGGAGGGCGTCGAGAGCTGAGGTGCACCGGCTCGTGACCGCACTCCGGGCCTGTGGACGACGGACGCGGGCTGTCGGCGCGTTCGCGTAACGTCGCCGATCATGAGGGTCGGGGTGTACGTCGACGGGTTCAACCTGTACTACGGCGGCAAGGGACTTGTCGGCGGGCGGGGGCAGCAGGGCTGGGAGTGGCTCGACCTGCGTCGGCTCGTCACGACGATCGTCACCGATCGCTCGGGATGGGGTGCGCCGGCCTCGACACGAGTTGTCTACTGCACCGCCCGGGTCGGCGGCCGCGACGACCCGACGACGCCTCAGGACCAGGACACGTACCTGCGGGCGCTGCGCGCGGCGGCCAGCGTCGACCTCGTGGCGGAGGGCACCTACGTCTCCCGGGTGGCTGTGGGGCCCCTTGCCGTGCGGGACCGGCGCGGTCGTCCGCAGTTGGTGGCGGCGCAGTGGCCGGTCATGGTGCAGGACGCGGACGGGGCCGCGGTAGCCGCCGGGCGGTTCATGGTGTCCGTGGCTCGGCGGCAGGAGAAGGGTTCCGACGTCAATGTCGCGAGCCATCTGCTCATCGACATCTGCTCCGGTGAGGTCGACGCCGCCGTGGTGGTGAGCAACGACAGCGACCTCGCGTTCCCCGTGTCGTGGGCGCGTGAGCGTGTCCCGGTGGGAATCATCAACCCGACGCGGAACTACTTCGCCGGCCCGCTGGAGGGGACACCGGGCAGCGGGGCCGGCTCGCACTGGTGGTACCGGCTGCGACCGGACGATCTGCGGGAGGCGCAACTGCCGCCCATGGTCGGCCGGCTCTCGCGCCCTGAAGGCTGGTGACGGTCGAGCTGGAGCAGGTAGACTCATGGCATACCGCCCGGCCCCTCTGGGGCCGGGTTTACTTTTGCCCGAGCGCTGTCCGCTCCCGGTGGACGCCGGGGACGCCGGTCCCGCGCGGCATCTACGCTGGCCCCATGACGATCGCCGAGGCGGAGCACGCGCACGGGGCGCAGAGCCACGTGCACTCCCACGACGTCCACCACGCCGGCTGCCACCACGACGAGCCGGGGCACGCCCACGACCCGGCACCGGACGACGTCCGCGGCCAGGTCCGTGCCGTCTGCGCCCGGGCCCGGGAGGCCTCCCGGGCGCTGGCGACCGCGCCGCGCACCGTCAAGGACGCCGCGCTCGCCGCGCTCGCCGCCGACCTCGTCGCGGCGACGGCCCGGATCGTCGCCGCGAACGCGCAGGACGTCGCCCGGGGCGAGGCCGGTGGGATGGCCGCCGGGCTGCTCGACCGCCTGCGGCTCGACCCGGACCGGGTCGCCGCGATCGCCGACGCGGTGCGCGACGTCGTCAGGCTGCCGGACCCGGTCGGCGAGGTGGTCCGGGGCTCGACGCTGACGAACGGGCTGCGGCTGCGCCAGGTCCGCGTGCCGATGGGCGTCGTCGGCATGGTCTACGAGGCGCGTCCGAACGTCACCGTGGACGCCGCCGTGCTCGCGCTCAAGGCCGGCAACGCGGCGGTGCTGCGGGGCGGTTCGGCCGCCGAGGCGACGAACACCGTGCTCGTCGAGGTGATCCGGGGCGCGCTGGAGCGGGGCGGGCTGCCGGCCGACGCCGTCGCGTCGATCGACGCGTGGGGCCGGGAGGGCGTCGTCCACCTCATGCAGGCCCGCGGGCGCGTCGACCGGCTCGGCCCCCGGGGCGGCGCGGGGCTGATCCGCACCGTCGTCGAGAACAGCACCGTGCCCGTCATCGAGACCGGCACCGGCAACTGCCACGTCTTCGTCGACGCCTCGGCGGACCTCGGCCAGGCGCTGGCGATCACGCTCAACGCCAAGACCCGCCGGGTCGGGGTGTGCAATGCCGCCGAGACGCTGCTCGTGCACGCGGACGCCGCCGCCGCGTTCCTGCCGCTCGTGCTGCCGGCCCTGCGCGACGCCGGCGTCACCCTGCACACCGCCGAGCGGACGGCGGCCGCGGCCGCCGACCTCGGCATCGACGTGCTGCCCGCGGGGGAGAAGGACTGGGGCGACGAGTACCTGTCGATGGACCTCGCCGTCGGCGTCGTCGACAGCCTGGACGCCGCGATCGCGCACATCCGGCGCTGGTCGAGCGGCCACACCGAGGCGATCTGCACGACCGACCTGCGGGCGGCCGACCGGTTCACCGCGGAGGTGGACTCCGCGGTCGTGGCCGTCAACGCCTCGACGGCGTTCACGGACGGCGCCCAGTTCGGCCTCGGGGCCGAGGTCGGGATCTCGACCCAGAAGCTGCACGCCCGCGGGCCGATGGGCCTGGCGGAGCTGACGTCGACCAAGTGGGTCGTGACCGGCGACGGTCACACCCGGCCGTAGGGGAGTCACGTGGAGGGGACCGAGGTCCGCAAGCTCACCGAGCTGGAGGACCGCCACTGGTGGTACCGCGAGCGCCGGCACCTGCTCGACCGGGCCGTCGACGGGATCGTGCCCGGCGACGCGCTCGACATCGGGGCGGCCGGCGGCGGGAACACCCGCGTCCTGCTGCGTCGCGGCTGGCGGGCGTCCGCGCTCGAGTACGGCCAGGAGGGCGCCGAGGTCTGCCACGAGCGGGGCATCGCCGTCCTGCGCGCCGACGCGACGCGGCTGCCGCTGGCGGCGGCGAGCCTCGACCTCGTCGTCGCGTTCGACGTGCTCGAGCACATCGAGGACGACAAGGCCGCCGCGGCGGGCGTCTTCGACGCGCTCCGGCCCGGCGGCACCTTCCTCGTCGCCGTCCCCGCGGACCCGAAGCTGTGGTCCGAGCACGACGTCGCCGTCGACCACGTCCGGCGGTACACCCGCCCGGAGCTGCTCGACCTGCTCCGGGGCGCGGGCTTCGAGATCGCCTCGGTGCGCTCGTGGATGGTGCTCCTGCGCCCCGCCGTCGCGCTGCGCCGCCGGGCGTCGTCCGGCAGCGACCTCGACGACCCGCCCGCCTGGATGAACGCCGTCCTCGGCGGCATCGTCGCCCTCGAGCGTTGGCTGCCCGTCGGGAAGCTGCCCGGGGTGTCGCTGCTCGTGACGGCACGCCGGCCGGTGTAGCCCGTGCCGCGGGACCCGCTCGACCCGGACGACGGCACGGTCCTGCTGAGCGACGGCGGGATCGAGACGGTCCTGATCTTCCACGACGGCCTCGACCTGCCGGCCTTCGCCGCGTTCCCGCTGCTCGGCAGCGACCGCGGCCGGTACCGGCTGCAGCGGTACTACCGCGACTTCGTCGACGTCGCGGCGTCCGCGGGCACCGGGTTCCTGCTCGAGACGCCGACGTGGCGCGCGAGCGCCGACTGGGGCGCCGGGCTCGGGTACGGCCCGGCGGAGCTGACCCGGGTCGCGCACGACGCCGTCGCGCTCGGCCACCGGCTGCGCGACACGTGGACCGGCGACGGGCCGTTCCTCGTGAGCGGCTGCGTCGGGCCGCGCGGCGACGGCTCCGTGCCCGGGCTCGTCATGTCGCCCGGGGACGCCGCCCGCTACCACCGGGTCCAGGTCGGCGACCTCGCCGCGGCCGGGGCCGACCTCGTGACGGCGACGACCCTCGGGGACGTCGACGAGGCGACCGGCTTCGTCATGGCCGCGGTCGAGCACGGCGTCCCCGCCGTCGTCGGGTTCACCGTCGAGACGGACGGCCGGCTGCCGTCCGGGGCACCGCTCGGCGAGGCCGTCGAGGAGGTCGACGCCGCCACCGACGGCGCCGCGGCGTGGTTCATGGTCAACTGCGCGCACCCGGACCACGTCCTGCCCGGCCTGCCGGAGCGGCCCGAGTCCTGGGCGGCCCGGGTCCGCGCCTACCGGCCCAACGCCTCCCGGCTCTCGCACGCCGACCTCGACGCCGCCGGGACCCTCGACGAGGGCGACCCCGCCGAGCTCGCGACCGGCGTCACCCAGGTGCGCGGCCGGCTGCCCGGGCTGCGCGCGTTCGGCGGCTGCTGCGGGACGGACGTCCGGCACGTCGCCGCGCTGGCGGCGGCCCTCGCGCCGTAGCCGTTCTGGCCCCTCAGAGGTAGATCGGCCTCGATATGCACGGCGATCTACCTCTGAGGGGATGGAACGGGAGGGGCACCGGTCAGCGCGGGGCGCTGCTCAGCGAGCCGACGTGGACGTCGTCCGGCACCGCCACCGCGGGAGCGGCGGTCTCCAGGCTGTCGTGCGCCACGTAGTACGCGGGGCGGCCCTGCATCTGGGTGTAGAGCCGGCCGACGTACTCGCCGAGCATCCCGAGGCAGAGCAGCTGGACGGCACCGACCCCGGCGACGACGACGGCGATCGACGTCCAGCCCGGGATGACGTGGCCCGACAGGTACGCGACGACCGCGCCGGCGAGGAACAGCCCGGTGACGAGCGCACCGCCGAGGCCGAACCACGTCGCGAGCCGCAGCGGGGCGACGCTGAAGCCGGTGAGGCTGTCGACCGAGAGCCGGATCATCCGCGAGAGCGGGTACTTCGTCTTCCCGGCGGCCCGCTCCTCGCGCCGGTAGCCGACCTTGGTGTCCGGGAAGCCCAGGGCGGGGACGACGAGCCGCAGCACCCGGTTGTGCTCGGGGAGCGCGTTGACGGCGTCGACGGTCGCGCGGCTCATGAGCCGGAAGTCGCCGGCGTCGTCCGGCACGTGCCCGCCGAGCAGCCGGCGCATGACCCGGTAGTACAGCCGGGCGGTGAGCCGCTTGAAGACGCTGTCGGTGCTCCGGTCGTTCCGGACGCCGTAGACGACGTCGACGCGCTCGGCCCGGGCGGCGCCGAGCATGTCCGGGAGCACCTCGGGCGGGTCCTGCAGGTCGGCGTCGAGGGTCGCGACCCAGGCGCCGCGCGCCCGGGCCAGGCCCGCGGAGATCGCGGCCTGGTGCCCGGCGTTCGCCCGGAGCCGGACGACGCGCAGCTGCGGCCAGGTGCGGCGCTCGCGCTGGAGGATCACCGGGGACGCGTCGCGGCTGCCGTCGTCGACGCAGACGACCTCGTACGGCTCGCCGAGCGCGTCGAGCACCGGGCGCAGCCGCTGCGCGAACAGCGGGAGCACGTCCTCCTCGTTGTAGACCGGGACGACGACGCTCAGGACGGGCAGGACGGCCGCGACGTCGCGTGTGACGTCGGGCGTGACCTCGGGCGTGGACGGTACGGCTGTCACGACCCGGCGACCCTCCTGTGTCAGACTTCGGATGTTCGAGCGGCCAGCCTAACGGGCCGCGCCCGGACATCGAGCAGCGCGACCAGCACGCAGCAGCACGACGAAGGAGCACCGCGCCATGACCCTGACCTCTCTCGCGACCGTCGCCGCCGAGGGCGAGGAGCAGCTGCGCGAGCTGCCCATCCCGCCGGTCGCCTTCGGGCTGCTGGCCCTGGCGGGCTTCGGTCTGCTCCTGCTCGTCACCTTCGCCTTCCGCAGCGTGAGCACGCGGCACTGACACCGGCGACGGGCCCGTCCGACCTCAGGGGCGTTCGATGATGACGTCCGTGCGACGCCTCGGGGTGATGGGTGGCACGTTCGACCCGATCCACCACGGCCACCTCGTGGCCGCGAGCGAGGTCCAGTCGGCGTTCGACCTCGACGAGGTCGTCTTCGTGCCGACCGGGCAGCCGTGGCAGAAGTCCTCGAGGGACGTCGCGCCGGCCGAGCACCGCTACCTCATGACCGTCATCGCGACGGCGTCGAACCCGCGCTTCACCGTGAGCCGGGTCGACATCGACCGCACGGGCCCGACGTACACGATCGACACGCTGCGCGACCTGTCGGCCCAGCGCCCCGGCGCCGAGCTGTTCTTCATCACCGGCGCGGACGCCCTGGCCCAGATCCTGTCCTGGAAGGACAGCGGCGAGATCTTCGACCTCGCCCACTTCATCGGGGTCACCCGCCCCGGTCACACCCTCGACGACGCCGGTCTCCCGCAGGACCGGGTGAGCCTCATGGAGGTCCCGGCCATGGCGATCTCCTCGACCGACTGCCGGGTGCGCATCGTCAAGGGCGAGCCGGTCTGGTACCTCGTGCCCGACGGTGTCGTGCAGTACATCGGCAAGTACGGCCTCTACCGCCAGGACCCCGGGCACTGAGGTGCTGGAGGGGGGCGCAGACGTCGGGGGCGACGGGAACGAGGGCCGGGACGGCGGCGGGCGCAGACGCGCGCGCGGCGGGACCGACCTCGATGCCCAGCGCGCGTACGTCGAGGCGCTCGACGCCGTGGCCTGGCTGGCCCCGGAGCGCCCGTCGGGCCGGCGCCGGGTCCGTGATCTCGAGGTCGTCGTCCCCGGGCCGCGGACCGGCGACCTGCCCCAGGTGCGGACCGGCCGCCGCGCGGACGTCACCCCGCCCCGCACGGTACAGGACGGCGCCGCACCCGGCGCCCCGCAGGACCTCCCGCCCGCCCCGCCGCTGACCCGGCGCGAGCGCCGCGAGGCCGAGCGCCGGGCCGCGGAGCGCCGGCTCGCTGCGCCGCAGGCCTACGACGCCGAGGAACGCCGCGTGGGGGAGCGCCGCCGCG
>JACRAB010000035.1 GCA_016213575.1 Actinomycetota bacterium
AGGGCCGTCGTGGCGAGCGGCGCAGGGGCGTCCGTGCGGACCGTGACCGCGGTGGACCAGGCCGACCAGGCGGACGCCGTCCCGCCGGTCGCTCGGACCCGGTACCGGACGCTCGCCCCCGGCGTCGCGGTGGCGTCCGTGAAGCGCAACTGCGGGATCGTGAAGGCCCACGACTCGACGGACGCCGTCCCGACGAGCGTGCCGTCCTCGCGGCGCACCTCGTACCCGAGGACGCCGGTGTCGCGGTCCCAGGTGCCCGGGACGGTGACGACGACCCGGCCGGCGCCGGTGGAGTGCGCCACGGGCGCGGGCGGCGTGGCCGGTGCCGCGTCCGTGCCCTTGGGCACGAACCGGGTGAGGCCCTGCTGCGCCGAGCCGTTGACCGTGGTGAAGTCGCCGCCGACGAACAGGCGGGTGCCGTCGGTCGTCATGACCTGCGGCCCGACGACGGTCGTGCCGGCGGCGTTCGTGTTCGGCTGCCAGTGCCCGAACTCGCCCGTCACCGGGTCGATGGCGTTGAGCCGGTACCAGACGAAGTCGTCGCGGAACCGGGGGCCGACGAATCCGCCGACCATCCGACCGCAGTCGTGGGTGTGGCTCGCGAAGTAGATCTGGCCCTTGAGCAGGACGACGGACTGGCCGGCCCCGGCGCACTCGTCCTGCCAGACGACGGACCCGTCGGCGATGTTCGCCCGGTAGACCCCCTCGAAGCAGCCGGGGGCGTCGGCGAGCGAGGTGACGTACGCGGTGTCGGCGGCCTCGTCGACCGCGATCCCGCGGACCGAGTAGACGCACGCGCCCACGGACTGGGCGGCCCACGCCTGCGGCGCGCCGGTCGTCGTGTCGACCGAGGCCATCGCCGGGTTCGGCAGCCCGTTGACCGTGGTGAAGGTGCCGCCGACGAGCAGCCGCCGCAGCGACGTGTCGACGGCGAGGACGTTGGGCCGGGCGTCGAGGTCGGCGGTGAAGCCGGTGAGGACCGCACCGGTCGTGGCGTTGAGCGCGGCGAGGCGGGCCTTCGCCCGGCCGCCGACCGTCGTGAAGTCGCCGCCTGCGTAGAGCGTCGTCCCGGTCCGCAGCAGCGTGGTGACCCGCGAGTTCGGTGCGGCGTTGAACCCGGTGCGCAGCGCGCCGTTCGACGTCGCGACCGCCGCGAGCCGCGGCCGGGCGACGCCGTTGACGGTCGTGAAGTCGCCGCCGATGTAGAGGGTCGCGTTGTCGGCCGAGAGGGCCAGCGCCCGGACTCGGCCGTTGAGGGTCACCCGGAACGACGTGACGACGCCGGTGGCGGCGGAGAAGGCGGCCAGGTAGGTGCGCGGGGTCGACGTCGTCGCGCGCGGCGCCCGGACGGCGGTGAACGTGCCGCCCGCGTAGAGGACGCCGCCACCGGTGACGAGGGCGTGCACCTCGTTGTTCGTCTGGTACTGCGCCGCCGCGACGCCGCTGAGGGTCTGGTCCCCGGCGACCGCCGCGGAGGCACCGGGCCCGGTGGCGAGCCCGGCACCGAGGACGGCGAGGACGGCGGACGTGACGACGGCCAGACCACGGACGACCCGCTGCGACCCCATGAAGTGCTCCTTCGACTCACGCTGCGAAGGCCCCCCGGCCACGGAACGGCGGGTGCGTCCCGCACGACGGTGCGGGCGACCCAGGACTCACTGTCACCGACGATGCACCGGTCGGCGTAGCGCCGAACGGGTTGTCGTCACGATGAGTCACCTGATCGGCGGACCACGTCCGCCCCCGTCGAGGACGGCGGCCGAGGAGCAGGCCGGTCCGCACCGGACGGCATGACGGCAGTTCGGGCAGGTCGCGCCTGTCAGATCCGCCGTCCCGCACAGCCCGGCCGACACCTAGCGTCGACCGGGCAGCACCCCCGTCCCACCCGCCGGTGGCGGGGCGCACGGCGACGGAGGTGACAGCGACGGAGGTGAGGACGCTGGCGACGACATCGGCTGCCCCGACGCTGCCCGCGACCGCCGCTGCCCCCGCCGTCCGGGGCGCGGGGGGCTGGCCCGTCGTCACCGAGGACATCGGTCCCTGGGCGTCGGGCCACCACGCTGCGCTCGTCGGCTACCTCCACGGCTTCGGCACCGCCATCGTCTCCGTCACCGGAGACCCCGCCCGGCTGGAGGCGACCGCGGCGACGTGGGAGGAGGCCGCGAGCACGCTGGACGACGTCGTCCGGCGTCTGGACGCGACCGGGCAGGACGTCCCCAGCTGGCGAGGGGCTGCCCGGACCGCCTACGAGCACGCCCGGGCCGTCACCCGCCGCCGCGTCGCCGACGAGGCCCCGCGCGCCACGGCGACCGCCCGGGCGCTGCGTGCGGCCGCCGCGGCGGAAGGCGAGGCCCGGGTCGCCGCGATCGGCGTCACCGTCGCGTTCCTCGGCCACGCGGAGGCTGCGCGGCTGCGCGCGCTCGCCGTCCCGATGACAGCGGGCGGACCGCTCCCGGCCTGGCGCACCGAGCTGGCGCGGATCTTCGCCGCCCACGCGGACCAGGCCCGCGACGTGGTCGCGACCTTCCGCGCCCGGATGGCTGAGGTCGTCACGGTCCTGGAGTCCACCGAGCCGTCGTGGGTCGATCGGGCGACCCGGCGGGTCGGCGACTTCGTCCACTACGACGTGCCCGAGCGCCTCGACGAGCTGGTGAACCTCCCCGCCTACCGGGACGGGCGGATCCCGACGGCCGACCTCGGCAGCGCCGCGGCGATCGACTCGCTCGTCACGCTGTGGGCGGAGCGCGGTCACCTGACCACCCCCGAGGCCGGGTCCGTCGGCAGCTACGCCGGGGCCACCGTGGGGCCCCTGGCGTGCGTCGCAGGCGCCGGCGCGGGGAGCGCGGCCACCGCCCGCTTCCCGTGGCTGTCCCGTTCCCTGGGGAGGATCGCGGCGGCGTGCGCAGCGGCGGAGGTCGCCTCCTACGTCGCCAACAAGCAGCCGTCGGTGCAGGCGGTGCTCGGGTGGGCGCCGGACAGCGTCCTGCCGGACGGCGCCGCGGTGCGGCTGGGCGTGCGGGAGGCCGGTGCGCTCCCGACGCTCTGGGCGGGCAGGTCCCGGGCCTGGGCCTGGGAGGCGGAGGACCACAAGGTCCGCCTCGGCTGCACCCGCTTCGACTACCTCGGGACCCCCATGCCGCGCGCGGGGCTCACCTGGCTGAACGGCACCTTCTCGACGGTGACGGCGGACGCCAAGGTCTCGGGCGGCGTCTTCTCCGAGCTCAACGCACAGGTCGGGGTGCCCGGTGGCCGCCTCGCGACGCCGGGCTGGCGCCCGGTCACTGGCAGCAGCTACGGAGGCGCCCTGTTCTGCGGCGTGTACGTGAACCTGACCTGGCGCTGACTTCCGCGCAGCGGCCACGGAACGGCGGACCGGCCCCGCACGTCGGTACGGGCGACCCAGGACCCACCGTCACGGACGACGCACCACTCGGCGTAGCGCCGAGCGGGATGCCGTTACGATGAGTCACCTGATCGGCGGACTACGTCCCCATGAGTTGGAGCCCCTAGATGGAGCCGTCCCAGGCAGTCTTCTACTTCGTCCTTCTCGTCCTCGCGCTCCTCGTCGTCACGACGGTCGCCCGGGCCGTCCGGATCGTGCCGCAGGCCACCGCGGTGATCGTCGAGCGCTTCGGCCGGTACAACAAGACCCTCGACGCCGGTCTGCGCTTCCTCATCCCGTTCGTCGACCGGGTCCGCGCCATCGTCGACCTGCGCGAGCAGGTCGTCTCGTTCCCGCCGCAGCCGGTCATCACGAGCGACAACCTCGTCGTGAGCATCGACACCGTCATCTACTTCCAGCCGACGGACCCGAAGTCCGCCGTCTACGAGATCGCCAACTACATCCAGGGCATCGAGCAGCTCACGGTCACCACGCTGCGCAACGTCATCGGCTCGCTCGACCTCGAGCAGACGCTGACGAGCCGCGACCAGATCAACGGCCAGCTCCGCGGCGTCCTCGACGAGGCGACGGGCCGCTGGGGGATCCGGGTCAACCGGGTCGAGCTCAAGGCGATCGACCCGCCGGCGAGCGTGCAGGACTCGATGGAGAAGCAGATGCGCGCCGAGCGGGACCGCCGTGCGGCGATCCTCAACGCCGAGGGCGTCAAGCAGTCCCAGATCCTCACGGCCGAGGGCGACAAGCAGTCCTCGATCCTGCGGGCCGAGGGTCAGGCGCAGGCCGCCATCCTCAAGGCGCAGGGTGAGGCGCGCGCGATCCAGCAGGTCTTCGACGCGATCCACCGCGGCAACCCGGACTCCAAGCTGCTCGCGTACCAGTACCTGCAGATGCTGCCCCAGGTCGCGAACAGCCCGTCGAACAAGCTCTGGATCATCCCGACCGAGCTGACCCAGGCCCTGCGCGGCATCGGCAGCGCGCTCGGCGGCTCGACCGACGGCACCGGGACCTGGGTGCCGGGCGAACCGTCCGGCAGCGGCCTGGCCGCCGACCTCGCGCACACCCGGCTGGAGGAGCCCGAGGAGGCGCTGCGCCGGGCCCGGGCCGAGGCGGACGCCGCGTCGGCCGACGCCGAGGGCGCGGCCCGGGTGACCGGCCAGGAGCCGCCCGCGGCGCCGCCGGCCGGCTGAGGAGCCTGAGCGAGACCCGTCAGGCGGTCGCGGACACCCTGTCCGCGATCGCCTGACGCGCTCCCAGGACCAGGTCGACGTACCACTGCGCGTGGTTGTACGCGAAGAGCGCCTCCCTGACCCCGTCGTCGGAGCCGCCCTCGGCGCCGCTCGCGCACAGGTAGCGGGCCGCCGTCCAGACCGCGTCCGCCGGGTCCCAGGCGTCGACCTCCCCGTCGTGGTCGCCGTCGACGGCGTAGGACGCGAACGTCGCCGGCATGAACTGCATGGGGCCGATCGCGCCCGCCGAGGACGGGCCGTTGTTGCGGCCGTGGCCGCTCTCGACCTGCCCGACGGCGGCGAGCAGGGTCCAGTCCATCCCCGGGCAGGACGGCGCCGCCGCCCGGTAGAGCCGCTCGAACTCCAGCGGGATCCCGAGGGCGCCGGTGGCGCCGGACGCGGCGAGCCGGCGCAGCCGCGCGGCCTCCTGCGCCGCCGCCAGCCGGGCCGCGGCGGCCTTCGCCGCCTCCGCGTCGCGGGCCGCGGCGTCGAGCCGGTCGAGCACCGTCCGGGCCC
>JACRAB010000226.1 GCA_016213575.1 Actinomycetota bacterium
CGCGGCAGGTCCGGTGAGGACCTGCCGCGCGCTCGTCGTTCTCCACCGCGCCGTGGCGCGGACGGGTCAGTGCGCCTCGTCGTACGCCTGGAGGATCTGCGCGGAGACGCGACCGCGGTCGCTCACCTCGTAGCCGCTCTCGCGCGCCCACGACCGGACCTCCGCGAGATCGGCCTTGGCCGCAGGTGCCGCGCCGTTCTTCTTCGGCGCCGCCGCGCGGCGGGCCGTGGACCGGCCGCCGACGCGTCGGGCGTGGCCGACCCACTGGGCCAGCGCGTCGCGCAGCTCGGTCGCGTTCGACTCGGAAAGGTCGATCTCGTAGCTCACGCCGTCCAGCGAGAAGCTGACGGTCTCGTCGGCCTCGCCGCCGTCGATGTCGTCGACGAGGATGACCTGGACCTTCTGGGCCATGGAAAGTTCTCCAGAGTTTGAGTGAAGTGAATCCCCCGCCTAAGGCGAATATTGGACCCATTCCTGGGTCGATGTCAAAATTTTGTCAAGTCGTACATCGAATAGGTGAATGCCTGTCCTGCATTCTCTCCGTCGACGGACTTCTTGCCGCCGGCAGGCCGGTCGGAATTACCGGCCCGCTGGCCGAGGAATGCGCGTGATGAAGGCACCACATCGAGTGACGTCAATCCTGTTGTCGATCTTCGTCACAGTCGTCGACACGGTGGTCATTGAATTCTCGACCGTCGTCCGTGCGCTTCCTGCACAGCCCGCCCGCGGTCCGACGGATGCAGTGCGGGAATGACGTCAGAAACCCTCGGGACGGCGGTCAGCCGGCGGCGTCGCGACGTGCGGCGGCGTCCTGCTCGGCGTCGATCCTGGCCTGGGCCAGGCGTTCCCGGCGGTCGGCCTGGAGCATCGCCCGGATCCCGATCCAGAAGATGAACAGGACCCCGGCACTCGGGAGGACGGCCAGCAGGAACTTCAGCACCCCACCAGAATACGGACCCGCAGCCGTCGCGGCGCACCGGGAGCGGTGCCGGTCAGAACATTCCTGCGCCGCCCGGCGACGTGAGCACGAGCATCGCTGCGAGGGCGGCCAGCGCCAGCAGCACCGCGATCGCCGACAGGACGACGGACAGCCGGCGGCGGACCGGCAGCGACGCCGGCCGGCTGGGCGGACGCGTCGGCGTCGGCGTCGGCGCATCCGGAACCGGTTCGTCAGCGCCGTCGTCCGGCCGCGCCCGTCCGGCGGCCACGTCGGACCGGGTCGCGACCGGCCGTGGGCGGAGCCGGTCCCCCCATTCACGGCGGCGCGTGTAGACGACGAGGTCGGCGCAGTCGTCGAGAGCGGCACGGAGCAGGTCGGCGTCGGCCGGGCGCTCCGCCGGGTCGCCGGCCAGCGCCCGGCGCAGCAACGACGTCAGCGGGACCGGCAGGTCGGCCAGGTCGCCCGGCGGCTGCGCGCGCCGCTGCCGCAGCGTCACGGCATCGACGTCATCCTCGCCCGGCAGCACATGCGGTGGCCGGCCCGCGAGCATCGTCCACAGCCCGGCCGCGAGCGCGTAGACGTCGGAGGCGGGCGTCGCCGGCCCGCCGGCGAGCAGCTCGGGGGCACGCAGCACCGGCGGCAGACCGTCGCCGTGGAGCAGCCCCGACGCGTGGTCGGCCGCGAGCCGTGCCGCGAGCGTCGAGCACAGCGCGAGCGACTCCTCGGCCGGCTGCGGCTGCTCGCCGTCCGGCCGGGCCGCGAGCGCCGCGAGCCAACCGGTCGCACGGCCGACGTCCACGTGTCATCTCCCCCCGAGGCCCGCGCGGAACGGGCAGTGGATCACTGCCCCGGAACTGTAGAGGAGTCCCCGCGACGCAGGACCAGCCCGGCCACCGTCGTCACGGCGAGCAGTCCGACGACCACCGCGAGCGAGGTCCCGACGGAGATGTGGGGAAGGGCCGCGAACGGACGGTCGCCGTCGAGGAACGGGACCGGGATGTCGTGCAGCCCCTCGAGGACGAGCTTGACCCCGATGAACGCGAGGACGGCGGCGAGGCCGTGCCCGAGGAACGGCAGCCGCTCGACGAGACCGCCGACGAGGAAGTACAGCTGCCGCAGCCCCATGAGGGCGAAGGCGTTCGCCGCGACGACGAGGTACGGCTCCCGGGTCAGCCCGAAGATCGCCGGGATCGAGTCCAGGGCGAAGAGCAGGTCCGTGCTGCCGATCGCCACCATCGTCACGAGCATCGGCGTGAGCACCCGGCGACCGTCGACGCGCGCCAGGAGGCGGCTGCCGTGCCACACCGTCGTCGTCGGGACGACCCGGGTGAGCAGCGCGACCGCCCGGTTCGGTGCGGCGTCCGGCTCGCCGTCCGGCCCGGCCCCCGGGTGCACGCCGCCGCCGGCGCGCAGCAGCCCCCACGCCGTCCGCACGAGGAAGAGCCCGAAGAGGACGAACACCCACGAC
Source organism: Actinomycetota bacterium (assembly GCA_016213575.1). GTDB lineage: Bacteria > Actinomycetota > Actinomycetes > Actinomycetales > Kineosporiaceae > R-H-3. The sequence continues at coordinate 2,409 of JACRAB010000226.1, forward strand.
CAGCGGGCCACGACGGCCGCCCCGACGGCGATGAGCGCGGCCCGCAGCACCAGCGCCAGGACGACGCCGATCGTCAGCACCCGCAGCTGCAGCCCGGCCGGGACGGCGAAGCGCGCCATGAGCACGAGGAAGACGAAGAGGTTGTCCACGCTGAGGCTGTACTCGGTGACCCAGCCCGCGACGAACTGGCCCGCGTAGACCGGCCCGAAGGCCGCGAGCAGGACCCCGCCGAACGCGAGCGCGGCGAGGCAGTAGCCGCCGACCCACGTCGCGGCCTCGCGGACGCTCGGTGCCCGGTCGCGGCGGCCGACGACGAGCAGGTCGACCGTGAGCAGGACGGCGACGAGGGCGACGAGCCCGAACCACCAGGACGGCGTGACAGCCATGAGGGACTCCTCCGGTCCGCGGGTGCGCTGCGTGAACCGGAGGTCTCCTCCGCCGCGGGCCCCGTCAGGACGACGGCACCGCGCGACCGGCGGCACCGGGCGGCCGGCGGGCCCGCAGGACCGCCGGCGGCCGTGATGACGGCACCACCGCGTGGGGAGTACTCCCCTCCGCGGCCCACGGTGCCCTGCGCCGGAGCGCTGCGGAACCCCTCGGCCCGCGACCACTACGACCATTCGATCAGGGGCGCACCCAGACGTAGCGACGCTCGGGGCGCCCGGCCGAGCCGTAGCGCAGCCGCACCTCCGCGGCGCCGGTCCCGACGAAGTGCTCGAGGTAGCGCCGCGCGCTGACCCGGGAGATGCCCACGGCCGCGGCGCACTCGGCGGCGGAACGGCTGCGCCGGCCCTCACCCGGCGGGGCGGACGCGGCGGCCTCGCGCAGCGCCGCCTCGACGAGCCGCGCCGTCTCCGGGCTGAGTCCCTTGGGCACCTGCGCCGGGGCACCGGCCGGACGCACGCCGAAGAGCCGGTCGACGTCCGCCTGGTCGGCCACGGGTGCCGACAGCAGCCCGCGGTGCGCGGTCGCGTAGTGGTCCAGCCGCTCGCGGAGCACCTCGTACCCGAAGGGTTTCATGAGGTAGTGGACGACGCCGCCGCGGACGGCGCGCCGGACCGTCTCGCTCTCCCGGGCCGCGCTGATCGCGAGGACGTCGACCTCGGGCCAGTCGGCGCGCAGCCGCTCGAGGACGTCGAGCCCGCTGAGGTCGGGCAGGTAGATGTCGAGCAGGACGAGGTCCGGTTCGAGCGCGGCGACGGCCTCGAACGCCTCCCGGGCGGTGTGCGCGACCCCGACGACGCGGAAACCCGGTGTGCGCTCGACGAACCCGCGGTGGATCCGGGCCACCATGAAGTCGTCGTCGACGACGAGGACGTCGATCACGCGGCACCCGCCCCCGCCCGCCGGGCCGCGGGCATCCGCGCGGTGAAGACCGCGCCCGGCCCCGGCACGGCGTCCGCGACAGCCAGGTCGCCGCCGCGGCGGCGGCACACCTGCCGGCTCAGGGCCAGGCCGATGCCGCGCTCACCGCCCTCGGCCGCGACCTTCGTGCTGAACCCGTGCCGGAAGACCTCGCCGACGAGCCCGGGCGGGACGCCCGGCCCGTCGTCGGCGACGACGACCTCGACGACGTCCCCTGCCTCACCGGCCTCGTCCCCCGCCTCCCGCAGGTCGACCTCGACGTGGCCGTTGCCGTAGGCGACGACGTCGAGCGCGTTGTCGACGAGGTTGCCGAGCACGGTGGCGATGTCCGCGGCGGTGTCCGGGTCGAGGCGGCCGAGCCGGGCCCCGGGCGCGACCCGGAACGTGACACCGCGCTCGGCGGCGACGCTCGCCTTGGCCGCGAGCAGCGCCGAGACGACGGGGTCGGCGACCCGGCCGGGCAGGTCGTGGTCGAGCTGCTCGCGGTGCCGGGTCAGCGCCTCCACGTACCGGACGACCTCGTCGGTCTCGCCGATCTGGATGAGGCCGCTGATCGTGTGCAGCTGGTTGGCGAACTCGTGGGTCTGGGCGCGCAGCAGGTCGGCGGTCGAACGGACGGCGCCGACCTCGCGCCGCAGCGCGGAGAGGTCGGTGCGGTCGCGCAGGGTCGTCACCGAGCCGACCGGGCGGCCCGCGGCGCTCACGGCCCGCCGGTTGAGGACGAGCACCCGCGACCCGACGACGACGACGGCGTCCCGGCCGTCGACGGCGCCGGCGAGGACGTCGCGCAGCCGGGGGTCGAGGGCGAGGTCGTCGAGGGCGGAGCCGACGACGTCGTCGCCGAGGCCGAGCAGCTGCGCCGCGCCGTCGTTGACGAGCGTCACCCGGCCCGCGGGGTCGACGGCGACGACCCCCTCCCGGATCCCGTGGAGCATCGCCTCCCGGTGCTCGAACAGGCTCGCGATCTCGGCGGGCTCCAGACCGAGGGTCTGCCGCTTGAGCCGCCGCCCGAGCAGCCACGACCCGAGCAGCCCCACGGCACCCGCCAGCCCGAGGTAGGTGAGCAGCGACGACCGCGCATCGAGGAGCCGCCGGCCCGGCCCGGGAAGCACCCGGGTCGCGACCGCGATCCCTTCCACGGCACCGGTCCGCGCCGTGACCGGGACGGGGGCGACGCGCACGGCGCGGCCGCCGACCCGGGCGGTCCCGGTCCAGGCCCGCCCGGCCGGCGCGGTGCTCTCCCCGAGCGCGAGCCGGGTGCCGACGAGCGAGGGGTCGGCGGAGGTGACGACGACGCCGGACGTCGTGAGCAGCAGGACGTCGTCCGCCCCCGACAGGCTCAGCGCCGAGATGGTCAGCGGGGCGTACCGCTCGCTCGCCCCGGGCTGCTCGACGAAGACCCCGGCATCGTCCGACGCGTTGCGCAGCAACGGGTTCGCGGCGACCTGCTCGGCGACGGCGAGGAGCCGGCGGTTCTCGACGCGCTCGAAGGTGTTCTGCGACTGCGCGAGCGAGACCGCGCCGACCCCGACGAGCACGACCATGACGACCGCAGCCTGGAGGCCGAGCAGCTGCCCGGCGAGGGTCGTCCGGGCCCGGGGCCACCGGGCTCGTAGCGTGACCACAACGACCACAACCTCCCCTGCTCACACAACCGTGACCTGCGTCATCACGGCGAACCATGCTCGCAACACGCGCTTCACCACAAGGGGTGGTGCCGGACAGGGAGGCCGACCATGGATCGAGCAAGGACGCTCAGCCCGCACCGCACGCGCCGCCAGGTGCTCACCGCCGCGACGGCCGCCGTCGCCGCGCTGGCGCTCGCTGCCTGCGGGGCGACCGCGACGTCCGGGGGCGGTGCGCAGGCCTCCGGGTCCGCGGCCGACGCCAAGCTCACGGGTGTGCGGGTCATGGTGCCGAACACCGCCGGCGGCGGGTACGACACGACCGCGCGGACGGCGGTCAAGGTCATGGAGGAGGCCGGCGTCGCCGACGGGCTCGAGGTGTTCAACCTCCCCGGGGCCGGCGGCACGGTCGGCCTGGCCCGGCTCGTCAACGAGAAGGGCAACGGCGACCTCGCGATGATGATGGGCCTCGGGGTCGTCGGCGCGGCGTACACGAACAAGTCGACGAGCACGCTCGCCGACACCACGCCGCTCGCGCGGCTCATCGAGGAGTCCGGCGCGATCGTCGTCTCCAAGGACTCGCCGTACAAGACCATCGACGACCTCGTCACCGCCTGGAAGGCCGACCCGGGCAAGGTCACCGTCGGCGGCGGTTCCTCCGCGGGCGGCCCCGACCACCTGCTGCCCATGCAGCTCGCCGAGGCCGTCGGGATCGACCCCAAGCAGGTCAACTACATCTCCTCCGACGGCGGCGGCGAGCTGCTGCCGGCGCTGCTCGGCAACAAGGTCGCCTTCGGCGCGTCCGGCTACACCGAGTTCATCGACCAGATCGAGGCCGGCCAGGTCCGCGTCCTCGCGGTGACCGGCGCCCAGCGGGTGCCGGCCATCGACGCCCCCACGCTCAAGGAGCAGGGCATCGACCTGGAGTTCACGAACTGGCGCGGCTTCGTCGCCCCGCCCGGCATCGACGCCGCGGCGAAGGCCCGGCTGCTCGGCGCGCTCGACCGGATGCACGCGTCCGCGCAGTGGAAGGCCGCCATCGAGAAGAACGGCTGGACCGACGCGTACCTCACCGGCGACGACTTCGGCGCCTTCCTCACCGAGCAGAACACCCGCGTCTCGAGCACCCTGACGACGCTGGGCCTGGCATGACGACCGCGGCCCCGGGCGGTCTGCCCGCGGCCGCCCCGCCCACCGGCACGAGCCGGTGGGCGGGGCGGTCCGAGCTCCTCGTCGCGCTCGGCCTGCTCGTCGTGGCCGTCGTCGTGCTCCGGGAGGCCGTCGGCCTGCGCGGGGCGCAGACCCGCGGCGTCGTCGGCCCGGAGGCGGTGCCGTTCGTCGTCGGCGCCATGCTCGTCGTGTGCTCGGTCGCCCTCGCGGCCGACGTGCTGCGCGGCGGCCGCGGCGAGGCCGAGGGCGGCGAGGACGTCGACCTGCGGCACCCGAGCGACTGGCGCACCGTGCTCATGCTCGTCGCGGCCTTCGGGACGAACATCGTGCTCGTCGACCCGCTCGGCTGGGTCATCAGCGGCTCGCTGCTCTTCTGGGGCTGCACCGTCGCGCTCGGCAGCCGGCACTGGGTCCGGGACCCGCTCATCGCGGTGTCCCTCTCGCTGGCGACGTTCTACGGCTTCGCCATCGGGCTCGGCGTCAACCTGCCCGCGGGCGTCCTCACCGGGATCCTCTGATGGAGACCCTCGACCTGCTCGCGGGCGGCTTCGCCGACGTGCTCACGCCGCACAACCTGCTCTACGCGGTCATCGGCGTCGTCGTCGGGACCGCGGTGGGCGTGCTGCCCGGCATCGGGCCGGCGATGACGGTCGCGCTCCTGCTGCCCATCACGAGCTCGCTCGGCCCGACGGGCGCGCTCATCATGTTCGCCGGCATCCTCTACGGCGGCATGTACGGCGGGTCGACGACGTCGATCCTGCTCAACACCCCGGGCGAGAGCTCGTCGGTCGTCACCGCGATCGAGGGCAACCTCATGGCCCGCTCCGGGCGGGCCGCGCAGGCCCTCGCGACCGCCGCGATCGGCTCGTTCGTCGCCGGCTCGATCGGCAACGTGCTGCTCGTGCTCTTCGCCCCGGTCGTCGTCGCGTTCGCGGTGAGCCTCGGGGCGCCGTCCTACCTCGCCATCATGGTGCTCGCGTTCGTCGCGGTCACCGCCGTGCTCGGCGCCTCCCGGGTCCGCGGGTTCGCGGCGCTCGCGATCGGGCTGACGATCGGCGCGATCGCGCTCGACCCGGTGACCGGCCGGCAGCGGCTCACCTTCGGGGTCCCGCAGCTCGCGGACGGCATCGACGTCGTCGTCGTCGCTGTCGGCATCTTCGCGCTCGGCGAGGCGCTCTGGGTGGCCGCGCACCTGCGCCGCACGGCCGGTGAGATCGTCCCCGTCGGGCAGCCGTGGATGAGCCGCGAGGACTGGTCCCGGTCGTGGCGGCCGTGGCTGCGCGGCACCGCCCTCGGCTTCCCGTTCGGTGCCCTGCCGGCCGGCGGCGCCGAGATGCCGACGTTCCTCTCGTACACGATCGAGAAGAAGCTGTCCCGCCGTCCCGAGGAGTTCGGCCACGGCGCGATCGAGGGAGTCGCCGGCCCCGAGGCGGCCAACAACGCCTCTGCCGCAGGCACTCTCGTGCCGATGCTCTCGCTCGGGCTGCCGACGAACGCGACCGCGGCGATCATGCTGGCCGCGTTCACCGGCTTCGGCATCCAGCCCGGCCCGCTGCTCTTCGAGCGCGAGCCCGACCTCGTGTGGGCGCTCATCGCGAGCCTGTTCGTCGGCAACCTGCTGCTGCTCGTGCTCAACCTGCCGATGGCCCCGCTGTGGGCCAAGCTGCTGCGGATCCCGCGGCCGTACCTCTACGCCGGGATCCTCTTCTTCGCGAGCATGGGCGCCTACGCGGTCAACGGCTCGCCGTTCGACCTCGTGCTCCTGCTCCTGCTCGGGCTGCTCGGCTTCATGATGCGGCGCTACGGCCTGCCGGTGCTGCCGCTCGTCGTCGGGGTCATCCTCGGGCCGCGCTCGGAGATCCAGCTGCGGCGCACGCTGCAGCTGTCCGACGGGCAGCTCAGCGGGCTGTGGAGCGAGCCGGTCGCCGTCGTCGTGTACGCGGTCATCGCCGTCCTCGTGCTGTGGCCTCTCGTCGCCCGGCTGCTGCGGCTGCGCCCTGCGGACGGGCCAGGCCCGGACGACGAGCACGCATCCCCTGCCGCAGAAGAGATCGACATGCACCGGAGGACACCGCGATGACCGTCGTCGTCGGCTTCGTGCCGACCCCCGAGGGCTGGGCCGCGATCGAAGCGGCCACGGACGCCGCCCGCGTCGCCGCCGACCGGCTCGTCGTCGTCAACACGAGCCGCGGCGACGCCTACGCCGACCCGCGCTACGCGCAGGAGCACCACCTCGCCGAGCTGCGCGGCCGGCTCGACGCCGCGGGCGTGCCGTACGAGGTGGTGCAGCGGATGCGCGGGCGCGACGGCGCCGAGGAGGTGCTCGCGGCGGCCGAGGAGCACGCCGCCGGCCTCGTCGTCATCGGTCTGCGGCACCGGACGCCGGTCGGCAAGCTGCTGCTCGGCAGCACCGCGCAGCGGATCCTCCTCGAGGCCGACTGCCCGGTGCTCGCGGTGAAGGCGGCGGCTACTCCGGCTTGACGAGCGGGAACATGATCGTCTCCCGGATCCCCAGCCCGGTCAGGGCCATGAGGAGCCGGTCGATGCCCATGCCCATCCCGCCCGACGGCGGCATGCCGTACTCCATGGCCCGCAGGAAGTCCTCGTCGAGCTGCATCGCCTCGAGGTCGCCCTTGGCGGCGAAGCGCGCCTGGTCGACGAACCGCTCGCGCTGGACGACCGGGTCGACGAGCTCGGAGTACCCGGTGCCGAGCTCGAAGGACCGCACGTAGAGGTCCCACTTCTCCGCCAGGCCAGGGGTCGTGCGGTGCGCGCGGGTCAGCGGCGCGGTCTCCTCGGGGAAGTCCCGGACGAACGTCGGCGCGTACAGGTCCGGGACGACGAGCGCCTCGAACAGCTCCTCGGCGAGCTTGCCGGGGCCGTAGTGGGCGAGCACCGGGACGTCGTGCTTGGCGGCGAGCTCGGCGAGCCGCTCGAGCGGGGTCTGCGCGTCGACGTCCACGCCGAGCGCGTCGGACAGCGCACCGAAGAGCGTGATCTCGCGCCAGTCGCCGCCGAAGTCGTACTCGCTGCCGTCGGCGAGGGTCACGGTCGTCGACCCGTGGACGGCGAGCGCGGCCTCCTGGACGAGGCTCTTCGTCAGCGCGCCGATCGTGTCGTAGGAGCCGTACGCCTCGTACGCCTCGAGCATCGCGAACTCCGGCGAGTGCGAGGAGTCCGCGCCCTCGTTGCGGAAGTTCCGGTTGATCTCGAAGACCTTCTCGATGCCGCCGACGACGGCGCGCTTGAGGTACAGCTCCGGTGCGATCCGCAGGTACAGGTCCATGTCGAAGGCGTTCATGTGGGTCTGGAACGGGCGCGCCGCGGCGCCGCCGTGCAGCACCTGGAGCATCGGGGTCTCGACCTCGACGAAGTCCCTGCGGTGGAACGACTCCCGCAGCGAGCGGACGACGCCCGCGCGGAGCCGGACGTTCTCCCGGGCGGCCGGGCGGACGATGAGGTCGACGTACCGCTGCCGGACCCGGGCCTCCTCGCTGAGGTCCTTGTGCAGGACGGGCAGCGGGCGCAGCGACTTCGCGGCGAGCTGCCACGCGTCGGCCATGACGGAGAGCTCGCCGCGCTTGGACGAGACGGCCCGGCCGTGGACGAAGACGTGGTCGCCGAGGTCGACGTCCGCCTTCCAGGCCGCGAGCGCCTCCTCGCCGACGTTGGCGAGCGACAGCATGGCCTGCAGCCGGGTGCCGTCGCCCTCCTGGAGGGTCGCGAAGCAGAGCTTGCCGGTGTTGCGGACGAAGACGACCCGGCCGGTCACGCCGACGAGGTCGTCGGTCTCCTCGCCCGCCTCGAGGTGCCCGTACGCGTCGCGGACCTGCTTGAGGGAGTGGGTGCGGGGCACGACGACGGGGTACGCCTCGGTGCCGGCGTCGAGCAGGCGCTGCCGCTTCTCGTGGCGCACGCGCATCTGCTCGGGCAGGTCGTCGTCCCCGTCGCCCTGCGTCGTCCCGGCCTGCGTCGTCTGGTCCTCGGTCACGACGGCCAAGGCTACCGGCGGGTGCGGCCCTGCCCCGACCGGGTTTCGCCGCCGTCCCCGGGCGTGCCCTCCGCGGGGGCGCCGGCGGCCGCGGCGCCCCGGGCCGCCGTCCGGGCCCGGACGTGGACCCGCTCGCCCTGCGGACCGAAGAGGTTGAGCACCTCGGCGACCCCCGGGCCGGCGTTGGAGACGCTGTGCGGCACGCGGGTGTCGAACTCGGCGACCTCGCCCTCGGTGAGCACGAGGTCCTGGTCCCCGAGCAGCAGCCGGACCCGGCCCGTGAGCACGTAGAGCCAGTCGTACCCGTCGTGGCTGCCCTGCCGGGGCGGCGTCGCGGGCACCCCCGGCGGGAACACCTGCTTGAACGCCCGGACGCCGCCCGGCCTGCGGGTCAGCGGCAGGAACGTCACGCCGTGGCGGACGATCGGCTCCGGGCGCACCCGCGGGTCCTGCGTCGCGCCGGTGCCGACGAGCTCGTCGAGGCCGACGCCGTACGCCGTCGCGAGCGGCAGGAGCAGCTCGAGGGTCGGGCGGCGCTGCCCGGACTCCAGCCGGGAGAGCGTGCTCACCGAGATCCCGGTCTCCTCGGCGAGCCGCGCGAGCGTCGTCCCGCGCCGTTCCCGCAACGCCCTGAGCCGGGGGCCGACCCCGGCGAGCACCGTTCCGTCATCCGTTGCCATACCGGCAAGAGTAGTTGCCATCGAGTGCGCCGTCGCCGACGGTGTCCCCATGACACGGAACAGCACGGACGACGGCACGGACCACGGCACGGACGACGGCACGGCGGCGTACGACGTCGTCGTCGTGGGTGGCGGTCCCGCGGGGCTCAGCGGCGCACTGGCACTGGTCCGCTCACGCCGGTCGGTGCTCGTCGTCGACGCCGGGGAGCCGCGCAACGCCCCGGCGGCCGGCGTGCACAACCTGCTCGGCCGGGACGGCGTCCCGCCCGCGGAGCTGCTCGCCGCCGGGCGGGCCGAGGTCGTCGGGTACGGCGGCGAGGTCGTCGAGGGCCGGGTGGAGGCAGCACTGCGGGACGGCGACGGGTTCGTCGTCTCGCTCGCCGGCGGCACCCGGGTGCGGGCGCGGCGCCTGCTCGTCGCGACCGGGCTCGTCGACGACCTGCCCGCCGTGCCCGGGCTCGCCGCCCGCTGGGGCCGCGACGTCCTGCACTGCCCGTACTGCCACGGCTGGGAGGCCCGGGACCGGCGGGTGGGCGTCCTCGCGACCGGGCCGCTCGCCGTCCACCAGGCGCAGCTGTGGCGCCAGCTCACCCCGCACGTCCTGCTCCTCACGCACACCAACGGCGCGCCCGACGAGGAGACCGCCGAGGCGCTCGCCGCCCGGCAGGTCCTGCCCGTGGACGGCGAGGTCGTCGAGGTGCTCACGACGGACGACGCGCTGACCGGGGTCCGGCTCGCCTCCGGGGAGGTCGTCGAACTCGACGTCCTCGCCGTGGCTCCGCTGTTCACCGCCCGGGCCGACGTCCTCGCCGGTCTCGGCGCGGCCACCGAGCCGCTGGAGGTGCTCGGCCACGTCGTCGCCACCCAGGTCCCCGCCGGCCCGGACGGCGCCACCGCGGTCCCCGGCGTCTGGGTCGCCGGCAACGTCACCGGCGCCATGGCCCAGGTCGTCTCCTCCGCGGCGGCCGGCCTCATGGCCGGCGCCTCGATCAACGCCGACCTCGTCGCCGAGGACGTCCGGCTCGCCGTCGCGGCCTACCGGCACGCCGCCGCGACGATGTTCGAGGCGCCCGCCTGGGAGGAGCGCTACGGCACGAGCCGGGCGATCTGGAGCGGCCGGCCCAACACCTGGCTCGTCGCCGAGGCCGCGGACCTCGCGCCCGGCCGGGCCCTCGACGTCGGCTGCGGCGAGGGGGCGGACGCCGTCTGGCTCGCGGGCCGGGGCTGGCAGGTGACCGGCGTCGACATCTCGGCCACGGCCCTGGAGCGCGCCGCCGGCCACGCCGCCGCGGCCGGCCCGGACGTCGCGGCCCGGACGACCTGGGTCCGCGCCGACCTGCGGACGGACCCGCAGGCCGCGGGCGGCGGCTACGACCTCGTGTCGGCGCAGTTCATGCACCTGCCCGGGGACGTCCGCCGAGCGCTCTACGCCCGGCTCGCCGACGCGGTCGCGCCCGGAGGCACCCTGCTCGTCGTCGGGCACCACCCGCGCGACCTGCGGACCTCGGCGCACCGGATGCACTTCCCGGCGATGATGTTCACCGCCGAGGAGGTCGCGGCCGACCTCGACCCGCAGGTCTGGGACGTCGTCGCCGCGCAGACCCGCGAGCGCGCCGCGCTCGGGCACGAGGGCGAGGCGGCCACGGTGCACGACGCGGTGCTCGTCGCCCGACGCCGTCCCGCCCGTCCTCTGGCGGGCTGAGCACCCCGAGCTCGCGTTCTGATGTGCTCCACACGCCAGAGAACGCCTGAGTCAGACGAGCAGGTCGGGGCTGAAGTGCCGGTCCGGTGCCCGGCCGACGTGCAGCCGTTCCTGCTCCCGGGGCGCGCCGTCCCCGACGGTCACCCGCAGGGCCGCGGCCTCGGCCTCGCGGCGGGCCGCGATCCGCGCGACGACCGCGTTCCAGGGCTCGTCGCCGCCGACGGCGTCGAGGTGGCGCAGGACGCCGAGGACCGCCTCGTGGCCGGCGAGCAGGCCCTCGATGACGCTCTCCGGGCGGGCCGGGTCGCCGCCGCCGACGTCGAGCCCGGCCGGCAGCTTGGCGCCGACCTCGAGGGCGGCGCGGGCGAGGTGCCCGAGGTCGCGGACGTCGCGCTCGACCCAGCCGATCCAGTCGACGGAGGCCGTCGTGCCCTCGCTGCGCTGCGCGGCGACCGCGAGCGCGCCGATCGTCCGCAGCAGGTCCTCGGCCTGGAGCGCGACGGCGGAGTGCAGCAGCGCCCGGACGACGCCGGACCGGGCGGGCCGGGCTGCGACGTCCGGCGTGGCGGGCTGGGCGACCGCCGGGGTGACGGCCGGGACGGCGTCCGGCGCGACGGGCTGGGCGGTGTCCGCGACGTCGACGACCCGCCCCG
>JACRAB010000235.1 GCA_016213575.1 Actinomycetota bacterium
ACGGGTGTCGCTCCTCGTCGTCGACGCCCTCGTCGACCTCTTCCGGGTGAATCATCAGCCTGCTGACAGACGATGATCGCCACCTGCTACTGTCTCGGACTCACGGTAGCGAGTGCCCCCGCCAGGGGCACCGAGCGTGAGCCCGGCGGGCCGGTACTGCACCCGGTCCGTCGTCGCAGTGACAGCCGGTTCGCAGAGCACGGGGTCCGCCGGCTGCAAGGTTCCGCGGCCGGGACGACCCGGTCGCGCTGTCACGGGGACGTACCACGCATGGGGGACGACACGCGTTTCTCCCTCGGGGAGCTGGCCAGAGCGGCCGGGATGACCACCCGCAACGTCCGGGCGTACCAGACCCGCGGGCTCATCCCACCGCCGCTGCGGGTCGGACGCCGGTCGGAGTACACGACGCACCACCTGGAGCGGCTGCGCGCCATCCACCGGGCCAGGGCCCAGGGCGCCACGCTCACGCTCATCTCCGACTGCCTGTCGCGGGGCGACACGATCGACCTGACCCGGCTGCCGTCGGAGTCCGCGCACGAGTGGCTGCCGGGTCCGCGGGTGCCTGCGGACCTCACCGACGCGGCGGGCGGCCGGTCGCCCGTGCCGCAGCAGCATCGCGGCGCCGACCTCTCGCCGCTGCTCGACCGGGCCCGGGTCGCCGACGACCCGGCGGTGCTCGCGGTCGTCGAGGACCTGCTCTCCGCAGGTGTCGTCGCCCGGCACGGACGGCGGATCGTCGCCGGCCCCGGGCTCGTGGCCGCCGTGACGGCGCTGCACCGGCGCGGCCTCCCTGTCGGGCTGTGCCTCACGGTCGCGCTCCGCGCCGCCGAGGGCGCCGCCGACCTGGCGGGCCGGCTCGGCACCGAGGTGACCTCCGGCGCGCCCGAGGTCGTCGACCACGTCGCGGACCTCGCGTCCGGGGTGCTGCGCGGCGTGCTCTACGGCACCCTCGCGGAGCGGGCCGCCGCCACGGGCTGACCCCGCGGCGGCGCGTCGGGTCAGCGCAGCCGCGCGACGACCTCGATCTCGACCGGGGCGTCGAGCGGGAGCACGGCGACCCCGACGGCGCTGCGCGCGTGCGGCACGCCGAAGACCTCGCCGAGCAGCAGGCTCGCGCCGTTCGCCACCGCGGGCTGGCCGGTGAACGACGGGTCGCTCGCGACGAACACGACGACCTTGACGATGCGCTCGACCCGGTCCAGGTCGACGACCGAGCCCAGTGCCGCCAGCGCGTTGAGCGCGGCGACCCGCGCCAGGCCTGCGGCGTCGGCCGGCGGCACGAGCCCGGGCCCCTCGCCGACCTTGCCGGTCGCCTGCAGCACGCCGTCGACGACGGGCAGCTGGCCGGAGGTCCACACCCGGTCGCCGTCCAGCACCGCCGGCACGTACGCGGCGACGGGCGCGGCCACCGGCGGGAGCACGATGCCCAGCTCGGCGAGCCGCGCCGTCACGGTCACGCCGTCGGCCGGGCTCACGGCTTGGGTCGCTTGAAGTAGGCCACCAGGCTCTCCCCGCCGGTCGGGCCGGGGACGATCTGGACCAGCTCCCAGCCCTCCTCGCCCCAGTTGTCGAGGATCGCCTTGGTGTTGTGGATGAGCAGCGGTGCCGTGAGGTACTCCCACTTCTGCGACATGGAGCGCACCCTACTGCCCGGCCCGCGGGCCTGCGGCCGGAGCCCGGCAGGCACCCGTCCGGGGGCCGCGGCCCCCTCCACCCGGCGGTCCCGGCGTGAGGTCTATACGCTCGAAGGGTGCCACCCACCGAGCCGAGCTCCGACACCGACTGGGACGGCGTCCGGCTCCACGTCGTCACCGGCAAGGGCGGCACGGGCAAGACGACCGTGGCCGCCGCGCTCGCCCTGGCGCTCGCCGCGGGCGGCCGCCGGACCCTGCTCTGCGAGGTCGAGAACCGGCAGGGCATCGCCCAGCTCTTCGACGTCCCCCAGCTGCCGTACGAGGAGCGCAAGATCGCCGTCGCCCCCGGTGGCGGGGACGTCTTCGCCCTGGCGATCGAGCCCAAGGCCGCGCTCCTGGAGTACCTCGAGCTGTTCTACCGGCTCGGCCGGGCGGGCAAGATGCTCGAGCGCCTCGGGGCCGTCGACTTCGCGACGACGATCGCGCCGGGCGTGCGCGACGTCCTGCTCACCGGCAAGGTCTACGAGGCCGCCCGCCGCCGCGGGAAGACCGGGCCGGTCTACGACGCCGTCGTCCTCGACGCACCGCCCACGGGCCGGATCACCCAGTTCCTCAACGTCAACGAAGAGGTCGTCGGCCTCGCGAAGGTCGGCCCGGTCCGCAACCAGGCCGGCTCGATCATGAGCCTGCTGCGCAGCCCGCAGACCGTCGTCCACCTCGTGACGGTCCTGGAGGAGATGCCTGTGCAGGAGACCCAGGACGGCGTCGCCCAGCTGCACGAGGCCGGGCTGCCGGTCGGCGGGGTCGTCGTCAACATGGTGCGCGACCCGGTCCTGCCGCAGCGCAGCCTCACCGCCGCCGCGAAGGGCCGGCTGGACCGCGCCGCGGTCGTGGCGGGCCTGGAGTCCGCCGGGCTCGGCGGCCGGTCCGCGACCCTCGTCGACGGGCTGCTCGCCGAGGCCGGCGAGCACGCGCTGCGGGTCGCGCTCGAGTCGGCCCAGCGCAAGGAGCTCGCGGCCCTCGAGCGGCCGGTCTACGAGCTGCCGGCGCTGTCGGAGGGCATCGACCTCGGTGCCCTGTACGACTTCGCCGAGGAGCTACGGGAGCAGGGCATGGCGTGACGGAGAAGCGAACCGCCCGACCCGCGAAGACGTCGTCCGGACGGCGCAGCGCGCCGCTCGACGTCGACGCGCTCCTCGACGACCCGGCGACGCGCGTCATCGTGTGCTGCGGCTCCGGCGGCGTCGGGAAGACCACGACGGCCGCGGCCCTCGGCCTGCGGGCCGCCGAGCGCGGGCGTCGGGTCGTCGTCCTGACGATCGACCCCGCCCGCCGGCTCGCCCAGTCGATGGGCCTCGTCGAGCTCGACAACGCGCCGCGCCCGGTCAGGGGCGCGGACACCGCGGCGGGCGGCTCGCTCGACGCGATGATGCTCGACATGAAGCGGACCTTCGACGAGGTCATCGAGGCGCACGCGACCCCGGAGAAGGCCGAGCAGATCCTCGCGAACCCCTTCTACCAGGCCCTGTCCAGCTCCTTCGCGGGCACGCAGGAGTACATGGCCATGGAGAAGCTCGGCCAGCTGCGCACCCGCGCGGAGGCCGCGAAGGCGGCGGGGCGGACCGACGAGGCGTGGGACCTCATCGTCGTCGACACCCCGCCCAGCCGGTCGGCCCTGGACTTCCTCGACGCCCCGCAGCGGCTCGGCTCGTTCCTCGACGGCCGGTTCATCCGGATCCTCTCGGCCCCCGCCAAGGCCGGCGGCCGGGCCTACCTCAAGGTCGTCTCGCTCGCCGTCGGCACCGCCGGCAACGTCATGACGAAGATCCTCGGCGCCGGCTTCCTCACCGACGTCCAGACGTTCGTCTCGGCGCTCGACACGATGTTCGGCGGGTTCCGGGAGCGGGCCGACCGGACCTACCGGCTGCTCCAGGCCGAGGGGACGGCGTTCGTCGTCGTCGCGGCCCCCGAGCCCGACGCGCTGCGCGAGGCCTCCTACTTCGTGGAGCGGCTCGGCGCGGAGCGGATGCCGCTCGCCGGGCTCGTGCTCAACCGGGTGCACGTCGCCCTCGCCGAGGACCTGTCCGCCGACCGGGCGGCCGCCGCCGCCGAGGACCTCGACGCCGCCGGCGGCCAGGCCCTCACGGCCGGGCTGCTCCGGGTGCACGCGGACCGGATGCGCCGCCGGGACCGGGACCGGTCGCTCGCCGTCCGGTTCACCAGCGCGCACCCGACGGTGCCGGTGGTCGAGGTGCCGGCCCGCGCCGAGGACGTCCACGACCTCGAGGGCCTGCGCGCCGTGGGGGCGGACCTCTCCAAGGGCTGACCGCTCACCCGGGGCCTCGCGGCCTCGCGGACCGGCAGCGGGAACGGGAGAGCGCCGGCCCCTGCCGGACGCGGTCGTTCGCCCTCACCACGACCGATCCCGGCGGAGCCGGCGCTCCTACCCCCCGCCCCGGTCGCGGACGACCGGGCTGTCCAACCCTGTGAGCACCACGCCCCAAAAACGATCGGCGTGGGGTGGCATCGCCGCCCGGGCGACGCCACCCCACGCCGTCGTGAGAGGTGGTGCGTCCTTCAGATCAGCCGACGAGCCGCGACGCGCTCTCCTCGCGCGAGGCGGCGATCGCCACCACACGCTCGTGCTCGTCACGGGCGATCTCGAGCAGACGACGCCACGACTGGACGTTCGGGCGGCGACGCAGGAGCGCACGACGCTCGCGCTCGGTCATGCCGCCCCACACGCCGAACTCGACACGGTTGTCCAGCGCGTCCGCCAGGCACTCGGTGCGCACGGGGCAACCCATGCAGACCGTCTTGGCCCGGTTCTGGGCAGCGCCCTGGACGAAGAGCGAGTCCGGGTCGCTGGTCCGGCACGCACCCCGCGACGCCCAGTCGTACATGTTCACCATCAGAAACTCATTCCTCCCGTGTGCCCCCGGTCAGGTCCTGCCTCGCCCCCGAGGAGGACCTGACTCGAAACCCTAGGTGACCGTCAGTGGTGCGGATACGGGCCAGACGGATGATTGTGCCTGGACCGAACTGGCGATTTCTCACCGTGCGTCACTGGTCAACCTCTATCGGTTCATGCCTGGTCGCCCCCCGGTGACCCGACACCAAGTCAGGGATCCTTGCGGGCATCCCGGGACCGGCGCAACCCCGACGGCGTGTCGCGCGTCCTCCGGCTGGCAGACCGTGCGTCACCCGACCGGAGCAACCCGCGGGAGCACGTAGGCTGTCACCCGTTCGGTCCGCACCGCGAGGAGCAACCAGAGCATGCGAAGCACCTCCGCAACGGCCGCCCGCGCCTTGGCGCTCCTCGGCTCGTTCGTCGTCGTGAGCGTCCTGGTCGGGGCCCTGGGGGCGGGCCTCTTCCTGCCGGCCGTGGGGGCCTCGGCGATGGCCACCCGCTCGGGCGTCGACTACTTCAACAACCTGCCGACGGACTTCGAGAGCCCGCCGCTGTCGCAGGCCTCGAAGATGTACGCCAACGACGGCAAGACGGTCATCGCGACCTTCTTCGACGAGAACCGCGTGCTCACCCCGCTCAAGTCGATCTCGCCGACGATGCAGACCGCGATCATCGCCATCGAGGACTCGCGCTTCTTCGAGCACGGCGGCATCGACCCCAAGGGCGTCGTCCGGGCCGCCGTGAACAACCAGTTCGGCAGCAGCGGCACGCAGGGTGCCTCGACGCTGACGCAGCAGTACATCAAGAACGTCAACATCGAGCGGGCCGTCATCGCGAACGACGACGCGGCGTACAAGGCCGCCATCGCGCAGACCCCGGCGCGCAAGATCACCGAGATGCGGCAGGCGATCGCGCTCGAGAAGAAGATCAGCAAGAACCAGGTGCTCGAGAACTACCTGAACATCGCCTTCTTCGGGAACAACGCGTACGGCGTCGAGGCCGCGGCCCGGTACTACTTCCGCACCTCCGCCGCGAAGCTCAACGTCGAGCAGTCGGCCCTGCTCGCCGGCCTCGTGCAGCAGCCGTCGCGGTACAACCCCTTCAAGGACGCCAAGCTCGCGCAGGCCCGGCGGGACACCGTGCTGCTGCGCATGCTCCAGCTCGGCAAGATCGACCAGGCGCAGTACGACAAGGCCAAGGCGATCCCGGTCCCCAAGATGCTCAAGCGCACGCCCGTGCGCAGCGGCTGCGTCAACGCCTCGAAGCAGGCCCACTACTTCTGCGCCTACGTCGAGAAGCTCATCCAGATCGACCCGGCGTTCAAGGCGCTCGGCAAGACCGAGGCCGACCGGCTCAACACCCTCAAGCGCGGCGGCCTGAAGATCTACACGACCGTCGACGTGAAGACCCAGCTCGCGGCCTGGAAGGCCGTCAACAAGTACATCCCGTACAACGACAAGAGCCGGGTCGCGACGGCCGCGGTCACCGTGGAGCCGGGCACCGGCAAGGTCATCGCGATGACCCAGAACCGGATCTACTCGCCCGACCGCAAGCCCTCGTCGACGGTGCTCAACTACAGCGTGGACAAGGAGCTCGGCGGCTCCAACGGGTTCCAGAACGGGTCGACGAACAAGGCGTTCACGCTCGCGACCTGGCTCAAGGCGGGCAAGTCCCTCTACGCCTACGTCGACGCCTCGCAGGACGTCCGCCCGTTCAGCGACTTCGAGTCGTGCGGGTCGCCGCTGGGCGGCCGGGAGCCGTACTCCTTCGGCAACGCCGGGGACGGCGTGGGGTCGGGGTCGATGAGCGTCGTCGACGCGACCCGGAACTCGGTGAACACCGCCTACGTCGACATCGAGTCCCAGCTGGACCTCTGCGACATCGCGAACACCCAGATGAGCCTCGGCATGCACCTGGCCTTCCCGCAGAACGTCTGCGGGGCCAAGGGCGCACCAGCGACGTCGAAGATCCCCGCGTGCATCCCGTCCCTGACGCTCGGTCCGAAGGAGATCGCGCCGCTCACGCTGGCGGCCGCGTACGCGGGCTTCGCGGCCGACGGCAAGTACTGCGCGCCGCGGGCCATCACGAAGATCACCAAGCGGTCGAACAACAAGGACGTCTCCGTCGCGGTGCCGGGCCTGTCCTGCAAGCAGGCCCTCAGCGAGGACGTCGCGCACGGCGTCACGTTCACGCTCAAGCGCGCGTTCATCGACGGCACCGCCGCCCGGCTCGGCCGCCAGCCGTTCCCGGCGGCCGGCAAGACCGGCACGACGAACCGCTCGCTCGACACGTGGTTCGCCGGCTACTCCAAGCAGCGCGCGACGGCGGTCTGGGTCGGCAACCCCACGATCTACGAGAGCGGGCGCCGCAAGAACCTCCAGGGCGTCACGATCAACGGCCAGGGCTACCGGGCCGTGTACGGCGCGACGCTGGCCGGCCCGATCTGGGCGCAGATCATGCGGACGGCGCAGTCCGGGCTGCCCGACAAGGACTGGCCGCGCCCGCCGTCGAAGATGCTCCGCGGCGAGAGCGTGGGCGTCCCCGACGTCAAGGGCCGTTCGATCGGCGCGGCCCGCGCGATCCTCGAGGGGGCCGGGTTCAAGGTCTCCATCGGCTCGCCGCGCGACTCCAGGGTGCCCGCCGGGTACGTCGCCGAGACGTCGCCCGGTGGCGGGTCGCGGTCGGCCCGCGGCGCCCGGGTCACGATCTACCCCTCGACCGGCCGCGGCGGCAACGACGGCGGCGGTAACAACGGCGGCGGGGGCGGCAACAACGGCGGTGGCGGCAACAACAACGGCGGCGGCAACGGCGGGGGTGGCAACAACGGCGGTGGCAACGGCAACAACGGCAACGCCGTGATCACCAACCCCGCGGGCACGCCCGCCCGGCCGCCGGGCGGCGGCCCCGCCGGCAGCCCTGACGAGCGGACGGCCCGCCCCGATTGCCGGGGCGGGCCTTCCGCGTCGAGGAGGGTGCGTCAGCCGGCGAGCGCCGCCCGGACCAGTGCGGCGACCCGGCCGCCCTCGGCCTGCCCGGCGACCTTCGGCTGGACGGCCTTCATGACCCGGCCCATGGCCGCCATCCCGGTGCCCCCCTCCGCGGCGACGGCGGCGACGGCCTCGGCGACGATCGCCTCGAGGTCCTCGTCGGACAGCTGCGCGGGCAGGTACGTCTGGAGCACGGCGAGCTCGCCCCGCTCACGCTCGGCGGACTCGGCCCGGCCCGCGTCGGCGAACGCGGTCGCGGCCTCGCGACGCTTCTTCA
>JACRAB010000229.1 GCA_016213575.1 Actinomycetota bacterium
CCCGGCCACACGTGGGTGGCGACCATCCCGACGAGCGCGATGCCGCGGGCCGCGTCGACGCCGCGCAGCCGGGGCCGCGGGCCGGGCGGCGGGACCCGGGGCTGCCCGGCCAGGTCCCGCTCGGCGACGTCCTGGCCGGGCGAGTCCCGCCCGGTCGTGTCGCCCACGGGTGCGTCGTCCACGGGTGGTCCTGCGGTCAGCCGTCGAGGGACGCCGCGAGGCGGGTGACACCGACCTCGCGGCCGTCGGCCGCCACGAGGGTGCGGTGGGCGCCGTCCGGGGCCGCGCCGGCGGACGCGAGGAAGTCGCGCAGGGCGGTGTCGTCGTCCGGCACCCAGGCGCGCAGCGTCGTCACGCCGGCCGAGCGCAGGGTGTCCGCCCCGGCCGCGAGCAGCCGGGACCCGTGGCCCGCGCCGCGGTGCGCGGGGTCGACCGCGAGGACGACGAGGTCGCCGTCGTCCGGGCCCGCGTCCGGGTCGCCGCTCGGGGCGACCGCCGCGAACCCGACGACGGCGCTCCCGGCGCAGGCCACGAGCACGCTGTGCCGCGCCGACGGCGGCCGGGCGACCGCCTCGTGCCAGGGCTGCGCGAGGTCGTCCGCGCTGAGCCGCCCGAGCGCGTCGGCGTCGAGGACGTCGGCGTAGGCCGCCCGCCACGCGCGGGCCTGGACGGCGCCGATCGCCGGGGCGTCCGCCGGCCGGGCGGGGCGGACGGAGGCGTCGGCGGTCGGGGGCCGCAGCACGTCCGCGGTCTCGTCGGGGGCATCCACGACGGCAGTGTCTCCCGGGTCGGGCCGTCCCGGCACGTGGACCTCGCGGGACGGCCGGGCGGGTGGTCCGCCGGTGGTGTCCGTCACGTCCGCCGCCGGGGCGGGCGCCGCGCGGTCGGGCGGCGGCCGCGGCGCGGGTTAGCGTCGGGAGGTGACCTCTCTCGACGCCGGCCCCGCGGGCCGCACCGACGCCGACGACGCGCTCTTCGGCGGCGCCGTCTTCGACGCGGTCCTCTTCGACATGGACGGCACGCTCGTCGACTCGACCCGGTCCGTGCAGCGGTCGTGGCTGGAGTGGGCGGGGGAGTACGACGTCCCGCTCGACCGGCTCACCGGCTGGCACGGCGTCCCGGCGAAGCAGATCATCGCGACCGTCGTCGACGACCCCGCCCGGCACGTCGAGGCGCTCGCCCGGATCGAGGCGCTGGAGATCGAGGACGCCGCGGGCGGCATCCTCGTGCTCCCCGGCGCGGTGGAGGCGCTCGCCGCGCTGCCCGCCGGCCGGGCCGCCGTCGTCACCTCGTGCACCCGGCTCCTCGCGCACGCCCGGATCGCGGCCGCGGGGCTCGTCGCGCCCGACGTCGTCGTCACCGCCACCGACGTGCGGCACGGCAAGCCCGACCCGGAGCCGGTCGTGCTCTGGGCCGCCCGGCTCGGCGCCGACCCGGCCCGCTGCCTCGTCGTCGAGGACGCGCCCGCCGGGCTGCAGGCGGGCCGCGCGGCCGGCGCCGCGACGCTCGCCGTCGTCACGACGCACCCGGCGGCCGAGCTCGATGCGGACGTCGTCGTGCCCTCGCTCGCGGACGTCCGGTTCGTCACCGGGCCGGACGGCGTCCGGGTGGTCGCCGCGCGCTGACGGCCCGACGACGGCCGACGACGGTCCGGCGGCGCTCCGGGGCGTCGTCGGTGGGCGCCGCTAGGCTGCGGCGCACTGACGAGGAGGCGACGTGGTCGAGCAGACGGTGGACATCGCGGCGGCGGAGCGCAGGGAGCCGGACACCCAGTACGAGACCCTCCTGCGGCGGGTCCTGGAGACCGGGGCCCCCAAGGAGGACCGGACCGGCACCGGCACCGTGAGCACGTTCGGCGAGCGGCTGCGCTACGACCTGTCCCAGGGCTTCCCGCTGGTGACGACGAAGCGCGTGCACTTCAAGTCCCTCGCGGTCGAGCTGCTGTGGTTCCTGCGCGGCGGCACCAACGTGCGCTGGCTGCAGGAGCAGGGCGTGACGATCTGGGACGAGTGGGCCTCCGACACCGGCGACCTCGGCCCCGTCTACGGCAAGCAGTGGCGCTCGTGGCCGACCCCGTCGGGGGACGTCGACCAGCTCGGCGCGGTCGTCGAGACGCTGCGGACCGACCCGGACTCGCGCCGGATGGTCGTCTCGGCGTGGAACGTCTCCGACCTGCCGCAGATGGCGCTGGCCCCCTGCCACCTGCTCTTCCAGTTCTACGCGGCGGACGGGCGGCTGTCCTGCCAGGTCTACCAGCGCAGCGCGGACATGTTCCTCGGCGTCCCGTTCAACATCGCGAGCTACGCGCTGCTCGTGCACCTCGTCGCGCAGCAGGTCGGCATGACCCCGGGCGACCTCGTCTGGGTCGGCGGCGACTGCCACGTCTACGCCAACCACGTCGACCAGGTCCGCGAGCAGCTCGGCCGGGAGGCGTTCACCTTCCCGACGCTCGAGGTGGCCCCCGCCGCGTCGCTCTTCGACTACACGTACGACCACTTCCGCGTCGTCGACTACCGGCACCACCCGGCGCTGCGCGCCCCGGTCGCGGTGTGAGCCCACGGCTCGTCTGGGCGCAGAGCACGAACGGTGTCATCGGCGTCGCCGGCACCCTGCCCTGGCACCTGCCGGAGGACCTCAAGCACTTCTCCCGCCTCACGACCGGCTCGGTCGTCGTCATGGGCCGCCGCACGTGGGAGTCGCTGCCGCCGAGGTTCCGGCCGCTGCCCGGGCGCACGAACGTCGTCCTCACCCGCAGCCCGGGCTACGACGCCCCGGGGGCCGAGGTCGTCGGCTCGGTCGACGAGGCGCTGGCCCGGCACCCGGAGCCGTGGGTCATCGGCGGCGCCGAGGTGTACGCCGCCTTCGTGCCGGCGGCCGGCACCGCGGTCGTCACGACGGTCGACCTCGTCGTCGACGAGACCGGGGACGGCGTCGTCCGGGCGCCCGTGCTCGGGCCGGGCTGGGCGGTCGCCGACCGGGTCCCCGCGCAGGGGTGGAGCGGGTCCACGACCGGCCTGGGGTACGCGGTGACGACGTACACCAGGCTGTGACGCGCGTCACTTCCTGCCGGTGAGCAGTCCGTGTAACGGGCGGCACGCGCTGTGCGATGTACCTGCGGAATCCCGGTGCTGCCCGGACCCCCGAGCGGTCAGCACCGGGATTCTTCGTCCCCGGGGGCCCGCCGGGCGGCCTGCGGCCCGTGCCGGCACCACCCCGGGTGAACACGCCCGACGTCCCGGGCGCGCCGGGCGGTAGCGTTGGCCGCATGTCGCCGTCCTCTGCTGCGCCCTCGACGGGCCGCCCGTTCGGCGCGGTGCTCACCGCGATGGTCACGCCGTTCACCCCCGCGGGCGAGGTCGACCTCGACGCGGCCGGGGCGCTGGCGGAGCACCTCGTCGGGCTCGGGCACGACGGGCTCGTCGTCTCCGGGACCACCGGCGAGTCGCCGACGACGTCCGACGCCGAGAAGGAGGCCCTGCTGCGGGTCGTCCTGGAGGCGGTCGGCGACCGGGCCCGCGTCGTCGCGGGTGTCGGCACGAACGACACCCGGCACACCGCCGAGCTCGCCCGCGAGGCCGAGAAGGCGGGCGCCCACGGGCTGCTCGTCGTGACGCCGTACTACAACAAGCCGCCCGCTGAGGGCCTCGTCGCGCACTTCACGACCGTCGCCGACGCGACCGACCTGCCGGTCATGGTCTACGACATCCCCGGCCGGGCCGGCGTCCGGATCACGACCCCGGTGCTCCTGCGGATCGCCGGGCACGACCGGATCGTCGCGGTGAAGGACGCCACCGGCGACCTCTTCGCCGGGTCCGAGGTCATGGCCCGCACGGGCCTCGTCTACTACTCCGGGGACGACGCGCTCAACCTCGCCTGGCTCGCGCACGGCGCGGCCGGGGTCGTCAGCGTCGTCGGCCACGTCGCCGGAGCGCAGTACGCCGAGATGGTGCGCGCGACGGACGCCGGCGACCTCGCCGGTGCCCGTGCCGTCCACGACCGGCTCATCCCCGCGGTCACCGCGATCATGACCCGCACCCAGGGCGCGATCATGGCCAAGGCCGCCCTAGAGCTCCAAGGAGTCCTCACGAACCGCACCATGCGTCTGCCCCTGGTCCCCGCCACCGACGAGCAGGTCTCCGCCCTGCGCACCGACCTCGTCGCGGCGGGCCTGCTGTGAGCCACCCGCACCCCGAGCTCGGCCCGCCCCCCGTCCTGCCGGCCGGCGCCCTGCGCGTCGTCCCGCTCGGCGGGCTCGGCGAGGTCGGCCGCAACATGTCGGTCCTCGAGATCGACGGCAAGCTGCTGATCATCGACTGCGGCGTCCTGTTCCCCGAGGACCACCAGCCCGGCGTCGACCTGATCCTGCCCGACTTCACCTACATCGCCGACCGGATGGCCGACGTCGTCGCCGTCGTGCTCACGCACGGCCACGAGGACCACATCGGCGCCGTCCCGTACCTGCTCCGGCTGCGCCCCGACCTGCCGCTCATCGGCTCCCAGCTCACCCTGGCGTTCGTCGAGGCGAAGCTGCGCGAGCACCGGATCCAGCCGCTCACCCTCGCGGTCAAGGAGGGCCAGGTCGAGCGCCTCGGCCCGTTCGAGTGCGAGTTCGTCGCGGTCAACCACTCGATCCCGGACGCGCTCGCGGTCGCCGTCCGGACCGCCGCCGGCACCGTGCTCCACACCGGCGACTTCAAGATGGACCAGCTCCCGCTCGACGGCCGGATCACCGACCTGCGCGCCTTCGCCCGGCTCGGCGAGGCCGGCGTCGACCTGTTCATGGTCGACTCGACGAACGCCGAGGTCCCCGGCTTCACGGTCTCCGAGCGGGAGATCACCCCGGTCCTCGACCGGGTCTTCTCCGGCGCCGACCGGCGGATCATCGTCGCGAGCTTCGCCTCCCACGTGCACCGCGTGCAGCAGGTCCTCGACACCGCCGTCGCGCACGGCCGCAAGGTCGCCCTCGTCGGCCGCTCGATGGTCCGGAACATGGGCGTCGCGAAGGACCTCGGGTACCTCACGGTGCCGGACGGCGTCCTCGTCGACATCAAGGCCATGGACGACCTGCCGGACGACCAGGTCGTCCTCATGTGCACCGGCAGCCAGGGCGAACCGATGGCCGCGCTGTCCCGGATGGCGAACGGCGACCACCGGGTGCGCGTCGGCCGCGGCGACACCGTGATCCTCGCGTCGTCGCTCATCCCGGGCAACGAGAACGCGGTCTACCGGGTCATCAACGGCCTCACCCGGCTCGGCGCGAAGGTCGTGCACTCGGGCAACGCCCGGGTCCACGTCTCCGGCCACGCGAGCGCCGGCGAGCTCCTCTACTGCTACAACATCGTCCGGCCGCGCAACGTCATGCCGGTCCACGGCGAGGTCCGGCACCTCGTCGCGAACGCCGAGCTCGCGGTGAAGACGGGCGTCCCCGAGGACCGCGTCGTGCTCTGCGAGGACGGCGTCGTCGTCGACCTCGTCGACGGCGTCGCGCGGATCACCGGCAAGGTCGAGTGCGGCTACGTCTACGTCGACGGCTCGAGCGTCGGCGAGATCACCGAGGTGGACCTCAAGGACCGGCGGATCCTCGGCGAGGAGGGCTTCATCTCCATCGTCGTCGTCGTCGACTCCGGCAGCGGCAAGGTCGTCGCCGGGCCGGACATCCACGCCCGCGGCTTCGCCGAGGACGAGGCCGTCTTCGACAAGGTCAAGCCGCGGATCACCGACGCCATCGCGGCCGCGGTGACCGAGGGCATGACGGACTCCTACCAGCTGCAGCAGGTCGTCCGGCGGGTCGTCGGGCGCTGGGTCAACGAGTCCTACCGGCGCCGGCCGATGATCATCCCGCTCGTCGTCGAGGCGTGACCGAGGCAGCAGCCGGGGGAGGGCGGGCGCGGGCGGCACGGCCGGGAGGCCGGGTCGTCTGCGTCGGGGGAGCGGTCGTCGACCGGCTCCTCCACCTCCTCGCGCCCGCCGTGGCCGGGACGTCCAACCCGGCCCGGGCCGCGGCGTCGTACGGTGGGGTGGCCCGCAACGTCGCGGAGAACCTGGCCCGGCTCGGGGCCGACGTCGCGCTCGTCGCGTGCGTCGGGGACGACGCCGCCGCGCCCGGGCTGCTCGCGCACGCGGCCGCGGCCGGCGTCGACGTCGCCGGGGTCCGCCGGGTGCCCGGGGCGACGACGGCCGAGTACGTCGCCGTCCTCGCGCCGTCCGGCGACCTCGAGATCGGGGTCGCGGCGATGGACGTCCTCACGCAGGTGACCCCCGACGACGTCGCCGCCGCGCTCGCCGGCGGGCCGCAGGTGACGTGGGTCTTCCTCGACTGCAACCTCACCGCCGAGGCGCTCGCGGGCAGCATCGCGGTCTGCCGGGCGGCCGGGGCCCGGGTCGCGGTCGACGCGGTGTCGACGGCGAAGGCGGTGCGGCTGCCCGCCGACCTGCGCGGCGTCGACGTGCTGTTCTGCAACGTCGACGAGGCGCAGGCACTCGCGGCCGCCACCGGTGCGGTGCTCACCGTCGGGCCGGAGGACGGGGGGTGGGAGACCGAGCTCGCCGCGGCCGCGCAACGGCGCGGGGCCGCCGCCGTCGTCCTGACCCGCGGCCCGCGCGGCCCGCTCGTCGTCACCGCGACGGAGTTCGCCTCGATGGACGTCGTCCCGGCGGACGCCGTCGACGTCACCGGCGCCGGCGACGCCCTCGTCGCGGGCACCCTCGCCGGCCTGCTCGCGGGCCGGGACCTGCCCCGCGCCGTCGCCGTCGGCGCCCGCGTCGCCGCGCGCACCGTCACCTCCGAGCACACCGTCGTCCCCGACCTGACCCCTGAGGACCTGCTGCCATGACCGTCGTCCCGCCCGCTGCCACCTCGCCCGTCGAGCTCGCCCCCGAGGTCGCGCAGGCGCTCGCCGAGGGCCGGCCGGTCGTCGCGCTCGAGTCGACGATCATCACGCACGGCATGCCGTACCCGGCGAACCTGGAGACGGCGCGCGGCGTCGAGGACATCGTCCGCGCGAACGGCGCGACCCCGGCGACGATCGCGGTGCTCGACGGCAGGCTCTGCGTCGGGCTGGACGACGCGGCTCTCGAGCGGCTCGCGCGCTCGGCCGAGGGCGCGGACGGCGCGCACGAGGGCGGCGGCGAGGTCGTCAAGGCGTCCCGCAAGGACCTGCCGGCGGTCGTCGCGCGCGGTGCGACGGCCGGGACGACGGTCGCGGCGACGATGTACCTCGCCCACCTCGCGGGCGTGCGGATCTTCGCGACCGGCGGCATCGGCGGCGTCCACCGCGGCGCCGAGCACACCTTCGACGTCTCGGCCGACCTCGACGAGCTCGGTGCCACCCCGGTGGCCGTCGTGTGCGCCGGGGCGAAGTCGATCCTCGACCTGCCGAAGACCCTCGAGGTGCTCGAGACCCGCGGTGTGCCGGTCGTCGGGCTGGGCACCGACGAGTTCCCGGCGTTCTTCTCCCGGACCTCGGGCCTGCCCGTCGACCACCGCGTCGACACCCCCGAGCAGCTCGCCGCCGTCCTCGTCGAGCACCACCGGCTCGGCCTGCGCGGGGGAGTGCTCGTCGCGAACCCGATCCCGGAGGCCGACGCGATCCCCGCCGAGGAGATCGACGCGCGCATCGACGAGGCGATCGCCGACGCCGAGCGGGCGGGCATCACGCGCAAGGAGGTCACGCCCTACCTGCTCGCGCGGATCAACGAGCTCACCGACGGCCGCAGCCTCGTCGCGAACATCGCGCTCGTGCGGAACAACGCCGCCGTCGCGGCCCGGACGGCGGTCGCGCTGGTGGCGCTCGGCGGCTGACGCCTGCGCAGGGCGGGGCCCGACCACGGTCAGGCACCCGGTATGCACCCTGACGAGAGTGGTTTGTCCGTTTCAACGGTACACACCTGGTGCCTGAGTGCTGCCATCGGGCGACAGGGGCCAGCGGTGAGCACGGTGCGTGATGGTGGGTGTGTGTCACGGCACCGCGAGCGGTCCGTGCGCCACGGCGTGTGACACGTGTGGCTGATGTGAAGTTCGCGTAGCCTCGCGAGCATGGCGACCCGGACGTCCTCCTCGAGCGGACGCGGCTCGGACGGCCCGGCACGCGGCAGCGGCCGGACGGCGTCCGGCC
>JACRAB010000227.1 GCA_016213575.1 Actinomycetota bacterium
CGCCTGCGCGGCACCTGGGTGGTCACCAACGCGCTCGCGGGGGCGGGCCCGGTGCGGGAGACGTACCTCGTCGGGCCTCGGGACACGCCGGACCCCGCGGCGTGGCGGACCGAGATCGGCTGGCCGGTGTTCCGGGTCGCCCCGCGCTGAGCACGCGGTCGCCGGTGCGCGGACCGGCTGAGGGATGCAGGACCCGACCGGGTCGGGTCGTGGCCGCGCGGGACAGCGCCTACGGTGGCCCGATGACCACCAAGATCACCTCGCGGACCCGTGGCCGCGCCGTCGCCCAGGCCGTGCTCGGCGCGGCGATGCTCTTCGCCGGGACGGGGCACCTGACGTTCCAGCGCGAGGAGTTCCGGGCCCAGGTGCCGTCGTGGTTCCCCGCGGACCCCGACCTCGTCGTCCTCCTCTCGGGCGTCGTCGAGATCGGTTTCGGCGCCGCGATGCTCACCGTCTGGAAGCAGCCGTGGCGCGCCCGCGTCGGCCTGCTGCTCGCGCTCTTCTTCGTCGCGGTCTTCCCCGGGAACATCGCGCAGCTCACCGAGCACCGCGACGCGTTCGGGCTGGACACGGACACCAAGCGCGCCGTCCGGCTGCTCTTCCAGCCGCTGCTCGTCCGGTGGGCCTGGCTCTCCACCCGGCCGCGCGCGGACGTCGCGGGGGAGTGACGACCGCTCCCGGCCGGGCGCCGCAGCGCCCTCGCCCCGGTCCCCGGGCCGATGTCCGGCATGCTGGACGGATGTCCGCGCACCGGTCCGCCACCCGACTGCTGCCGACCGTCGCGGCCCTCGTCGCCGTGCTGCTCGCCGCCGCGTGCAGCAGCGGCGGGCAGGAGCCGCCGGCGGCGCGGCCGACGACCGTGTCGTCGACGGCTTCGCCGGCCGGGGGCGCGTCGTCCGCACCCTCGTCCGCGCCGTCGTCCGCAGCACCGTCAGGCGGCGCGTCGGGGACGCCGTCCGCCGTGGACCGCAGACCGCCCGACATCTCGGTCCCCTCGGGCGGCAACCGTCGCGGGCCGATGCCGCTGCTGCTCCTCCTGCACGGCTACACGTCCAACAGCGCCGAGGTCGACCTGTACTTCGGACTCCGGGAACGGGCTGCGGCGGCAGGGTTCCTCTACGTCCGGCCGAACGGCACCGTCGACGGGCGCGGCGGCCAGTTCTGGGACGCGACCGATGCCTGCTGCGACCTGTTCGACACCGGCGTGGACGACTCCGGCTACCTGCTCGGCCTGATCGACACCCTGGCCCGGGAGTACCCGGTCGACCCGCGGCGGGTCTACGTCATGGGTCACTCCAACGGCGGGTTCATGGCGTACCGGATGGCGTGCGACCACGCCGACCGGGTGGCCGCCGTGGTGTCGGTCGCCGGCGCGATGCACGCCGATCGGGCCGACTGCACGCCGGCCGCCCCCGTGAGCGTGCTCCAGGTGCACGGCACCGACGACGAGCTCGTGCCGTACGAGGGCGGGCAGATCCAGGGTGACGATGTGCCCCCGGCGGCGCGGACCGTCGATGACTGGGCGACCCTCGACGCGTGCGACCCGGCCCCGTCGCGCGGGTCCGACGTCGACGTCGTCGACCGTGCCGACCTGCGTGGCACCACCCGGCTCGCCGGGGCCGAGACCGGGGTGCAGGTGTACCGGGGCTGCGCACGCGGGACGTCGGTGCAGCTGTGGACGATCCGTGACGGCCGCCACGTGCCCACGTTCCTCCCCGCGTTCGGCGAGGACGTCATGGACTTCCTGCTCGCGCACCCGAAGCCGGGCGCCTGACACCTTCTCGGGCGGCTGCGTCATGATGGCGTGATGTCCACCATCGTCTTCGTCCACGCCCACCCCGACGACGAGGCCAGCGGCACCGCCGGGTCCATGGCCCGCGCGGCGGACGAGGGCCACCGCGTCGTCCTCGTCGTCGCGACCGACGGCGACCACGGCTCGGCGCCGGAGGACCTCGCCGACGGCAGGACCGTCGCCGACCACCGCCGCGAGGAGGTCGCCGCGTCGGCCAAGGTGCTCGGGGTCGCCCGGATCGCCTGGCTCGGCTACGCCGACTCGGGGATGTCCGGCTGGGAGCAGAACTCCGCCCCGCGGGCGTTCATGAACGCGGACGTCGACCAGGCCGCGCGGACGCTGGCCGACGTTCTCGACGAGGAGGACGCCGACGTCGTCACCGGCTACGACTGGCACGGCGGGTACGGCCACCCCGACCACGTCATGGTGCACCGGGTGGTGCGCCGGGCTGTCGAGCTCGCCGCCCGCCGTCCGCGGCTCCTCGAGGTGACGATGAACCGGGACGCGATGCGCGCCATGTTCCGGATGGCGCAGGCGGCCGGGCTGGAGACCGCGGACTGGGACCCGGACGGCCCCGGCGACGACGGCAACCCGATCGGCACCCCGGAGGCCGAGATCCACCTCCGGGTCGACGTCCTGCCCCAGCTCGAGCGCAAGCGGGCCGCCCTGCAGGCGCACGCCAGCCAGACCACCGACGTCGGCATGATGCTGTCGCTGCCGCAGGAGGCCTTCACCGCGATGTTCGCCGACGAGTACTACGTCGAGCCGGGCCGCGAACCGGGCATGCGGTCGGGCTGGATCTTCGACGACGAATCCTGATCCGGCCTGCCCCGGGTTGCGCGGCCGGCGCGCTAGCGTCGGGCGATGGACTACACGACCAGGCCGCTCACACCGCAGACGTGGGAGGACTTCGCCGCTCTCGTCGAGGCGTACAACGGCGTGTGGGGCGGGTGCTGGTGCATGGGGTTCCACCCCGAGGGGTTCTCCGCCGCCGGCCCGGCGGGGAACCGTGAGGCCAAGCGGGCGCACGTGATGGCCGGCACGGTGCGTCAGGTGCTCGTGTACGCCGGGGACGAGTGCGTCGGCTGGTGCCAGTACGGCACCCCGGCCGAGCTGCCGAACATCAAGAACCGCAAGGCGTACGACGGTGCGGACGCCGACCTGCCGACGTGGCGGATCGGCTGCATCTTCACCGCTGGCAAGCACCGCGGCCAGGGTGTCGCCCGGGCCGCCGTGGCGGCCGCGCTCGACGCCATCCGGCTCGCGGGCGGAGGTGTTGTCGAGGCCTACCCGGAGCAGACGGAGGAACGGCCGCCGCAGCGGGGCGCCTACCTCCACACCGGCCCCGAGGCGCTGTACGAGCAGTTCGGCTTCGTCCGCGACCGCAGGATCGCCAAGTGGCGCTGGGTCATGCGCGCCGAGGTGCCTGCCGCGTGAGCCTCAACGAGGTGGCCCAGGCCATCGGCTGGGTCGGTGCGGTGCTGCTGACGGTCGGCTACTGGCTCGTGTCGACCGGACGTGTCGACGGTGAAGGGCCGGTGTTCCAGTGGGTCAACGTGCTCGGCTCGTTGTTCCTCGGGATCGCTGCCGCCGGCGGCCGGGTCTGGGCGTCGGTCGCGCTGAACTCGCTGTGGGTGGGCATCGGCCTCGTCGTCCTCGGCCGGCTGTTCGCGCGTCGGCGTCGCCCGGCCGGGGTGCGTCCGCCCGGGGACGGCGCCCCGCGCGGATAGCCCGCTCCTCTGGCGTCAACTGGTCAGGATCGAAGAAGCGCCCCTCGTCGCCCCGCTCCTACGGTGGCCGTGGCAGCGACAGGCTGTGGCCCCGCGGGGCCGGCGAACGCCACGAGGAGACGAGCATGAAGACCATGAAGCCCACGAAGACCATGACGTGCCGCCAGCTCGGCGGACCGTGCGACCTGGGGCACCGCACGAGCACCGCCGACGAGGCGATCAAGGCGCAGGACCGGCACCTCAACGAGGTCGTCGCCGCAGGTGACGCCGATCACGCCGAGGCGCTCAAGGCGATGAAGGACCGATGGAAGCGGCCCATCGCCGGCATGGGCTGGTACCGCCAGGCCAAGCGGGACTTCGCCGCCCTGGCCGACGACTGACGCGTCGGTCCCTCCCGGCTGCCGCCGGCCCTGGCACGATCCGCACGTGACCACGACGCTGCTCAGCGCCCTGCTCGGCGTCTGCGGCATGTTCGGCTGGGGCCTGTACGACTTCCTGGGCGGGGTCCTGTCGAAGCGGATGGGCTCGTTCGTGCCGCTGTTCTGGTCCCAGGCGGTGGGCGCGGCCACGATCGGCGTGGTCGCGTGGGTCGTCGGGGGGACGACGGGCGTGCCGACGAGGTCGCTCCTGCTCGCTCCCGTGGCGGCGGCCCTCTACTGCGGTGGCTACCTCTGCTTCTTCGCGGGGTTCCAGAAGGGCGACGTCTCGGTCGTCGCAGCGGCCATGAACCTGTGGGCCGTCGTGACGATGGTGGTCGCGTTCCTCTTCATGGGGCAGCGGCTCAGCACGAGCCAGACGGTCGGCGCGTTCACGATCATCGCGGGTGCGATGCTCGCGTCCGTCGACTGGGGCCGGCTGCGGCGCCAGGGGTTCCACGTGTCGCTCGGGGTCCGGGAGACGCTCCTGGGCGCCTTCTTCTTCGGCGTCTACTGGAACGTCAGCGAGGTCATCTCCGAGGACGTCGGCTGGTTGCGGACGACGCTGCTCGTCAAGACGGGCGTCGTCCTCGTCCTGTTGGCGCTGTCGGTGCTCAAGCGGCGCAGGTTCAGGACGGACGGCGCGCAGGCCCGGACGGTGCTGACGCTGGTCGCGATGGGCGTCGTCGAGGTCTGTGCCGTCGCCGCCGTGAACTACGGCATTGCCATCGGGGACGCGATCCTCGTGACCCCGATCGCCTCGGCGCTGTCGGTCGTCACCATCGCGCTGGCCGTGGTCGTCCTGCGGGACCGGGTCTCGGCGCCCCAGGCCGTCGGGATGACGATGGCCGTCGCCGGGATCGTCGCCACGGCGCTGTGACGGGACGGTGTCCCGCAGGGGTCACGCCGAGATGATCTCCGACTCGCGCGGGACTGCGGCCCGGCCGTCGGGACCCGAGAACGCGATCGGGAGGCCCCGCGCGGTGTCCCACCGCGTCGTGTCGGTGACCTGGACGTGGACGTGCGGCTGGGTGCTGTTGCCCGAGTTGCCGCACGCGCCGACGACCGCGCCGCGCGCGACCCGGTCGCCCACGCGCACCCGCGACCGATCCCTGCCGCAGGTGGGCGAGGAGCACGTACGGTCCCTGCTCCGTCCGGCCGATGACGACATGGTTGCCGGCGATCGCGGCCGGCCCGCCCCGGACCCGCCGGGCCTGGGTGAGCATGTAGGCGACCAGCGTCAGCTGGGACCGGCGGGCCTCGTGGTCGGGCTCGCCGTCGAGGACGGCGGCGACGACGTCATGCGGGACACGGTATCCGTGGGTGCGACGGCGGCCGGTCGATCACGGTTCGAGAAGTGTTGCCACGTAGAGGAACTGCGCGGCCTGCGCGGTGTACCCGTGCCATCGCAGGTAGAGCCCCGAGGTGACGCGCTCGACGTACGCCCAGGCCCACACCCGCTCCAGGTCGACGCCCGCTGACCTGGCGAGCCGCCGGCACTCGCTGCGCAGCAACCTCGTCGCCGAGCCGGGCGCGGCCGCCTCGGCGGCCGCGAGCTCGGCGCAGGCGTCCCGGACGACGACCGCGACGTCGTAGCTGCGCTCGCCGACGAACCCGTCGGGGTCGATGAGGGCCCAGCCCTCGCCGCGCCGGAGGACGTTGTTCGCGTGCGGGTCGCCGTGGCAGACGACCTCGGGCCGTTCCGTCGCGGCGAGCCGCTCCGCGTGCAGCGTCGCGTGCCGGAGCACCTCGCCGTGGGCGGCGCCGTAGCGGGGCCCGAGGTCGGCGAGGATCGACAGCAGCCCGGACGCCTTGCCCTCGAAGGGATGTCCGCTCTCCAGCGGGACCTCCCAGGCCTGCTGGAGGAGCGCCACGACGACCGGCCCCTGCTCGTGCAGCGTCCGGGCCCGCGCCGACAGCATGGGCCCCAGGCGTTCGAGGAGAAGGGCTCCGCGGCCGGCGTCCCAGTCGAGGACCCGCGCGTAGCCGCGGCCCCGGGCCGCCACCATGACCCGCGCGGCGACGTCCTGGTCGCCGGGTTCGGCGATCTTCAGGACGGCGCGCTGCCCGCCCTCGCCGACGACGGCGAGCGTCGGCATCCCGGCACCGCCGTCCAGCCAGCGCTCGGTGGTCAGCCCCCAGCGTGCACACGTCTCCCGGACCGTTCCGGCGAAGTGCTCGACGGCGGCCGAGACGTCCCGGTCGGAGCCGGCCAGCCGGCGCCGGGCCTCCGCGACGGCCGCCTCGATGACGTCCGGGGTCGTCGTAGGGGCGACCCAGTAGGTCTGCTTGTGCCCGCGGGCCTCGAGGCCGGCGGCCTGTGCCTCGGCGTCGGCACGCAGGACGTGACGGGCGACCTCCGCGCGGTTCCCGTGCTCGTCCTGCCGCCAGACGACCCACGTCCGCGCCCCGGCGTCGGATCCGTCGACGTCCGTCATCCGTGCCCCGTCCGCCGGGCGACGTGCACGGTGACGTCGGCCGAGACCTCGACCTGCTCCGGCAACGCCCGCCGGATCGCGTCCAGCGCCTGTTCCCTGTGCTCGACCGGGAGCTGGAGGTACGCCGAGACCGTCGAGAGCAGCCCGACGTAGTCGGCGGCGGTCAGCGTCAGGCGCCGTTCGACGACCTCCTGCCGGACGTCGGTGAACCGCGGCGACCGCTCGAGGTCGGTCCCCGGCCACTGCATGGCGCTGCCAGGGGGCGTCCCGTCGGGGGAGGGGATGTCGTCGTCGGCGAGGAACGGTGCGCGGGCGGCGTGGGCGGCGGCAGCGAGCGCCGGGTCCGTGAGGTGGCTCTGGCCGCCGAACGAGGCGAAGACGCCGTCCGGTTCGAGCAGCGCGGCGACCCGGGCCCAGCGGTCGACCGGGTCCGTCCAGTGCAGCGACGCAGCCGCGAACACCAGGTCGTAGGTGCGAGTCCGTGGGAGGTCCTCGAAGGCGGACCGGACGGTGACGACGTCCGCCGGGACGTGCGCCCGGAGCACCCGCAGCATCGACGCGTCCGGGACGGTCGCCGTGCCGGCGATCCCGTGAGCGGCGAACGCGCGGGTCGCCTTGCCGGTGCCGGCGCCGATCTCGAGCGCCGTCCGGACCGGACGGCGCGCGTGGCCGAGGACGACGTCCACGACCCGGGCCGGGTAGCCGGGCCGGAAGCGTTCGTACCGGGCCGCCACCGTCCCGAAGCTCAGCGCGCGCGTCACGCCCCGATCGTGGCACGACGGCGCCCCGCCGTGCCTCGTCGAAAGCTGAGCCCCGGGGCTCAGACCGAGAGCCCCACCGGCCAGGTGTCGGTGAGCCGGTAGCCCTCCTGGTACGGGTCTGTGGGGTCGAGGACGAGCGTCGTCAGGTCGGTGATCCAGGCCTGCCCGGCGATCGACGGCACGACGGCCGGGACGCCGCCGACGGTCGTCGTCGACTCGATCCGGCACTCGAACCGGGAGTCGATGATCGAGGTGTGCACGAAGGGCTCGCCGACGGCGAGCTCGCCGCGGGCGTGCATGACCGCCATCCGGGCCGACGTCCCGGTGCCGCAGGGCGACCGGTCGCACCGGCCGGGCGAGACGACGACGGCGTTCTTCGCCGTGAGGACGCCGTCCACCCGCTCCGGCGGCAGGGTGAGCTCGCAGATCGTGATCCCCGGGAAGTCCGGGTTCTCCGGGTGCACGGCCGCGAGCTGCTCGGCGGCGGCGATCTTGATCCGCTCGCCGAGGGCGCAGATGTCCCGGGCCTCGTCCGGGGTGACCGCGAACCCGAACGTGCGCGCGTCGACGATGACGTAGGCCATCCCGCCCCACGCGACGTCGACCGTCACGGTGCCGACGCCCTCGACCTCGACCGGGGCGTCGAGGTGGTAGACGAACGCCGGCTGGTTGGTGAACCGCACGCTCGTCACCTTGCCGTCACGCACCTGGCACTCGACCGGGATGAGCCCCGCCGGGGACTCCAGCACGAGGTTCGTCACCGGCTCGACGGCGTCGAGCATGCCGGTCTCGAGGAGCACGGTGGCGACGCAGATGGTGTTGCTGCCGGACATGACCGGGTACTCGATCGACTCCATGATCACGTAGCCGGCGTCGGCGTCCGGGTGGTTGCTCGGCAGCACGATGTTCGCGTTGCGGGCGACCTGCCCGCGCGGCTCGCTGAGGATCATCCGGCGCAGCCAGTCCCGGTGCTCGGCCAGGTGGTTGCGCTTGTCGAGCATCGTCTCGCCCGGCACCTGGCCGAAGCCGCCGACGATGACGTTGCCGACCTCGCCCTCGGCGTGGGCACCGACGACCTTGAGCGACCGGCTGAAGCGCACGGGCTCCTCCTCACGTCTCGTCGAGGAGCAGGAACTCCTCGGCGCTGTCGATGATGTGGTGGCGCAGGACGGCCTCGACGGCGGCGGGGTCGCCGGCGGCGACGGCCTCGACGATCCGTGCGTGCATCGCGTGGGCCCGGTGCGGGTCGGCGCGGGCCGCCTGTTCCTGGGCGAGCGCGATGGTGCTCAGCGCCTCGGTGACGGGCCACAGGCGCAGGAGCGCCGTGTTCTCGGACGCGACCCAGAGCCCGCGGTGGAACGCGACGTGGGCCTCGTGCTGGACGAGCGGGTCCGGGTCGAAGGCGAGGCGGTCGAACTCGAGCCAGGCGTCGCGGACGAGCTGCATCCGCCGTCCGGTCGGGTCCTCGAGGATCGCTCCGACCGCGATGAGGTCGAGCGGGACCCGGGTGCGCGCCAGGTCCCGGACGGCGCCCGCGTCGAGCCGGGTCACGCTGAAGCCCCGGTAGGGCTCCTGCACGAGCAGCCCGTCCTGCACCACGAGGTTGAGAGCCTCGCGCAGCGTCGGGCGGCTCACCCCGAACCGGGCCGCGAGGTGCACCTCGCGGAGCTTGTCCCCGGGCCGGAGCTCACCGAGGACGATCGCCCGCCGGATCCGGGTCACGACGGCGTCGCGCTGGGGGGTCCCCGCGGGGGCGCGTGCCGCAGCGGGCGTGGCGGGCTCGGCCATCCCTTGACCCTAGCCAGTGGCCGTCCTACTGTCACTGGCATTGTCAGACAATCTGACCGGACGGTTGCTCGTCAGTGCTGAGCGGAGGCACGAGCCATGCACGTGGTGGTCGTCGGTGGTGGCGTCATCGGCCTGACGAGCGCGTACCACCTCGCCCGGGAGGGCGTCGACGTCACCGTCCTCGACGCGCGGGCTACCGGCCTCGGGGCGTCCGCGGTGAACGCGGGCTGGTTCGTGCCCGCCGAGTCGATGCCGGTGCCCGGCCCGAAGGTCGTCGTCCAGACCCTGAAGTGGATGCTCCGCCCGGACAGCCCGGTGTACATCCGGCCCTCGCTCGACCCGCGGTTCGTCGGCTTCATGCTCCGGATGTGGCGCCGCTGCAACGACCGCGACCAGCGCGCGGGGTTCGCGGCGCACCTGCGGCTCGCGCGGAGCACGGCGCACGTGCTCGACGAGTACCGGGCCGACGGCATGGACTTCGAGATGCGCTCCGCCGGGCTGCTCATGGCCTTCACGCAGAAGGAGAACCTCGACCACCACGTCCACAACCTCGACCTCGTGCGGGAGAACGACCTCGACCCGCAGGTGCTCGTCGGGGACGCCGTCCGCGCGCACGAGCCGCTGCTCACCGACGCCGTCCACGGCGGGATCTTCTTCCCGCAGGAGCGGCACCTCGACCCGCGCGCGTTCGTCGAGGCGCTGCACAAGCGCCTCGTCGAGATGGGCGTCCGGATCGTGGAGAACACGCCGGTGGAGTCGGTCGAGGTCCGGGAGAGCGGCGGACGGCGCACGGTCGCCGCGGTGCGGACGCCGTCCGGCCGGCACGAGGGGGACCGGTTCGTGCTCGCCGCCGGCGCCTGGACCGGTGAGCTGGCAGGCCTTTTCGGCCGGCGGCTGCCGGTGCGCCCCGGCAAGGGCTACAGCGTGGACGTCGAGCCGCTGCCCCTGCGCAGCGCGACGAACCTCTCCGACGTCAAGGTCGCGATCACGCCGTTCTCGGACCGGCTGCGGCTCGCCGGGACCATGGAGTTCGCGGGCCTCGACGAGAACGTCAACGACGTCCGGGTCGCGGCGATCCTGCGCGGGCCGCAGGCGTACCTGCGCGGCTGGAAGGTCCCGACCGGGACCCTGCGGCCGCAGGCGGGCATGCGCCCGATGACACCGGACGGGCTGCCCGCGATCGGCGCGCTCCCCGGCACCGACAACACGTTCGTCACGACCGGCCACGGCATGCTCGGCGTCACGCTCGCCGCCGGGAGCGCCCTCGCGCTGTCCGACCTCGTGCTCCACGGCATCCGCCGCCCCGAGCTCGAGCCGTTCGACCCGGCCCGGTTCTGAGCCACCGGTCCTGCCCGTCGCCACCCGCCGTCGTCCCGGAAGGACCGCCATGACCCGCCGCACCGCCGCCCTGCACGGCATCATCGCCGCCGTCCCCACCCCGTTCACCGCCGACGGCAGCGCGATCGACGAGGAGAACCTCCGGGCGCAGGCCGACCGGCTGGTCGCCGCGGGCCTGCACGGCGTCGTCGCCACCGGTTCGACGGGCGAGTTCGCGACCCTCGCCCCGGCCGAGTACCGGCGCGCCATCACCGCGTGGGTCGAGGCCGTCGACCACCGGATCCCGGTCGTCGCCGGCGTCGGGGCGCTCGCCACCGCCGAGGCCGTCTCCCTCGCGCAGCACGCCGAGGCCGTCGGGGCCGACGCGATCATGCTGCTGCCGCCGTTCTACGGTGCCCCGGCGTGGGACGCCCTCGTCGCGTTCCTCTCCACAGTCGCCGGGTCGATCGCGATCCCGGTCGTCTACTACAACATCCCCTCGCACACCGGCGTCACGCTGACCCCCGAGCAGCTCGCGCAGCTCGGGGACATCCCGGGCCTCGACTTCGTCAAGGACACCTCCGGCGACGCCGTCGGCCAGGCCGAGCTGCTCGCCGTCCGCACCGACCGGATCACCGTCTTCAACGGCTGGGACACCCTGACGTTCTTCGGGATCGCCTCCGGGGCCCAGGGGGCCGTCTGGGGCGCGGCGAGCATCGTGCCGGAGCTCGCCGTCCGACTGTGGGACACCCTCGCGGTCAAGGGTGACCTGCCGGCCGCGCGCGAGCAGTGGAAGCACCTGTGGGCGATCAGCGACTTCATCGAGTCGGTGGACTACGCCGCGGGCATCAAGGCCGGGCTGCAGATCGTCGGCCACCCGGCCGGACCGACCCGGGCGCCGATCCTGCCGCTGCCGGCCGCGGACATCGAGCGGTTCACCCGGATCCTCGCGGCTGCCGGACAGGTCCCCGCAGGCGCGTGACGCGGTGACCCTGACCCTCGACACGGTCGAGGTGCACGCCGAGGGCGAGCCCGGGCGGGTCGTCCTCGACGCGGCGCACCTCGTGCACGGCGACTCGATGGCCGAGCGCCTCGCCTACTGCCGCGAGCACCTGCACCCGCTGCGCGAGCTGCTGCTCCACGAGCCGCGCGGCTACCCGGCGCTGTGCGCCGTCCTGCTGCTGCCACCGGTGACGCCCGGCGCCGACCTCGGTGTCGTCGTCCTCGAGCAGGGCGGGTTCACCCCGATGTCGGGCAGCAACACGATGTGCGCGGTCGCCGGTGCCGTCGAGGCCGGGCTGCTCGTGCCGGACGGCGACACGCTCGACGTCACCATCGACACCGCCGTCGGGGTGGTCCGGGCCAGGGCCGCGATCGAGGACGGCCGGGTCGCCGCGGTCACCGTCGCGAACGTGCCCTCGTTCGTCGTCGGCCTCGACATCCCGCTCAAGGTCCCCGAGATCGGCACGGTGCCGGTCGACGTCGTCTTCGGCGGCCAGTTCTTCGTGCAGGCCAGGGCCGTGGACTGCGGCGTCGACCTCGACCCGGCCCGCGGGCGCGAGCTGGCCAGGGTCGGAGCGCTGGTGAAGATGGCTGCGCGGCACCAGGTCCCGGTGAGGCACCCGCTCAACCCGGACGTCGACGACATCGCCCTCGTCATGCTCCACTCCGGCCCGCGGACCCCGGGCACGGACGCGCGCAACACCGTCGTCCTCACCCAGGACCCGCTGCGGCCCGACGACCCGACGACGTGGACCGGCATCCTCGACCGGTCGCCGTGCGGCACCGGTACCTGCGCCCGGATGACGGCCCTGCACGCGCGCGGCCACCTCGCCCTCGACGAGGAGTTCCGGCACCGCAGCATCATCGACAGCCTGTTCGTCGGGCGCCTCGTCGGGACGACGGACGTCGCCGGCACCCCCGCCGTCCTCCCGACGGTCACCGGGCGCACGTGGGTGACCGGCCGCGCCCGCTGGAGCGTCCACCCGTCGGACCCGTACCCGAGCGGCTACACCGTCGGCGACCTCTGGGCGCCCGAGCGCCGCTGAGTCCTACTCGCTGCGCAGCCCGGCGACGACGAGCGCGACCATCCGCCGCGGGTCGTAGCGGGCGTCGTCCGACGCCCCGATGCAGAGGTTGCCGATCCCGCGCACAAACTCGAGAGGCGCTGTGCCGGGCCGGATCTCGCCCGCCGCCTCCGCGGCGTCGAGCAGTGCGCCGCACACCGGGACGAGGCGGTCGAGGAAGTACGCGTGCAGGGTCTCGAAGCCCGCGGCGTCGGACCGCAGCGCGTCGGCGAGCCCGTGCTTGGTGACGAGGAAGTCGACGAACAGGTCGATCCAGGCCGCCAGTGCGGCGTGCGGCGTCGCGCTGCTCGCCAGGAGCGCCGGGCCCGCCTGTGCGCAGGCCTCGACCTGGTGACGGTAGACGGCGACGACGAGATCGGCCCGTGTCGGGAAGTGGCGGTAGATCGTTCCGACGCCGACGCCCGCCCGGGACGCGACCTCGCGCACGGGGACGTCGACGCCCGACGCGACGAAGGCCGCGGCCGCCGCGTCGAGGAGCTTCTGCTCGTTGCGGCGCGCGTCGGCGCGCTTGCGCGACGCCGGTGCGTCCGGGCGGTCACCCGCGTCCGTCACCACGCTCGCCTCCGTCGTCGGCCATCGGTTTGCAAACGGAACTGCGTTCCGTATGTTGTGACCGGAACATAGTTCCGCTTGACTCCAGGATGCCAGAGATCCGGAAGGACGCCCCCGCGATGACGGACGACCGACCCCGCTTCGGGATCATGACCGCGCCCATGAACGTCGGCTACCAGGACGTCCTGCGGGTCTGGCAGGAGGCGGACGCCGTCCCGCAGATCGAGCACGCGTGGCTGTTCGACCACCTCATGCCGATCGGCGGAGACCCGGACGGGCCGGCGTACGAAGGCTGGACGCTGCTCTCCGCGCTCGCCGCGCAGACCGAGCGGCTGCGACTCGGCCTGCTCGTGACGAGCA
Source organism: Actinomycetota bacterium (assembly GCA_016213575.1). Classification (GTDB taxonomy): domain Bacteria; phylum Actinomycetota; class Actinomycetes; order Actinomycetales; family Kineosporiaceae; genus R-H-3. Next base: position 13,242 of record JACRAB010000227.1, read on the forward strand.
ACCGGTTCCGGCCGCCGGCGGTCCTCGCGAAGATCGCCGCGACCGTGGACGTCGTGGCCGGTGGGCGCCTCGACGTCGGGATCGGTGTCGGGTCCCGACCCCACCCGCCGGCGGCCCGGCGCGAGTACGCGGCCCACGGGATCCCGTTCCTGGAGACCGCCGACGCCGTCGCGGCGTTCGCCGAGGCGTGCGCGGTGATCCGGCGGCTGTGGACCGAGACGGAGCCGTTCGACGTCGACGGCGCCCACGTCCGCCTCAGGGGCGCCTTCTGCAACCCCAAGCCCGTGCAGCGTCCGCACCCGCCGATCGTCATCGGCGGCCGCTCGGCCGCGGTGCTGCGGGTGGTCGCCGAGCACGCGGACGTCTGGAACATCCCGGGTGGTGATCTCGAGGACGTCGTGAGCCGCAGCGCCCTGCTCGACCGCTTCTGCGAGGAGGCCGGGCGCGACCCCGCGTCGGTCACCCGGTCGGTCCACCTGGGGGTCGCGTACGACCGGCCGGGGGCGACCCGGGACGCCGCCGCGGCCGCGCTCGACGCAGGCTTCCGGCACGTCGTGCTGGGGCTGCCCGCGCCCTACCCGCCGGACGTGGCGCACTGGGTGGCCGCCGAGCTGGTCGCACCGTCGCTGTGACCGCGGGTCGTCGAGCGCCTGCGTCGCCGGTCGCTCAGAGCAGGACGAAGAGCGCCACGCCGACGACGACGTTGAACGCCGAGTTCGCCATCAGCAGCGGCATCCGGCGGGCGATGTTCTCGCGGCGGGGGGCGAGGTAGCGGAAGAGGACGTACTCGCCGACCCCGATGACGACGAGGGCGACCCCGATGATCTGCCAGACGCTCACGCGGAGATCATCACACCGATCCGCGAGGCGTGCCTGCCGGCGGATCAGAGGTCGAGCAGCACCTCGCCGTCCATCGACGCGTAGGTCAGCTCGGGGACGGCGGCGGAGACCCCGGTGCCCTCGTAGAACAGCCGCAGCGTCCGCGCGGTCCCGTCCGTCGCCGTGAACGTGGCCTCGCTGGTGTAGGCGTACCCGATCTCGCCCGACTGCTCGACCGTGGTGGACGCGAGGGTCACGGCACCGCCCGCAGGCAGGACGGCGCGGACGGCGCGGCACATCGACTCCCACTGCGCCGCGGGGAGGTCCGCCGGCGGGTCGTCGCAGGCACCGTCGTTGAGCCGCTCGACGACGGCCTCGGACATCTCCTTCGCGTCGTCCTCCTTCGCCCCGCAGCCGCCGGTCGCGAGCGCGAGCAGGACGACGGCCGCGATCGCGCGCGCCGCGCGTGCCGGCCGGGCCGGGCCGGTCACGTCGCCCCCGCCGACAGCCGCTGCACGACGACCTCCGCGATCGTCGCGTCCTGCACGCCGAGCCCGCAGAGGTCCGCGACGGTGACCTGGGCGGGGGAGGTGCGGCCGGGCGACCGGCCGGTGAGGACGTCGCCGAGGGTCACCGCGCGGGCCACGACGTCGGGTGCCGCGTGCTGCAGCTCACCGGCGTGCGCCGCGAGGTCGACGGCGTCGCAGACGACGACCTCGGCCGCGGCGACCAGGGCCGCGGGGAGCTCCTGCTTGCCCGGGGTGTCCGACCCGACCGCGGTGACGTGCGTGCCCGGGCGGACCCAGTCCGCGTCGAGCAGCGGCGTCCGGCTGCTCGTGGCCGTGACGACGACGTCGCTCGTGCGGACGGCGACCTCGAGGTCGTCCACGACCGCGGCGCCGACGGCATGGGCGAGGGCCGCGGACCGGGCGGGGTCCCGGCCCCAGACGGCCACCTCCACGCCCGGCATCGCGGCCCGGTGCGCGTGGACCTGGGCCTGCGCCTGGCCGCCGGTGCCCACGACGAGGAGCCGTCGCGCGTCCGGCCGGGCCAGCGTGACCGAGGCGACGGCGCCGGCTGCGGCGGTCCGGGTGTCGGTGAGCCAGCCGCCGTCGGCGAGCAGCCAGCGGGCCTGCCCGGTCGCGGCGTCCAGGACGACCGAGAAGCCGTCCGGGCCCGCGCCGGGGAACCCGCCCGTCGCGACCTTGAAGCACATGACCGCGGACCCGCGCAGGTAGGCGCCCTTGACGTGGAGCTCGCCCCCGCCGGCCGGGCGCATCTCGAGCTGGCCGGGCTGGTCCACGCCGCCGTCGGAGAGCGTCCGGAAGGCGTGCCGGGCGGCGTCGAGGGCGTCGTCCCAGGTCAGCACCGACCGGACGGCGGCCAGGTCCACGATCTGCATACGCCACTGTCCCAGGCCCGGCCGGCGCCCGGGGGCACGCCCGCCGGGCCCGTCCCGGAGGGTGCCGGTCAGGCGACCGGCATCACCCGGGCGATCTTGATCTTCGTGCTCGTGCTGCCGGCCGCGGGGTACGCGACGCTCGCGTCGGAGTAGCCCTTGAACGCCTGGTAGGAGTGGTCCCGGACCGGGATCGTGATCCGGGCGCCGATCGCGGCGCCCGTCGAGGCGTTGTAGACCTGGGCGGCCATCCCGGTCCCGGACTGCCACGCGAGGAGCATCCGGCCTGTGCCGTACCGGACGAGATGCGGATGGCTCGCGCTGATCGACGTCCTCACGGACTTGTTCGACGCGCCGGTCGTGAAGCGGTCGAGGCGGACCTTGCCGCCCTGGCTCCAGGCCGTCCAGTAGCCGGTCGTGCTCGCGTTGACGAGGTCGCCGCCGAACAGGGTGCCGTCGCAGGCCCCGGCGGCCACCGTGCGGTACGGGTTCGGCTGCGCGATCCGGCAGTTGTTGTCGGTGGCGCAGACCATGACGAAGTGCTTCGTGCGCTTGTCCCACACGATGCGCGACGTCCAGGCGTGGCTGCAGCCGACCTCGAAGCTGTCGTGACCGGCGAGGAGCTTGCCGGCCTTGCTGACGACCTGCATCCGGTCGCCCTCGTGGATGTCGACGCAGCTGCCGTTCTGCACGGTGATGGCGACGCCGAAGTAGGCGGCGTAGTTGGCGCCGTCGTAGGCGAGCCGGCCGTGGTGCTGGTACCACCACACGAACCGGGCGCCGTTCGTCTGCCCGCCCCGGGTCGCGGTGAGGTTGGTGACCTGGACCTGCCACACGAGCTTGCCGGAGTTGTCGAACCGCACCATGTGCATGGTGTTGCAGGGGCTCGCCGTCCCGCCGCACAGCCGGCTGCCCTTGCAGCTGCCCGCGCGGGTGAGGAGCAGGACGCCACCCGTGCTGTCGGCGCGGACGTCCTGCAGGTCGATCCCCGGGAAGCTCGTGGCCTTCCCGACGAGCTTGTCGTTGCAGTCCAGCTTGCCGAGGTGGACCCGCTTGTCCGTGCCGAGCCAGGCCAGCCACGAGCCGCCGGGGCGGGAGGCGATCGCCAGCGGCAGCGCCTCGGTGTCGCCCTCGCCGCCGTAGCCCTTGACGGTGACCCCGGCGCTGATC
>JACRAB010000228.1 GCA_016213575.1 Actinomycetota bacterium
CGGCGACGGCACCACCACAGCCACTGTGCTGGCCCGCTCGATCTATGAAGAAGGCTTGCGGAGCCTGAGCCTCGGCGCCAATCCGACGATCGTCCGCAAGGGGATCGAGAAGGCCGTCGATGCCGCGATCGCCTTCATCGAGAAGCTCGCCAAGCCGGTGGATTCCAAAGCGGAAATCGCCCAGGTCGGTGCGATCTCGGCCAACACCGACAAGACCATCGGCAACCTGATCGCCGACGCGATGGAGAAGGTCGGCCGCGACGGCGTCATCACCGTTGAAGAAGGCAAAGGCAATACGACGACGCTCGATCTCGCCGAAGGCATGCAGTTCGACAAGGGCTACATCTCGCCGTACTTCGTCACCGACCCGGAGCGGATGGAGGCCGTCCTCGAGGACGCCTACATCCTCATCCACCAGAACAAGATCTCGGCGATCAGCGACCTGCTCCCGCTCCTGGAGAAGGTCCTCCAGGCCGGCAAGCCGCTCTTCATCGTCGCCGAGGACATCGAGGGCGAGGCGCTGTCCACCCTCGTCGTCAACAAGATCCGCGGCACCTTCACCGCCGTCGCCGTCAAGGCGCCGGGCTTCGGTGACCGCCGCAAGGCGATGCTCCAGGACCTCGCCACCCTCACCGGTGCGCAGGTCGTGTCGGCCGAGGTCGGCCTCAAGCTCGACCAGGTCGGCATCGAGGTGCTCGGCACCGCGCGCCGCGTCGTCGTCACCAAAGACACGACCACGGTCGTCGACGGTGCGGGCGAGGCGTCCGAGGTCGCCGGTCGCGTGCAGCAGATCAAGGCCGAGATCGAGCGGACCGACTCCGACTGGGACCGCGAGAAGCTCCAGGAGCGCCTCGCGAAGCTCGCCGGCGGCGTGTGCGTCATCAAGGTCGGTGCGCACACCGAGGTCGAGCTCAAGGAGAAGAAGCACCGCATCGAGGACGCCGACTCGGCGACCCGTGCGGCGATCGAGGAGGGCATCGTCGCCGGCGGCGGCAGTGCTCTCGTCCACGCCGTCTCGGTCCTCGACGACTCGCTCGGCCTCACGGGCGACGAGGCGACCGGTGTCTCCATCGTCCGCAAGGCCGCTGTGGAGCCGCTGCGCTGGATCGCCGAGAACGCCGGTCTCGAGGGCTACGTCGCCGTCGAGAAGGTGCGCGCGCTCCCGGTCGGCCAGGGCCTCGACGCCTCGAAGAACGACTACGCCGACCTCATCGCCCGGGGCGTCATCGACCCGGTCAAGGTCACCCGCTCCGCGCTGCGCAACGCCGCCTCGATCGCGTCGATGGTGCTCACGACCGACACCCTCGTCGTCGAGAAGAAGGAGCCGGCCCCGGCCGACGCCGGTGGCCACGGCGGGCACGGGCACGGCCACGGTCACTGACCGAGGCACCTGCAGCACCCGTATCACCAGCAGTCGCAGCACCCGCAGTTCCTGAGCACGCGCACGAGGCCCGGACGGTCCGCCGTCCGGGCCTCGTCGCGTCCGGCCGTCGTCCGGCCTGGTCCGGCCCGGTCCGTCCAGCGTCGTGCCTGCCGCCACGGACGACGAAGGCCCGGCCCCCGTGCGGGGACCGGGCCTTCGTACCGGTGGACCGGGTCGTGCGTGGTCTGCGGGGCCTGCGGTCAGCTGGCCGCGGCGACCGGGGCCTGACGGCGGCGCTCGGTCGAGTAGTAGGCCTCGCGGTCGTCCTCGGTGAGGCCGCCCCAGACGCCGTACGGCTCACGGACCGCGAGGGCGTGCTCGCGGCACTCCTTCATGACCGGGCACGAGCCGCAGATCGACTTCGCCGCCGCGTCGCGGTTGCGGCGGGCCGGGCCGCGCTCGCCCTCGGGGTGGAAGAAGAGCGTCGGGTCGGCCTCGCGGCACGAGCCCTGCAGCTGCCACTCCCACAGGTCGGCCACCGGGCCGGGGAGCCGGGAGATCTCAGCCATGTCCAACACCCTCTTCTTCGCTGCACGCTCGCCGGCCGGGGCGGCCGGGGTCGGGCAATCGCCTGGATTCCTGACTTGTTCTTCGTGCTTGGTGCGTGAGTCCGACACTAACAACCGTTGCAGAGGTTGTTCAAGTACTTCGCGCCAGAAGTTGTTCACAGGTTGTTCGCAGGGTTCCGGACGGCGTCCGGTGCGCCTCGACGGCGACGGTGCCGGGCGCGCGCAGTTCCGCTGTCGCCGCAGGTCAGCGCCCTGATGGGGCTCGACCCGCGGTGCGCGGGCGCCGGTCCGACCCTGTGGCGGGCCCGGCATCCTGTTCAACGGTGCGCGCAACGCTCCGGTGCCCACGACGTACCCCTCACTTCGCAACCTCAACCATGATTTCGGGACCGACTGCGTTCGGATGTGGTCTCGTCACGGTGGGCGACAGGCATCGACCCGACGGCACCGACCGTCGCGCCGTCGTCACACGTGGTCCCTGGTCCGATCGTGTCCAGGTGGCAGGTCGGGCCCCTGGCCTGGACAATCAGTCGCATGACGGCCGTCGGTGACTCCAGCGCGGGCCCGCAGCCCATGCTCACCGTGGCCGCTGTGGCGCGCAGGCTCGGCGTCGCGCCGTCCACCCTGCGCACGTGGGACCGCCGCTACGGGCTCGGCCCGTCGGCGCACACGGCCGGCTCGCACCGCCGCTACAGCGCGAGCGACCTGGCCCGCCTCGTCGTCATGCGCCGCCTGACGGGTGAGGGCGTCCCCCCGGCGGAGGCCGCGCAGATCGCCAAGGCCGGCGGCCCCGTGACCGCCGTGCCGCCGGTCCCGACGGAGCACGTCGACGACTGGGAGGCCGACCTCTTCCCCGCGATGTCGCAGCGCGCCGGCGCGGTCGTCACGCCGTGGGCCGACGCCGCAGTGCTCGGGATCCCCGCCGCGCGCACCGGCCCCGACGTCCCGGGCCTGTGGCCGACGCGCGCCGACCGGCCGCACCGCTCCGGCGGCGGCCGGGTCGTCGCGCTGCCCGAGGGGAGCCCGCAGGCCCGCGGCCTCGCCCGGGCCGCCATGTCGCTCGACACCGTCGAGGTGACCCGGCTCCTGCGTGACGCGATCCGCAGCTACGGCACCGTCCGTGCGTGGGACGACATGGCGATGCCGGTGCTCCACGCCATCGGTGAGCGCTGGATGCAGACCGGTGACGGCGTGGAGATCGAGCACGCGTTCTCCGAGGCGGTCGTCGGGGTCTTCCGCGGCGTCTCGGCCTCGCTGCGCCGGGCCCGGAACACCCGCCCGGTGCTCCTCGCCTGCGCCGAGGGTGACTACCACACGCTCCCGCTGCACGCCCTCGCCGCGGCCCTCGCCGAGGAGGAGGTCGGCTGCCGGCTGCTCGGCGTCGGGATGCCCGCGGACGCGCTCGTGTCCGCCGTCCGGCGCAGCGGGCCCGCCGCGGTGTTCCTCTACGCCCGGCTCGCGACCGACGACATCGCCGTCCTCGACACGGTCCCGCGGCAGCGTCCCGCACCGCGGCTCGTCGTCGGCGGCCCGGGCTGGAGCAGCGGGGACCTGCCCGCGGCCGCGGTCCGGGTCACCTCGCTCGTCGAGGCCGTCGACGAGATCCTCGGCGCCGTCCACCTCTGACCTGCGGCGGCGCCGTCCGGGCGCCCGTTCCTGCCACGGCGGGACGACGTCGCGTCGGCTCCCGGTGGAGCCCCCGGCGGAACTCCTCGCCGCCTTCTGCTCAGGTTCGCCCCGCCCGTTGACGACATCTTCAGGAGCCGGGTCCCTTCACAGGAGGTGATCGGACACCGGGACGCCGTCACCCGCGGCGACCCCGACCGGCGTGGCTGCGCAACAGGAAATGGGGTGTCCGGGGTGGCAACGGTCCTCGTGTGCGACGACTCGGCGCTTGTCCGAGAGACCCTCCACCGGGTCCTGGCGACGGTGCCGGGGATCACCCGGGTGGTCGACGCCTGCTCCGGCGAGGAGGCGCTCGCGCGCTGGCCCGTCGAGCGGCCGTCGCTGGTCCTCATGGACGTCCGGATGCCCGGGATCGGTGGCGTCGAGGCGACCCGGCGGCTGCTCGCGCGGCACCCGGAGGCGATCGTCGTCATGGTGACGGTCGCAGAAGACGCAGAAGGTGTCGCAAGGGCAGTGGCGAGCGGCGCCCGCGGCTATCTTGTCAAGGACGCGACGCGAGAGGAGATGGCCGCAACCGTGGTCCACGCGCTGTCGGACGCCGTCTGGCGCCGCCCCGTGCCCGCCCCGCGTTCCGTCGAGGGCTCGGCCGCCGCGCCCGCTCTCACCGAGCGCGAGATGCAGGTGCTCACCGGCATGAGCCGCGGTCGCAGCAACTCCGAGATCGGCAAGGAGCTGTTCCTCTCCGAGGACACTGTGAAGACCCACGCCCGGCGACTGTTCCGCAAGCTGGGGGCGGCTGACCGCGCCCAGGCCGTCGCGGTCGGCTTCCGCTGGGGACTGGTGCGCTGAGGTCCGGTGGCGGTCGGGGGCGTCGATGACGGCAGGGGTGTAACGAACCGCCCCCGTCGTGCGATGTCACGTGCGGACGACGGCACGGTCGAGCTGGGGGGGCTCGCCGCGCGAGCGGTCACGGGGGACCGGCAGGCGATGGAGCAGCTGCTCGCCGCCGTCCACACCCTGGTCCACCGCTACTGCCGGGCCCGCCTCTCGAGGTTCCCCGGCTCCGAGCACGCCGCGGACGACGTGGCGCAGGAGGTGTGCGTCGCCGTGCTGTCCGCCCTGCCGCGCTACCGGGACGACGGTAAGCCCTTCGAGGCCTTCGTCTACCGCGTCGCCGCGAACAAGGTCGCGGACGCGCAGCGCAGCGTCTTCCGGCACGCGCAGCCGCAGGCGGACATCCCCGACACCGTCGACCTGTCCGACGGCCCCGAGGAGCACGCCGTCCGCACGTCGGACGCCGAGCAGGCGCGGGCGCTGCTCGACCAGCTCCCCGACACCCTCCGCGAGCTGCTCGTCCTGCGGGTCGCCGTCGGGCTGTCGGCGGAGGAGACCGGGCGCGCGCTCGGGATGAGCGCCGGCGCGGTCCGCGTCGCGCAGCACCGTGCCGTCCAGCGGCTGCGGGCCCTCGCGACGAGCGAGCCCGTCCGGGGGACGGCATGACCCGCGACCGGGTCCCCGGCGACCCGCGCGGCACCGGCGGCCGGGGCGCCGAGGACGAGGTCGACCTGCGGGCCGTCGACATCGCGGCCGTCGCCGCGACCGACGTGCTCCTCGACCGGCTCGCGGCGCGCCGTCCGCTCGCGGAGGACCTGGACGACCCCGCGGCAGCGGTGCTCGCGCTCCTCGCGGCGGAGGTCGACCTCAACCCTGCTCCCGAGGACGCGCTGCGGCGCGAGCTCTTCGACCTCGGGGTGTGGCCGCTCGTGCCGTCCGGCACGCCGCCGCCCGCTTTCCTCCCGCCGACGGAGGTGCTCGACCTGCGCCCCGCGTGGCGCGACGAGAGCGCCCCGGCGGCCGACGTCAGCCCTGCCGCCGCGTTCGCCGGTGGTCCCGCCTGGGAGCCGGCCGGTGGTCCGGCCTGGCGCAGCGACCACCCCGGGTCCGGTGCCGGGCTGCCGGGGCTCCCCGCCGCCCGGCGCGGGGAGGCCGACGTCCCGCCGCCGCGGCAGGTGCGCGTCCGGCTGCTCGCCGTGGCCGCGACCGTCGTCCTCGGCCTGTGCGGTGCCAGCGCCGCCGTCACCGGGGTGTGGAACCCCGTGCGCGGCGGGTCGATCATCGCCGGCACCGACGAGGGCAGCCAGATCGAGGACGTCGTCCTCGAGGGGCTCGACCTCGTCGACTCGAACGACCTGTCCGCCGCCGAGGCCCGGCTCGAGGACGCCCACCGGCGGGCGAAGAACGCCGATCTCACGGCGGCCCAGCGCAAGAAGGTCGACGCCGCCCTGCGGAAGCTGGCGACCGCGCTCGCGGACGCCGGGTTCCCGCTGCCGCCCGACCTGCTGCCCGGCGTCATCGCCACGGTGACCGCCGGGCCCGGGGAGGCGTCCCCGAGCGACGTCCCGACGACGCAGTCGCCGTCGGCGAAGACGTCCACGTCGACGACGACGGCGACGTCCGACCCGAGCCCCGAGGAGTCGACGACGACCGACCCGGTCGTCCCGACGCAGGACGAGGAGACGCCGTCGTCGACGACGACGACCGCGACCTCGACCGACTCCTCGCGGAGCACCGAGCCGGAGACCCCGTCGACCTCGTCGACGAGGTCGACGGGGCGGCCGAGCGACAAGGGCAGCCCGTCGAGGACGAGGACCAAGACGAAGGGCAAGCCGGACGACTGACGGTCTGCGACGAGCGGTCGGGAGCGCCGTCCGCGGTCGGTAGAATCCTCGGGGTGAGCATCGCCGAGGACCGCGCCGTCGAACCTGCCACCGCCGCCGACGACCTCTTCGCCGAACCGGGCCTCGCGCCCGCGCCGGCCCGGGACGAGGCCTCCGTCTTCACGGGTCTTGGACTGACCTACGACGACGTCCTGCTCCTGCCGAGCGACACCGACGTGGTGCCGAGCGAGGTCGAGACGACCTCGTGGCTCACCCGCCGGATCCAGGTCCGCACGCCGATCGTCTCGGCGGCCATGGACACCGTGACCGAGGCCCGGATGGCGATCGCCATGGCCCGCCAGGGCGGCATCGGGGTGCTCCACCGCAACCTGTCGATCGAGGACCAGGCCTACCAGGTCGACCTCGTGAAGCGGACCCAGACCGGGATGATCTCCAACCCGGTGGTCATCGGCCCGGAGGCCACCCTCGAGCAGCTCGACGAGCTGTGCGGCCGCTACCGGGTCTCCGGCCTGCCCGTCGTGGACGGCGACGAGCGGCTCATCGGCATCGTCACCAACCGCGACCTGCGGTTCACCCCGGTCGGCACCTGGGCGACGACGCTGGTGCGCGACGTCATGACCCCGATGCCGCTCGTCACCGCGCCGGAGGGGATCAGCCGCGAGGACGCGACGGCCCTGCTGCGCCAGCACAAGCGCGAGCGGCTGCCCATCGTCGACGGCGACGGCCGGCTCGTCGGGCTCATCACCGTCAAGGACTTCGTGAAGTCCGAGCAGTTCCCGAACGCGAGCAAGGACGCCGACGGCCGGCTCCTCGTCGCCGCCGCCGTCGGCTACTTCGGCGACGCGTGGGAGCGGGCCACGACGCTCGTCGAGGCCGGGGTCGACGTCCTCGTGCCGGACGTCGCGAACGGCCACGCGCGGCTCATGCTCGACATGATCAAGCGGATCAAGTCCGACCCGGCGACCCGGCACGTCCAGGTGCTCGCCGGCAACGTCGCCACCCGGGCCGGCGCGCAGGCGCTCGTCGAGGCCGGGGCCGACGCGGTCAAGGTCGGTGTCGGGCCGGGCTCGATCTGCACGACCCGCGTCGTCGCCGGGGTCGGCGTCCCGCAGGTCACCGCGATCCACCAGGCCTCGCTCGCGTGCCGCCCGGCCGGCGTGCCGGTCGTCGCGGACGGCGGCCTGCAGTACTCCGGCGACATCGCCAAGGCCCTCGTCGCGGGCGCCGACACCGTGATGATCGGCTCGCTGCTCGCCGGCTGCGAGGAGAGCCCGGGCGACCTGCTCCTCGTCAACGGCAAGCAGAACAAGTCGTACCGGGGGATGGGCTCGCTCGGCGCGATGAGCTCGCGCGGCAAGAAGTCGTTCTCCAAGGACCGGTACTTCCAGGCCGACGTCCAGTCCGACGACCGGATCGTCCCCGAGGGCATCGAGGGCCAGGTGCCCTACCGCGGCACCCTGTCGGCGGTCATGCACCAGCTCGTCGGCGGCCTGCACCAGTCGATGTTCTACGTCGGCGCCCGCTCGATCCCCGAGCTGCAGGCCAAGGGCCAGTTCGTCCAGATCACCGCCGCGGGTCTCAAGGAGAGCCACCCGCACGACATCCAGATGACCGTCGAGGCGCCGAACTACACGCGGCGCTGACGCGCCGCGCCACAGCTTCGTCGTTGGTCGGCGACTCCCCGGCCGGATCCCGGAGTGTCGCGGGGTAACGACGAAGCTGTGGCGTTGGCACCCTGTGGATAACTTCTCCGGGGTTCGTCCTGGGTGCGCGACCATGCCGGTCATGGACGCTCACGAGGTGATCCGCCGGCTCGGAGGCACGGCTCCGTACGACGCCATCGCGGCGCACGCGACCCAGGCCTCGCTGCGACGCGCGGTCCGGGAGGGCCGGGTGCTCCGTCTCTCGCGCGGCGTCTACGGGTTGCCCCGGCTCCCGCTCCCGGCTGCCGCCGCGGCCGCGGTCCGTGGGGTCGTCTCCCATGCCTCGGCCGCACGGATCCACGGACTCCGCGTTCCGACCGCACCCTCCTCGGTGCACGTCACGGTGCCGCCGGGCGCGCGTCCGCCGACGCTGCCGCAGGTCAGTGTGCACTGGAGCCGGCTGGCGCCGACCGACGTCGCCGACGGCGTCACGACGGTGCTGCGAACGGTTCTGGACTGCGCCGTCTCGCTGCCCTTCGGGGAGGCGGTCGCGGTCGCGGACAGCGCCCTGGCCGAGAAGGTCCTGTTCAAGAGCGACCTCATCGTCGCCGCGTACGCGCAGCCGCCACGCCGCCGGGGTCGGTGCGTCCGGGTCGCGGAGGCGGCGGACGGCGGGGCCGACACGATGTTCGAGTCGCTGACCCGCGCGCTGCTCGTCGACGCCGGGGTGGGCGGGTTCGTGACGCAGCTGCCGGTGCTGCTCCCGGCGTTCACCGTGCACGTCGACCTCGGGGACCCGCACCGCAGGATCGCCGTGGAGGCCGAGGGGTTCGAGTACCACTGCGACAAGGTGGCGTTCGCCCGGGACTGCGAGCGCTACACCGAGCTGGCAGCGGCCGACTGGCTCGTGTGCCGCTTCACCTGGGCGCAGGTGCGGTTCCGGCCGGAGTGGGTCGTCGACGTCGTCCGGCGGACGCGGAGGCTGCGCGCGCCACAGCTTCGTCGACACCTCGCGGCACCCCGGGTGTCTGCCGGTGTGTCGTAGGGCAACGACGACGCTGTGGCGCGGACCGGCGGGCCACCCCCGCCCCGATAGCCTGGGGTCGTGAACGAGATCGAGATCGGGCGCGGGAAGCGCGGCCGCCGGGCCTACACCTTCGACGACGTCGCGATCGTCCCGAGCCGGCGCACCCGCGACCCGGAGGAGGTCTCGGTCGCCTGGCAGATCGACGCCTACCGCTTCGAGCTGCCCGTGGTGGCGGCGCCGATGGACTCGGTGATGTCGCCGTCGACCGCCGTCGCGCTCGGCAAGCTCGGCGGGCTCGGCGTGCTCGACCTCGAGGGCCTGTGGACCCGCTACGAGGACCCGGAGCCGCTGCTCGCGGAGATCGCCTCGCTCGACCCGGTCGCCGCGACCGCGCGGATGCAGGAGATCTACGCCGAGGACGTCAAGCCCGACCTCATCGCGGCCCGGGTCAAGGAGATGCGCGACGCGGGGGTCACGGTCGCCGGCTCGCTCACCCCGCAGCGCACCCAGCAGCTCTGGAAGGCCGTCGTCGACGCCGGGGTCGACCTGTTCGTCATCCGCGGCACGACGGTCTCCGCCGAGCACGTCTCCGGCCGGGCCGAGCCGCTCAACCTCAAGCGGTTCATCTACGAGCTCGACGTGCCGGTCGTCGTCGGCGGCTGCGCCACCTACACCGCGGCGCTGCACCTCATGCGCACCGGCGCGGCCGGCGTCCTCGTCGGCTTCGGCGGCGGCGCGACCCACACGACCCGCACCGTGCTCGGCATCCACGCCCCGATGGCGACGGCGATCGCGGACGTCGCGGCGGCCCGTCGGGACTACATGGACGAGTCCGGCGGCCGCTACGTGCACGTCGTCGCGGACGGCGGGATGGGCCGCTCCGGCGAGGTCGTCAAGGCCATCGCCTGCGGCGCGGACTCGGTCATGCTCGGTGCCGCCCTGGCCCGCGCCGTCGAGGCACCCGGCCGCGGGTACCACTGGGGCCCCGAGGCGCACCACCCGCTCGTGCCGCGCGGCGAGCGCGGGCACGTCGGCACCGTGGGCTCGCTCGAGGAGATCCTCCTCGGGCCCGGCCGGACCGCGGACGGCACGACGAACCTCATCGGCGCGCTGCGCCGCTCGATGGCGACGACGGGCTACTCCGACCTCAAGGAGTTCCAGCGCGTCGAGGTCGTCGTGTCCCAGTACCAGCCGTCCTGAACGGCCGCTGAACTGCGACGATGCACTGATCGCGCTCCCATTGCTGCGGAGCGTGACCAGCCGTAGCGAAAGCACCAACAACCGTTGGCGCATGCTGCGAGCGTGGATACCTTGCGCGGCATGTCCATCGTGTCCGGTGCGACGACGGAGGGTCCGCGCTCGCCGTCCTCGCCCCGGCGGCTCCTCCTGGCGGTCGCCGGCGTCGTCGCCGTCCTCGCGGCGGGCCTCCTCGCGCTGCAGCTGTCCGTCGGCGGGGTACCGCTGCTCGACGCGCTCGTCCCGGTGGCCGGTGACCTCGTCGTCGAGGACACCCCCGCGCCGCCGCTCGACTGCGGCACCGCCACGGCGGAGGGCAGCCTGCTGGCCCGCGACGCCGACGACGACGGGCGGCGCGACCTCGCGGCCGCCGCCGAGGAGCAGCGGCTCGCGTCCGCCGAGGCCGGTCTGCTCGTCCGGGTGCGGGCCCACCGCACGGGCGACGGCGGCGTCGCCGTCGTCTGGGGCGACGCCCAGGGCCGGGCCCGGCTGGTCCTGTCGTACGTCCCGGCGCCGGACGGCTACGTGCTCGCCGCGCGGAGCGCCTGCGGCGCGGGCTGACAGGGCGACCTGCGCCCCGCCAGGGACTGGTGGCACGGCGCACCGCCCCGGGCCGTCCTAGGGTGGAGACATGAGCAACGGCCTGGAACCCACTGCGCCGAGCGCCTCGTCGGGCACCCCCGCGACCGCCCCCAAGCGCACCCGCCGCGCGACGGCCGCGGCGAGCGCCCCGAACGCCTCCGCGGCCAACGGCGCCGGCGCAGGCCCGGCCGCCGCACCGGACGTCGAGGCGCTCTCCCGCCGCGGCCGGCTCGGTCCGGTCGAGCGGCAGGCCGCCCTGGACGCCATGCGCTCGCAGACCTTCGACGTCCTCGTCGTGGGAGGCGGCGTCGTCGGTGCCGGCACCGCGCTGGACGCCGCGACCCGAGGCCTGTCGACGGCGCTCGTCGAGGCCCGGGACTGGGCGAGCGGCACGTCCTCGCGCAGCAGCAAGCTCATCCACGGCGGCCTGCGCTACCTCGAGATGCTCGACTTCGCGCTCGTCGCCGAGGCGCTCAAGGAGCGCGGGCTCATCCTCACCCGGCTCGCGCCGCACCTCGCGCAGCCGGTGAAGTTCCTCTACCCGCTGACCCATCGCGGCTGGGAGCGCCCGTACGTCGCGGCCGGCGTCACGCTCTACGACCTCATGGCGCGGGCGGGCGGCTACGGCGCCGGGCTGCCGTTCCACCGGCACATGACCCGCACCCAGGCGCTGCGCGCGGCACCCGCGCTCAAGAAGGACGCCCTCGTCGGCGCCGTCCAGTACTACGACGGCCAGCTCGACGACGCCCGGCACACGATGAACATCGTCCGGACGGCGTCCGCGTACGGCGCCCGGGTCGCGAGCCGCACCCGGGTCGTCGGGTTCCTCCGCGAGGGGGAGCGGGTCGTCGGCGTCCGGGTCCGCGACCTCGAGCACGGCGAGGAGTTCGAGGTCCACGCGCAGCAGGTCGTCAACGCGACCGGGGTGTGGACCGACGAGACCCAGGCGATGGTCGGCGAGCGCGGCCAGTTCAAGGTCCGCGCGAGCAAGGGCATCCACCTCGTCGTCCCGCGGGACCGCATCCAGTCGACGACCGGCATGATCCTGCGCACCGAGAAGTCGGTGCTCTTCGTCATCCCGTGGGGCCGGCACTGGATCGTCGGGACGACGGACACCGACTGGGACCTCGACAAGGCGCACCCGGCGGCGTCCGCCACCGACATCGACTACCTGCTCGAGCACGTGAACTCGGTGCTGTCGACGCCGCTGACCCGCGAGGACGTCGAGGGCGTCTACGCGGGGCTGCGGCCGCTGCTGTCCGGCGAGAGCGACTCGACGAGCAAGCTCTCCCGCGAGCACGTCGTCGCGCACCCGGCGCCCGGCCTCGTCGTCGTCGCCGGTGGCAAGTACACGACCTACCGGATCATGGCGAAGGACTCGATCGACGAGGTGGCCCGCGCCCTGGACGTCCGGGTGGCGGCCTGCTGCACCGACGAGGTGCCGCTGCTCGGCGCCGAGGGGTACCGCGCGGCGTGGAACGGCCGGGCCCGGACGGCGGCCCGCACCGGGCTGCACGTCGCGCGGGTCGAGCACCTGCTGCGCCGTTACGGCTCGATGGCGGACGACGTCCTCGCGCTGTGCACGTCCGACCCGGCGTTCGGGAAGCCGCTGCCCGGGGCCGACGACTACCTGTGCGGCGAGGTCGTCTACGCGGCGTCGCACGAGGGTGCCCGGCACCTCGACGACGTCCTCGCCCGGCGCACCCGGATCTCCATCGAGACCTGGGACCGCGGCGTCACGGCCGCCCCGCACGTCGCCCGGCTCATGGCCGGCGTGCTCGGCTGGTCGCCCGCGCAGCAGGAGAAGGAGGTCGCGCACTACGAGGCCCGGGTGGCCGCGGAGCGCGCGTCGCAGACCCAGACGGACGACGAGACGGCGGACGCCGTCCGGCTCGGTGCACCGGAGATCGTGCCGCTGAGCTGAGCCCCGGCAGCGGGGGCGGACCCGGGGCCGACCACGGCGTCACCAGGGGCGCTAAAGGGATTCACCCGTACTGCCGAAGGAGGTCGGGACACACCACCTGAACGGGGGGACATCCCGATGACGATCATCAAGGCCGCCTGCCCGACCTGCGGCGACGTGGAGCTCACGAAGGACCAGGTCCGGCTCGTGGTCCACGCGGTGCGCAGCCGGTCCTTCTACTCGTTCGACTGCACGTCGTGCGTCTCGCAGGTCAAGAAGCCCGCCGGTGACGAGGTCGTCCGGCTGCTCACCCTCGGCGGCGTCGTCGCCGAGCGGATCGAGGTGCCCGCCGAGGCGCTCGAGGTCCACGAGGGCAAGGCCCTCACCTCCGACGACCTCCTCGACTTCGCGGCCTGGATCGAGGACGCCGAGAACGTCGTCCAGGCGGCCGCCGCCGGGCTGCACGCCCGGCTCCTGACCCGCGACCAGCAGAAGCAGGCGCCCGGCCGGTCCTGACGCCGGCACCGGCCGGAGCCGGGGCCCAATCGGGGGTTACCGGTGGGTAGCCAAGGGCCGTTGACGATGTCTACGCTCCTCGCATGTCCCCGGAGCGCATCGTCGCCGACCCCGAGTCGGACCCCACGGCCACCTGGGCCCTCGACCCGGGCCGGGTCCGCGGCCTGACCTCGCGCGCGGTCGTCGGCGACGACGCCGTGCACGTCACGACCGTCACCCCGCTGAGCGGTGCGCCGCTCGCGGCCCTCCCGCAGTCCACCCCCCGGGACGTCGTCCGGGCCGTCGCGCAGGCCAGGGCCGCGCAGCCCGGCTGGGCCGCCCGGACGCCGCGGCACCGGGCCGCCGTCCTCCTGCGCCTGCACGACCTGCTCCTGGACCGGCAGTCGGAGATCCTCGACATCGTCCAGCTCGAGACCGGCAAGACCCGGCTCTCGGCGTACGAGGAGGTCGCCGACATCGCGCTGAACTGCCGGTGGCTGGCGCGTCGCGGCCCGAGGATCCTCAGCGACCGCACCTACCGGGGCATCGTGCCCGTCCTCACCCAGGTCACCCAGGTGCAGCACCCCAAGGGCGTCGTCGGGGTCATCGCGCCGTGGAACTTCCCGCTCGTGCTCTCGCTCGGCGACATCATGCCCGCGCTGCTCGCGGGCAACGCGGTCGTCGTCAAGCCGGACAACCAGACCGCGCTGACGATGCTCTGGGCGGCGGACCTGCTCGCCGCGGCCGGGCTGCCGGACGGCGTCCTGCAGGTCGTGCTCGGTGACGGCCCGGGCGTGGGCGGCGCGGTCGTCGACGCCGTCGACCACATCTGCTTCACGGGCTCGACGCCGACCGGTCGCGTCGTCGGCCGGCAGGCGGGGGAGCGGCTCATCAGCGCCTCGCTCGAGCTCGGCGGCAAGAACGGCGCGTACGTCGCGGACGACGCCGACCTCGACCGCGCCGCCGAGGCGCTCGTCCGGGACTGCTTCAACAACACCGGTCAGCAGTGCATCGGCATCGAGCGGCTCGTGCTCCACGAGGCGGTCGCCGAGGCGTTCCTCGACCGGTTCGTCGACCGGGTCCGGCGGCTGCGGCTCTCGGCGGGCCTCGACTTCAGCGGCGACATCGGCGCCCTCACGTCGGCGGCCCAGCTCGCGAAGATCACCGCCCACGTGGAGAACGCCGTCGAGCACGGCGCCGTCGTCCTCGCGGGCGGCCGGCCCCGCCCCGACATCGGCCCCTGGTTCTTCGAGCCGACCGTGCTCGACCGGGTCACGCCCGAGGCCGCGTGCTACGCGGGGGAGACGTTCGGGCCGGTCGTGTCGGTGTACCGGGTCTCCTCGGACGCCGAGGCCCTGGCCCTCGTCAACGAGGGCGACATGGGGCTCAACGCCGCGGTGTGGACGAGCAACCTGCACCGCGGACGGCGGCTCGCCCGGCAGGTCGTCGCCGGCACCGTGAGCGTCAACGAGGCCTACCTGACGACGTGGGGGAGCTCGGCGGCACCGATGGGCGGCCGGCGCGCGTCCGGCGTCGGCCGGCGGCACGGCCGCGAGGGCATCCTGCGGTTCACCGAGTCGCAGTCGGTCGCCGTCCAGCGCGTCATGGGCATGGGCGTGCTCTACGGGCAGGGCCCGGAGCGGTTCGCGAAGACCTTCACCGTCCTGCTCAAGGCTGCCCGGGCCACCCGCTTCCCGTGGCCGTGAGGCCGGTCGCGGCCCCGACGGGTGACCCGGGAACCCCTGTGCGAGAGTGGATCTCGTGACCACGACGTGGACCCCTGCCGACCTGCCCGACCTCTCCGGCGTCACCGCCGTCGTCACCGGGGCGAACTCCGGACTGGGCCTGGAGACCTCCGTCGAGCTGGCCCGGGCCGGCGCGCACGTCGTCCTCGCCTGCCGGGACCCGCTGCGCGGCGACGAGGCGCTCGGCCAGGTCCGGGTCCGGGTGCCGGGCGCGGCCGCCGAGCTGCGCAGCCTCGACCTCGCGAGCCTGGCCTCGGTGCACGCGTTCGCGGACGGCGTCCTCGAGAGCTCGGGCGGAGGCCTGGCGCTGCTCGTCAACAACGCCGGCGTCATGGCGATCCCGCGGCGGACGACGGCCGACGGGTTCGAGATGCAGCTCGGCACGAACCACCTCGGGCACTTCGCGCTGACCGGGCTGCTGCTGCCCGCGCTGCTCGCGACCGGCCCGACCGGCGGGGTCGCGGGCGGCCCGGCACGGGTCGTCACCGTGGCGAGCAACGTGCACAAGATGGGCCGGCTGCGCCGGGACGACCTCATGGGCGAGCAGAAGTACACGCCCTGGTCGGCCTACGCCCAGGCCAAGCTCGCCAACCTGCTCTTCATGCGCGAGCTGCGGCGCCGGGCCGACGCGGCGGCCGCCCCGCTCCTCTCGCTCGCCGCCCACCCCGGGTACGCGCGGACGAACCTCACGGCGTCCGGGCCCGCGGCGGGCAGCCGGGTCATCGGCCGGGTCACGGGGTTCGCCGAGCGTTTCATGGCCCAGAGCGCCGCCGCCGGCGCCCTGCCCTCGCTGCGCGCCGCGGGCGACCCGGCCGCGCGCAGCGGCGACTACTACGGCCCCGACGGCTTCATGGAGCAGAAGGGGCACCCGAAGCTCGTCGGGATGTCGGACGCCGCCCG
Organism: Actinomycetota bacterium; assembly: GCA_016213575.1. Lineage (GTDB taxonomy): Bacteria > Actinomycetota > Actinomycetes > Actinomycetales > Kineosporiaceae > R-H-3. The sequence goes on from JACRAB010000228.1 coordinate 15,768, forward strand.
CGACGACGCCGACGCGCTGTGGCTCTGGGAGCGGTCCGTCGAGCTGACGGGCGTCGACCCCAAGCTCTGACAGGATCGGCGCCGTGAGAGCGACCACGATCAACGGCCCCTTCGACATCCGCCTCGTCGACGCCCCCGACCCCCGCGTCGTCGCCCCGACGGACGCCCTCGTGCGCGTCGTCGTGTCGTGCATCTGCGGCTCCGACCTGTGGCCGTACCGCGGCGACGCCCCCGAGGGCGTCGAGCGCCGGATCGGCCACGAGTTCGTCGGGGTCGTCGAGGACCTCGGCCCGGCCGTGACGACGCTGCGCGTGGGCGACCTCGTCATCGCGCCGTTCCTGTGGTCGGACGGCACGTGCGCGATGTGCGCGCGGGGCCTGCAGACGTCGTGCCTGGCCGGTGGCGGCTACGGCGGCACGGACCGCGACGGCGTCCTCGTCGACGGCGGCCAGGGCGAGTACGTCCGGGTGCCGCAGGCCGACGGCACGCTCGTCGCCGTCCCGTCGTCGGGTGCCGACGGTCCCGGCGGTGTGGACCCCGCGCTGCTGCCCTCGCTGCTCACCCTCTCCGACGTCATGGGTACCGGGCACCACGCGGCGCTCGCCGCCCGGGTCGGGCCCGGCTCGACGGTCGCGGTCGTCGGGGACGGCGCCGTCGGGCTCTGCGGCGTGCTCGCCGCGCGCCGGCTCGGCGCCGAGCGGGTCGTCGCGATGAGCCGGCACGCCGTCCGGCAGGACCTCGCCCGCGCGTTCGGCGCGACGGACGTCGTCGAGGCCCGCGGGGCGGACGGCGCCGCCGCCGTCGCGCAGGCGCTCGGCGGGATCGGCGCGGACAGCGTCCTGGAGTGCGTCGGCACGAAGGACTCGATGGACCAGGCGCTCGCGACCGTGCGACCCGGCGGCTCGGTGGGCTTCGTCGGGGTCCCGCACGGCGTCGAGCTCGACGTCCGCGACCTGTTCCGGCGCAACGTCTCCGTCGGCGGCGGGGTGGCGCCCGTCCGGGCCTACATCCCGCAGCTGCTGCCCGACGTCCTGTCGGGGGCGATCGACCCGGGCCGGGTGTTCGACCTCGAGCTGCCGCTCGCCGACGTCGCCGAGGGCTACACGGCGATGCACGAGCGCCGGGCCACGAAGGTGCTGCTGCGCCCCTGACCCGCATGGGAACGTCACCGGGACGAACTGCCCGCCGAGGGTGGGACCTGAGGGCCTACAGGCCCCGGCCGGTGACGCCGATCACCCCTTCGAACGGGGTGGTCCGCGGACGTGCGGGCCGCCCGAGGCGGGTGTCCGGAGGAAGAGGCGGCATGCACCGGTCCAAGGTCGCGCCGACGGGGGTCGAGCGACGTCTCGGCGCCGACGAGCTCATCGTGAGCAAGACGGACGCCAAGGGCGTCATCACCTACGCCAACGACGTCTTCTGCCGGATCGCCGCCATGCGCGAGGAGGACGTCGTCGGGCAGCCGCACAACCTCATCCGGCACCCCGACATGCCCCGGGCGGTCTTCCAGCTGCTCTGGGACACGATCGCGGCCGGCCAGGAGATCTTCGCCTACGTCAACAACCTCGCGGCGGACGGCGCCAACTACTGGGTCTTCGCCCACGTGACGCCCTCGTACGACGCGTCGGGCCGGATCGTCGGCTACCACTCCAACCGGCGCAGCCCGCACCGCGACGCCATCGCCGCGGTGACGCCGGTCTACGCGGCGCTGCTCGCCGAGGAGCGGCGCCACGCCCGGGCCGCCGACGGCATCGCCGCCTCGACGGCGCTGCTCGGCAGCACGCTGACCTCCTCGGGGCTCGCCTACGACGAATGGGTCTGGACGGTCACGCCGTGAACCTCTTCCACAGCGACCGCGCCGGCTCCGCGCCGGACCCGGCCCGCGAGGCGCTGCGCTTCTTCGGCGAGGCCTGCCGGCGTGCCGCCGAGGGCGACCTCGAGCAGCGCATGCCCCTGCTCGACGGCGCCGCCGCCACCGACCCGGACGTCACCGCCGCCCGGGCGTCGGTCAACGCGCTCCTCGACGTCGTCGACGCCTACATCCGCGAGTCGTCCGCCGCGATCGCCGCGAGCAGCGCCGGCCGCTACGACCGGCGGCTGCTCACCGGCGGCCTGCACGGTGCCTTCCGCACCGGGGCGGTGACGATCGACAACGGCCGGGTCTCGATGCGTGGGGCGCACGAGGAGATCGAGCGCGCCGCCGACGCCCGTCGGGCGCTCGCCGAGCGGCTCGAGACGACGGTCCTCGCCGTGAGCGAGCAGGTCGCGGCCGCCGCGACGCAGATGGGTGCGACCGCCGAGGGCGTCGTCACGTACGCCCGGGACGCCGTCGACGACTCCTCGCGCGCCACCGGCACGGTCGAGGAGCTGCGCACGAGCTCGGACGACATCCGCCGCGCGGTCGACCTCATCAGCCAGATCGCCTCCCAGACCCGGCTCCTCGCGCTCAACGCGACGATCGAGGCGGCCCGCGCCGGCGAGGCCGGCCAGGGGTTCCGGGTCGTGGCCGCCGAGGTGAAGAGCCTCGCGGACGCCGCGTCGTCGTCGTCCGACACGATCCTGTCCCGGGTCGACGCCGTGAGCGCCGCCGCCGGTGACGCGATCACCGCACTCGAGGCGGTCACGCAGCGGATCCGCGAGATGGACACGATGGTCAACGACATCGCGAGCGCCGTCGAGGGCGGCCAGACCGGCGGCGGGCTCGTGCAGCTCGCCGAGATGCTCCGCGCCGAGGTCAGCGAGTTCGTGGCGACGGTCCGCAACGGCTGACCCCGCCGGCCCGACCCGCTGCTCCGGCCCCGGGCGGCGCGGGTTACCGTGAACCGTGCTGCGGACCGCCCTCAAGCCCCGGTGGCTGGCGCTCCTCGTCGTCGTCCTCGTGGCCGCCGCCGGGATGGCGCGGCTCGGGCAGTGGCAGTGGGACCGGGCCCACGACAACGCCGACGAGAACGTCGTCGCGCGGACGACGCAGCCCCCGGTGCCGATCGGTGACGTCATCAAGGCCCGGCAGACCTTCACGGGTGCGGCCGCGGACCGGCCCGTCGTCGCCGTCGGCACGTACTCGGCGGCCGACCAGCTCGTCGTCCCGGAGCGCTGGCTCTCGGGCCGGACCGGGCTGTGGGTGCTCACCCCGCTCGTGCTCGAGGACGGCAGCGCCGTCGGGGTCGTCCGGGGCTGGGTCCCCGACGCCGCCGACCCCGCGGCCGCGGTGGGCGCCGTCCCGACCGGGCCGGTCGCCGTCCAGGGGGTGCTGAGGCCGGCCGAGCCGCCCGCGGACCGCGCCCCCGGCGAGACGAGCGGGCTGCCCGCCGGTCAGGTCGAGCGGGTCGACGTCACCGAGCTCATCGGGCTGTGGCGCTGGCCGCTGCTCACCGGCTACCTCGTCCTCACCGACTACACCGCGACCGCGACCGCCGACGGCACGACGACCGCGGTGCCCGTCGCGACCCCAGCGCCCGCGCGCGTCCCCGCCGTCCCCGAGGGCACCGGCGGCATCGACCTGCGCAACGTCTCCTACGCCGGGCAGTGGTTCCTCTTCGCGGGCTTCGGCATCTTCATGTGGTGGCGGCTCGTCCGGGACGACCACCTCGGCGTGCTGCCGCCCGGCCCGGACGACGACCCGGCCGACCCGGCCGACCCGGCCGACCCGGCCGACCCGGACCCCGCCGACGAACCGACCCCCCACGAAGGAGCCACCCTGTGAAGGCCGCCCTGACCCGGTACCGCGTGATGGCGTACGCCACGGGTGTCCTCCTGCTGCTGCTCACGCTGCACGTCGTCCTGCAGGCCGTGCAGAAGGACCCGGGCCAGCCGCTGTTCGACGCCGACGGGCTCAGCGCGGTCGTCCCGGGGGCGGGCGCGTTCATCCCGATCGCGCACGGCTGGCTCTACCTGATCTACGTCATCGTCTCGGTCGACCTGTGGTTCCGGACCCGGCTGAACTTCCCGCGGATGGTCGGCGTCGTCCTCGCCGGGACGATCCCGTTCATGTCGTTCGTCGCCGAGCGCTGGGTGCGGCACCAGGTCGAGCCGATGCTGGGCCGGGAGCGGACCGCGGCAGGGACGGGCCCGCAGCCTCAGTAGGCTGGGCGGGTGACCGACGCACCCGCCGAGAACACGCCCCCCTACGACGTCATCGCGGACGGGCCCGCGGGCTCCGGTCCGGCGCAGGCCGCGCCGCACACCGCCGAGGAGCTCGCGGAGGAGTCGCACCGCCCGGTGCTCGTCGTCGACTACGGCGCGCAGTACGCGCAGCTCATCGCGCGCCGGGTGCGCGAGGCGAACGTCTACTCCGAGATCGTGCCGCACACGATGCCCGTCGCGGCGATGCTCGCGAAGCGGCCGGCGGCGGTCATCCTCTCCGGCGGGCCGGCGAGCGTGTACGCGGACGGCGCCCCGCAGGTGGACGCCGCGCTCTTCGAGGCCGGCGTCCCGGTGCTCGGCATCTGCTACGGCTTCCAGGCGATGGCCCGGGCGCTCGGCGGCGAGGTCGCCCGGACGGGCCTGCGCGAGTACGGCGGCACGTCCGTCGACGTCGAGGCCGACGGGTCCGTGCTCGTCCACGGGCAGCCCGCGCAGCAGTCGGTGTGGATGAGCCACGGCGACTCGGTGCAGAAGGCCCCCGACGGCTTCTCGGTCGTCGCGACGACGTCGGGCGCCCCGGTCGCGGCGTTCGAGGACCCGGCCCGGCGGCTGTTCGGCGTCCAGTGGCACCCCGAGGTCAAGCACTCGACGTTCGGCCAGCAGGTGCTCACGAACTTCCTCCTGCGCGGCGCGGGGATCACCGCCGACTGGACGACCGGCAACGTCATCGACGAGCAGGTGTCCCGGATCAAGGCGCAGATCGGCGGCGGCCGGGTCATCTGCGGGCTCTCCGGCGGGGTCGACTCGGCGGTCGCGGCGGCGCTCGTGCAGCGTGCGGTCGGCGACCAGCTCACGTGCGTCTTCGTCGACCACGGCCTGCTCCGCGCGGGCGAGGCCGAGCAGGTCGAGCGCGACTTCGTCGCCGCGACCGGCGTCCGGCTCAAGGTCGTCGACGCGCAGAAGCGATTCCTCGACGCGCTCGCCGGGCAGGTCGACCCCGAGGAGAAGCGCAAGACGATCGGCCGCGAGTTCATCCGGGTCTTCGAGCAGGCCGCCCGCGAGGTCGTCGAGGAGGCGGGCGCGGCGGGCGAGGAGGTGAAGTTCCTCGTGCAGGGCACGCTCTACCCGGACGTCGTGGAGTCCGGCGGCGGCGAGGGCGCGGCGAACATCAAGAGCCACCACAACGTCGGCGGTCTGCCCGACGACCTGCAGTTCGACCTCGTCGAGCCGCTGCGGACGCTCTTCAAGGACGAGGTCCGCGCCGTCGGCCGCGAGCTCGGCCTGCCCGAGGAGATCGTCGGCCGGCAGCCGTTCCCCGGCCCGGGCCTCGGCATCCGGATCATCGGCGAGGTCACCCACGACCGCCTCGAGACCCTGCGCGCCGCCGACCTCATCGCCCGCGCCGAGCTCACCGCGGCGGGCCTCGACGCCGAGATCTGGCAGTGCCCGGTCGTGCTCCTCGCCGACGTCCGCTCGGTCGGCGTCCAGGGCGACGGCCGCACCTACGGCCACCCCGTCGTGCTGCGGCCGGTGTCGTCGGAGGACGCCATGACCGCCGACTGGACCCGGCTGCCGTACGACGTCCTCGCCCGGATCTCCACCCGGATCACGAACGAGGTGCCCGAGGTCAACCGGGTCGTCCTCGACGTGACGAGCAAGCCGCCGGGCACGATCGAGTGGGAGTGACGGCCCACCCGCTGCGACCGGTCACCCGGCCGCTGAGGCCGGCACTGAGGGATGACCGAGTCGATGACCGAATGACCGAAGGGGCTGCAACCCCTGCGGTCATCCGGTGATGCCTTCGGTCATCGCGGGAGCGCGCCGGGCGGGAGCGCGGCGTCAGACATCGTCGGCGGTCTCGTACCGCCGGACGACGTCGGTCTTGCCGCGCGTGTAGGCCCGGGTGTCGCCGCCGCACGTCGCGAGCAGCCGGAGCTTGACGGCGGCGTACTCGGCGGCGGCCGCCGGGTCGGCGCGCAACCGGTCGCGGAAGGCGAGGATGCGCCGCCAGTAGCCGCTGCCCTCGACCGTGAGGTGCAGGTGGTGGCTGCGCAGCTCGGCCGGGTCTCCGGGGCCCTTGCGGAAGACGTGCCGGCCGGGGTCGTCGGCGTGCGCCCGCGGGTCCCAGACGTACGCCAGGTGCTCGAGCGCCGCCCGGACGTCGTCGAAGCGCTCGTCGAGCGTGCCGTCGTCGGGCAGCCCGACCATGACGTCGACCACGGGCTTGGCGGGCAGCCCGGGCACGGCGGTCGACCCGATGTGCTCGACCCGGTGCGGCACGCCGGCCAGCGCCGCGCCGAGGAGCGCGGCCTCGTCGGCGAACGCCGTCGCCCAGGCCGGGTCGTACGGCACGACGCGGGGTGCCGCGTGCACGAAGTCGGTCACCGGTGTGCTTCTCCTCCCGGACGCGAGGTCGGGTCGATGCCCGGGTCCGGGCGGTCGTGATCACGACGGGCAGCACCCGAGCACGGACCCGAGCTCGCGACGATCGCTGCTGCACGCGTGGATGCGGGGCGGTGCACGTCATAGCGTGCAGCGGGCTGCGACGACAGGTGCATCAGGTCGCCTGACAACCATCGTGCCCCCGCCGGACTCTGGACACGTGACCCCGGCCGTCGGAGCCGGCAACCCCTGGAGGCACCGTGGACCGTCGCGAGGGCTTCGAGCCCTTCGCCGCCGGCGCGGCCTCGCACCTGCGGCGCACCGCGTTCCTGCTCACTGGCGACGCGCACGTCGCCGAGGACCTCGTGCAGGACGCGCTCGTCGCGCTCTACGTGGCGTGGCCGCGGGTCGCCGACCCGTACGCCTACGTCCGGCGCAGCCTCGTCAACGGCACCCGCTCGCGGTGGCGGTACCGCCGCCGGCGGCCGGAGACGAGCGTCGCCGTCGTCCACGACGCCGCCGCCCCCGGCGCCGACGCCCGCACTGCACCGCCGGACGCGACGGACGCCGTCCTCGCCCGGCGGGTGCTCCTCGACGCGCTCGCGACCCTGCCCGCCAAGCAGCGCGCGGTCGTCGTCCTGCGCCACCTCGAGGATCTCAGCGAACCGCAGACCGCCCAGGCCCTCGGCATCTCGGTCGGCACGGTGAAGAGCCAGAACGCGCGCGCCCTGACCCGGCTGCGCGCGGCGCTCGCACCGGACGGCGACCCCGACGCGGCCCGGCTCCCGGAAGGACAGCGCTCATGACCGGCACCGCTCCCGACCCCCTCGGCCCCGCTCCCGACCCCCTCGTCACCGCGCTCGTCGTCCTCGCCGAACGTGCGGACCTCGCGGCGGCCCCCGACCCGGCCCGGCCCGCGGCGGACGGCGCGCTCGCGGCCCGGGCGGCCGCCCTCGGTCGTCGCCGGCTGCGCACCCGGACCGCGGCGCGCACCGGAGCCGTCCTCGTCGCGGCGTCGGTGCTCGTCGCCGGCGCCGTCGCCGCCTTCCCCGACACGGTGCGCCGGGTGCCGGTCGTCGGCGCGCTCGTGCCGGTCCCGGCGCCGACGGCACCCCCGCGACCCGCCGTGGCCCGGGACGTCGACCCTTACGCGGGGCTCCTCGAGGGTCCGGCACGTGGCGCGCTGGCCGGTGACGACGGCCTGCGCGCGGAGGTCCTCGCCGCCTGGGCGACGGCTCGCGGAGTGTCCCCGGACGGCCGGTCGGGGGTGTTCGACGACATCCGGGGCACGCCGCACATCGTCTGGGCCGGTCAGACCGACACCGGGCCCGCGGCGGTGGTCGCCCAACGCGCGTTCCTGCACCCGCACCCCGGCCTCGACGCCGCGGACCTCGGCGAGCGGACCCTGCTCGGCTTCGTCGCCACCGGGCCGGGCGGCCGCCTGACCCTGCTCGCCGTCGACCGCGCGGCCCGGTCCGAGCAGGTGACCGACGATCCGGCCCGCCGCAGCGCCATGGTGGGCGTGTGGCTCGACACGGCCCGCACCCGGTTGCTCCTCGTCGATCCCGGCGTGCCCCTGGCGTGGTCGAGCCGCTGGTCCTACCGGCCCGACGGCGTCCCGGTGCGCGACTGGGCGCCGGTCACCTTCTCCGACGGCGCGACCGTCCTCTCCCTGCCGACGGGGAGCGACGCACGGCTCGTCGCCGTGGCCCGCACCCCGGTCCGGGAGTGGGCCGACGTGCAACGCATCGGCCCGGACCGCCGCAGCGAGCAGGTCGTGCCGAACTGGGTCGCGTCGGCCGCGACCGTGCGCTGGGCGGGCACGACCCGGTGCCTCCCGGTCGGCCGCGGCGACGTCGACGCGTCGGCGTGCGAGCGCTGGAGCCAGGCCCTCGTCAGCGCGCGGATGGATCGCACCGGGCCCGGCGGTGTCGCCTTCGGCTCCCTGCCGGGCAGCCTCGTCGGTCGCACCCCGGACGGCCGCACGTACGTCGTCGCCACCCTCACCGCGGACGCGGACCCGTCCCGTGTCGTCGGCGGCGTCCTCACCGGCCCCGACCCCGAGCACGTCACGGCGTCCGCCCTCGCCGACGGGGGGGTCCTCGACCCGGACGCCGTCCTGCCGGTGGCCGTCCGGCTCCCCGAAGGGCAGGGCTGGGTGGTGGCGGACGTCGGTGCGGCCCTGCGCTACCGCGTGACGCCGTCCGGCTCCTGGACCGACGCGGGCCGGGACGCGGCACTGCTGCCCGACGCCGCGACGCTCCAGGTCGAGGTCACGCGAGGCGGCGCGGCGCCGGCCGTCGTCACCCTCGGCGGCTGACCGGTCCGCAGCCGGCCCTCAGGGCACGTCGAGCTCGGCCCACACCCGCTTGCCGTCGGGCAGCGCCGTCGTCCCCCAGCGGGCCGCGAGGACGTCGACGAGGTGGACGCCGCGGCCGTGCTCCTCGCGCGGGCCGGGGTCCTGGTGCTGCGGGGCGTCAGGGCTGGTGTCGGTGACGCTGATCCGGACGGCGTCGTCGAGGCGCCGCAGCTCGAGGGCGACCTCCCCGCCGGCGTGGGTCACCGCGTTCGTCACGAGCTCGCTCACGACGAGGGTGACGGTGTCGACGAGGTCGGTCAGGGCCCACGACCGCAGCGCCTCGCGCGCCACCGACCGGGCGACGTACGCGGCGCTCGGGACCGGCTGCAGGACGTGCCGGACGACCGCGCCCGGCGCCGGCCCGTCGTCCCCGGTCCGGCCGGCGGCGGCGGTGCCGCGGCGGACGGCGAGCAGGCACACGTCGTCGGTCGGCCCGGAGCCGGCGAGGAGGGTGTCGCAGATGGCCCGCACGAGGTCCGGCGGGGACAGCTCGGGCGGTACCGCCGCGGCCGTCGCGGTGAGCCGGTCGAGACCGTGGTCGAGGTCGTCGTCGCGGCGCTCGACGAGGCCGTCGGTGAAGAGCACGAGGGTCTCGCCGGGGTCGAGGCGGAACGGGTGCTCCCGCGCCCCTGCGGCCAGGAGCGAGCCCACCGGCGGGTCGACGTCGTCCCCGAAGAACGTCGCGCGTGCACCGGACCCCGCGGCGTCCGGGGGCGCGATCCGCAGCAGCGGCGGGTGCCCGGCGCTGCACCAGACACCACCCCCGGTGGCCGGGTCGAGCTCGAGGTAGGCGATCGTCGCGAACGTGTCGGGGTCGTACTGCTCGACGAACGCGTCGAGGCGCTCGACGACGTCCCCGGGACCGCCGCCGAGCAGGGCGTACGAGCGCAGGGCGTTGCGCAGCCCGCTCATGACCCGGGCCGCGGGCAGGCCGTGCCCGGCGGCGTCGCCGACGGCGAGCCCGAGCCGGCCCGACGGCAGGACGAACGCGTCGTACCAGTCGCCGCCGACCTCGTGACCGCCGGTCGCCGGCACGAACACCGCGCCGAGGGTCACCCCCGGCACGGTCGGCAGCCGGTCGGGCAGGACGGCGTGCTGGAGGGCGTCGGCGACGGTCCGCTGCTGCTCGAAGAGCAGGGCCCGTTCGAGCGCCTGCGCCGTGTGCCCCGCGAGGGTGACGAGGAAGTCGCGCTCCTCGGCGCTCATCGCGTGCTCGGTCGACCAGGACAGCGCGAGCGTGCCGAGCCGGGAGCCGCTGCCGGTCACGAGCGGAAGATGCGCCATCGACTCGGTGCCCGCGGTGCGCATGTGCGGGCCGATGTCGGGGAAGTCCTCGACGGCCTGGTCGACCGTCTCGTGGAAGTACGGGCGGCCGTGCCGGGCGGCGTCCGAGACCGGCGCCGACCGGTCCAGCGGGAAGCGCGACCACACCGCGGCGGTCTCCGCCGGCAGCGGGCTCATGCTCACGTACTCCATGGTCCGGCCGGTCTTCTCGACCAGCGCGATGCCGGCGAAGACGGTGCCGAGGGCCCGGCGTGCGTTCGTCGTCACGGCGTCCGCGACGTCCTGGACGGTCATCGCCGTCGAGAGCGAACGGGTCAGCCCGAGCAGCTGCCGGCCGCGGGCGAGCGAGCGCTCGAGCCGGGTGACGATCCGGCCGCGCTCGCGCTCGGCCTCGTGGCGGGCCTCGACGCTGCGCAGGTAGACGGTGAGCCCGTCGATCGAGGGGTGCGCCCGGACCTCGAGCCAGCCGCCCGCCGTCGGCGTCTCGAAGGTCACCGGCCGCTGGTGGTCCATCGCCCAGTGGTAGTTCACGTGGACGGGGGAGTCCTCGGCCTCGGGGACCTCCGCCCAGAACGGCCGCCCGACGAGGTCGGCCCCGGGCCGGCCGAGCAGCCCGGCGGCGGTCTCGTTGACGTAGGCGACGGTCCAGTCCGGCTCCAGGATGAGGACGCCGTCACTCACCTGCGCGAGCGTGCGGCCGGTGCGCTCGCGGGAGGTCCGCAGCCCGGTCGTGTCCGCGGCCACCCCCGTGACGACGGCGCCGCCGGTGCCGTCGAGGACGACACCCCCGCGCAGCCGGACCCAGCGGACGGTGCCGTCGGCACCGCGGACCCGGAACTCCTCGAGGACCTGCAGGTCGCGCAGCGCACCCGGCCCGGCCCGGCCCCGCTGCGGCCCGTCGTCCCGCAGCGCGAGCTGGCAGGCCCGGGACACCGACTCGAGCGCGGCGAACAGGCCCTTGCGGTCGTCGGGGTGCAGCGCGCCCATGAGGTCGGCGACCGGGAACGTGCCCGGTTCGGCGGCGCCGACGAGGCGGGCGGTGACGTCGTCGATCGTCACGGTGTACCGGCCCGGGACGAACGACCAGAGCCCGACGCCGCTGGCCCGCAGCGCCAGCGCGTCGAGGTCCCCGTCCGGCATCACACCCCCAGTCCCTGATCGGAACTGAGTGTGCCGGTATCCCCGGTGACTGTCACCCGGGAGCCGTCCGCCGCGACGGCCCGGACGGCGTCGACGAGCCGTTCCCCGGGCGCGACGTGCGCGCCGTCCCAGACGACCGAGCGGACGACGTCGCCCTCGACCCGGGCGCCGGCGCCGACGACGGACTCCTCGACCCGGCCGCCGGCGACGGCGCCGGGGGCGACGATGCTGCCGCCGGCCCGGTGCACCGCGTCGAGGTTGGCCGCGAGGTACTGCGCCGGCGTCCCGCAGTCGACGACGGTGCCGGGCAGGCCGAGCCCGGCGGTCGTCACGAGGTCGAGGCGGCCGAGGGCGTCCTGGGCGGCCCAGAGCACCTCGTAGAGCCCGGTCGGCTCGGCCGCCAGCGCCTTGACGAAGGCCCAGGGCAGCAGGCAGGCGCCGACGTAGCGCAGCCCGGTGCCGTCCGGTGCCGTGAAGTCCGGGCGCCCGTCGACGGGCACGCACAGGAGCCGGCAGCGCTCGCCGTCCCAGCCCCCGGGGAGGTCGCCCAGGCCGGCGGGCAGGTAGGCGTCGGCGTTCGTCAGGAGGACGTCGCGGCCGTCGACCCAGTCGCGCAGCGCGCCGAGCGCGCCCGCGGTGCCGAGCGCCTCGGGGGCCTCGACCGACACGTGCGCCCGGTCGCCGACGTGCGCGACGACGAGGTCGGCGCCGTGGTGGGCGTTGACGGCCAGGTGCCCCGGCCCGGTGCCGGCCGCGGGCACCACCCGGGCCAGCGCGTGGTCGAGCAGCGGTACACCGCCGACCGGGCACAGCGCCTTGGGCCGCAGCAGCGTGAGCGGCCGCAGCCGGGTGCCCGCACCGGCGGCGAGGACGACGCCCGCGAGCCGGTCCGTCACCGCCCGAGCACCCGGCCCGAGTGCGCGTCGCCCTCGCGCCAGCGACGCAGGACGTCGAGCACCGTCGCGGTCGGCTCGTCGATGGCGCCGAGCTCGTCGGGGCGCAGCCACGCGGCCTCGATCGCCTCGCTCCCCGGCCGGACCTCGTGCGCGGCGTCCGAGACGACGTGGAAGACGACGTCGACCCGGCGCGACCGGGGCTCGACGACGACCCCGATCGGCAGGTCGACCTCGACGACGAGCCCGGTCTCCTCGCGCAGCTCCCGGACGACGGCCCGGTCGGCGCTCTCGCCGCGGTTGACGAGCCCGCCGGGCAGCGTCCATCCGGGCCGGTGGTGCTGGCGCAGCACGAGGATCCGGCCGTCGTGCTCGACGAAGCAGACGGCGCCGACCGTGTGGCTCGGTGCGATGACCCGGACCGCGGCGACCCGCAGCCGCCGCGGCATCCGCCGGAAACCCGTGAGGGCCCAACGATGCAGCGTCCCGATGCCCGCGCCCGCCTCCCCGACCATGCCTTCACCTTATGTCCGGGGGACCGACGTCCCGGGTGCGCGCGGTGATCCACGCCTAACGTCGTCCTCGTCACGGCTCAGCGGATCGTCACGGATCTGCGAACGGGTTCGGCCGCTCACCCGGCCGAGCACGCGACCCGAGGTGGACCGGGTCGGAGGGCGGGGAGGCATCGCCTCCCCGCCCTCGAGCGTTTGCCACCGCCCGCACGCGGTAGCGTCGTCCGCCGTGCCGCCCGACCTCTCCCAGGACCTCGCGCAGGACCGGCCGCCGGGCCGGGACGTGCAGCGCCTGGCGGCCTACGGCGTGCTCCGGGACGCCGACGGCCGGGTCGTGCTCGTCCGGGCGTCCGACCGGTCCGACCTCACGGGGGTCTGGTTCCTGCCCGGTGGCGGCGTCGACTTCGGCGAGCACCCGCGGGACGCCGTCGCCCGCGAGGTCGCCGAGGAGACCGGGGTCACGGTCCGGGTCACGGGCCTGCGGGACGTCGTCTCCGACGTCATCGACCTGCCGCACCGGGGCGTCCGCGTGCACACCCTGCGGGTGCTCTACGACCTGCACGCCGACGACCCGTCCACCTCCGGGGCCGGCCGGGCCGTGGGCCTACGGCCGGAGCCGGACGGCACGAGCGACGCCGTCCGCCTCGTCGCCCCCGGCGAGCTCACCGGCGCGGGCGCGCTGCCCGTCGTCCCGTTCGTCGCGCACACGCTCGGCCTCCCGGTCCCGCCGATGCCCGTCGCGCACCCGCCGGCCCGGCCGACCGTCGTCCCCGCCGCCGCGGCGGGGCACGCCGTCCGGGGCTTCGGCAGCCCGGCCGCCGGTGACCCCGCCGTTCCCGTCGACGAAGGGGGCGCGGTCGCCCCCGGCCCGGACCTCGACGCGCTCCACGGCGAGGCGGTCGCCCGGGTGCAGCGGACGGCGGCCTACGCGCTGTGCCACGCCGACGGGCGCGTCCTGCTGAGCCGGCTGCGGAACTCGTCGCTGTGGACCCTGCCCGGCGGCGGGATCGACCACGGCGAGCAGCCGCACGAGGCCGCCGTCCGCGAGGTCCACGAGGAGACCGGCCTGCCGGTCCGGCTGCGGGGGCTGCTCGACGTCGACAGCACCCGGTTCACCGGGCGCGGGCCGTCCGGGCGGGCCGAGGACTTCCACGGCGTCCGGGTCGTCTTCGACGGCGAGGTGCCGACGGACGTCGAGCCGCGCGTCGTCGAGGTCGACGGCTCGACCGTCGAGGCGGCCTGGTGGCCGGTGGCGGACCTGTCCCGGCTGCAGCTCACCGGGCTCGTCCGGGCAGCGCTGAAGCACCTGCCGTGACCGACGCGGCCGGGCTGCTCACCGCCGCGGCGGCGCAGGTGCTCGCAGCGGACGGCGCGGCGGTGGCGCAGGACCCGGCCGGCTGGCGGGACACCGCGATCCGGCACGCGGCCGCGACCGCCTGGCGGGCCGGGGACGGCGAGGCGGTCCGTGCGCTCGCGAGCGGCTACGGCGCCCTGCTGTGCCTGGAGCCGGTGCTCGACGGTGGCGCCGGCGCTGTCGCGCTGACCCGGGTCGGGATCGCCGAACGCCGCCGCCGCGGGGCCTTCGGCACCCCGGCGGC